>JBHEPM010000170.1:0-3635 GCA_046260295.1 Psychroflexus sp.
ATCGTTTGGCAAATCCGTCAGTTCTGGAGTTACAAAATACATGATGGCACTTGCATCAGCTGAATTATACATTCTAAAATGATTATCGCCAGAATTTGGTGATGAAAGATTATAAATATCTGCTGTAGCAAAATCACTTGTTGTTTGAACGATTGTACTCCAGCAATTCGGTACTGTATCTTCTGCATCATCGTCAAAGTTTTCTGTAAAATCACCAAATGCTTCACAGGCTGTAGTAAAGCTTACTGCACTCGTCCAATCACTGCTTTCTTCGCCACAAATAGTTCTGAGATACACATCGTAAGCTGTGTTGCTTTCCAATTCTGAAACACTTACAGAAGTTGTAGTTTCAGTAACCGGAGTTCCTGATTCTACGCCATCCCCACTTGGCACGATCACATATTCATAACCGCCGTCTGAAGTTTCTGAAGTATCCCAAGACACATCTGCAGAATTTGTAGTGATGTTATCTATTAATAGGTTTGATGGTGTCAGGCATGAAGGACAACTCGCACTAATTGCCGTGGTAATTGAAGTTTCTGCCCCTGAGCCTACTACATTTCCATTTGGGTCTTTGATTTCGTAAGATGTTTCGGAAGCGAAACTTCCGCCGCCGTTCCAGACAGTTGTGATTTCATCATCCGTACTTACATTAAAATTCACCTCATTAAAGTCGCCTCCATTATCTGTCGAAGCAACAGTAACACCGTCCAACACAACATCTCCATTAACTAGCAGATCCATGGTATTGCCATTCCAGCCGTCACCATATGAATCTATCATTCGTAATGTGTAATCACATTGCCCATAGCCAGAATAACTTAATAAAGTCATAAACGTGGCTAAGCAAAATAGTCTTAGTAATTTAATTTTCATAATTCTTAATTTTAATTAGTGTTTGAATTTTTAATAAAAAGGCATTAAAGCCTGCGAAGTCTAGTGATAATCTATCCATATATGTTAATTTTAGTCAGTTAATAATTAAACAACTTAACAATAATACAAAATGATTCCTAAACAGCAAAATCAAATACAAAATAAAAGCCTGTAAATTAGATGTATACTTAACAAAGGAACATCAAAAACAAGCAGTTGCAAAAGTTTTTTAAGAATTTATACAGTTTTAAAATTAAATTATGTTAACAAAAGTTGAAGTAATTAGTAATTAGTATGGAGTAGTAAGTATTAAGAAATAGTTGATAATTTTAGAAAATATTCATCTTAATTTTATTCAAAAAACATTTTACTCTCAAAATTTCCTCGATTTTTTCTCCGACCCTAAAGGGGAAAATCTAGGAAAATCAGACTCCCTTTAGGGCTAGGGGTAAAACTGATTTTCTATAGTTACTCTTAATTTGAATTTTTGTTATGCATTAAGCCAACACACACAAGCAATTACTTAAAATGAAGAATTCTAAGATTTATTAATTTGAGCTCAAATTGATTTAAATTCAATCAGGAAATATTGAAACACAAAAATCTTCAGAACTAATAAAAGTACTGAAGGATTTTAATAAAATAAATTTAAAATTATATTATGGTCGTAATTTATTTTCTAAGTTTTTTGACACCAATGATGCCACCAACAACAAGACCTAAAGCGACAAGACCGCTAATTGGTAATTCTGCATCTTCTACAGAAGAATCAAAACCAGGAGGCAATTGTGCATATCCAGCCGTAGTGATTAATGTTAAAACAGCCAATATTAAGGCGTTTCTTAATGTCGTTTTTCTAGTTAGGTTTTTCATAGTTTTTGATTTATATTTTAAAACTTCAATCTATAGTATTCTACATTTCAATTTAGTACAAAATTAAATAAAATTATTCAATTCATGTTAATACAATATTAATTTTTGTTACCAAATTAAAATAAAAAACAATTCTTAATATTTTACAACTACTCTTAAGCCTTACCTACAAGGCTATTTCAAAGATTTGAGAACACTTTTGGAAGCGATATAAGAGGCTAAAATTCCCAAAGCAGAAATTGTTACAAACACGATAAATAGATTTTCAAGCTTCAAATCAACAGGATAAGCTAAACTTGGCGTAATCATAATCCATTCAAATTGTACTTGTGTCATTACCAAAATCACACCTAAAAGCAAACCTAAACCACCGCCCAACACTGTCATCAAACTGCCTTGAAAAAAGAAAATGCGCTGTATAGACAAATTGGTAAGTCCCAAATGCTTCAAGGTTTTCGAGTTTTGCCTTTTGTCCAATATTGCCATAATAATAGAACCGATCACATTGAATAATGCGATGATGACCACCAATGTAAAGATAAGGTAGACCGCCAGATTTTCTGTATTCAGCATTTTATATAAACTGTCGTTCAACTGAATTCTGTCTTTAATTTGAACAGTGTCACCAAATATGTTTTCAATCTCTTTCCGCGTACTTGCAAGTTCTGCTTCAGGATCGATTTTCAATTCAACTGCAGTAACTTCATCTGCTTTCATTTTCAATAAATTTCTCGCAAATTCAATATCTGTAAAGGCAAATTTCTTATCCAACTCTTCATTGATAGAATAAATCCCGACCACCGTAGCATTGGCAGTACGAAAAGCATCACGGACATCCATGATTTGTCCTTTGCCCGGTTTGGGGACATAAAATTTCAGCACTGCAGAATAATCCCGAACCCCGGTAGATAACTTCCGAGACAAATCATTGCCCAAAGCCACTTGATACGGATTGTCGCCAATCCATTCACCAAGAAAAATACTGTTTTCAATTGCATTGACGCTTGAGTACACAGAATCTACGCCTTTGATAAATGCCGGTATGTTTTTGTTTTTAAAACTCAACAACACGCGTTCTTCAACCACTTCAGAATACGCAATTACAGATACGTCTTCTTCCAAAGCTTGGCGCTGTTGCTTATCAAATTGAAAACTTTTACCACTAGCGGGAAGCACTTTCAAATCCGGATCGAATTTGTTGGTAAAGGACAAACTGAATTCTTTTAAACCAGAAAAGGCAGACAAAACCACAAATAGTGCCAATGCACCAGTCATCACGCCAATTGCGGCAATTCCTGTAATGATATTGATGGCATTGTTCGTGCTTTTTGAAAATAAATAACGCTTTGCGATGTAAAGGGAAACATTCAACTTTTCTTACGCTTGTCTAATAAATCAGGATTTTTAATAGGGTTGTCTTTGCCTTTAAACGCTTGCTCCAAATCGTTGATGTATTCAATAGAATCATCATTATAAAAGCTCAATTCAGGCATGCGACGCAACTGATTTTTGGTGCGCTGGGCAATTTGGTGTTTGATTTTTGGTTTCAATTGGGTGATTTCTTCTACCAGAACCTCAGCGCGATCTGACGGAAAAATACTCAAATGCGCTCGGGCTTGAAGTAAATCCGGTGTAACGCGCACTTTCGTCACAGAAACAATCAAATTAGTAGTCCCTGCCGATTTCAGTTCCAATTGTATCACTTCAGCCAAATCCTTCTGGATGATGCCTGCGATTTTTTTTTGTCTATTCGATTCCATATTGCAAAGGTAAAATTTTAAGTTGTGATACATTTGTAAAAATACCATATTCAGTTGAAATGAAAAAAATAGAACACATTGGCATAGCCGTCAACAATTTAGACGAAGCTGCAAAAACATACGAAT
>JBHEPM010000171.1:0-3622 GCA_046260295.1 Psychroflexus sp.
AATCAAAAAAATATTATTATGAAAAAGATATTGTTTATTACAGGAGATTTTGCCGAAGATTACGAAACTATGGTACCGTTTCAGATGTTGGAAATGATCGGTCACCAAGTTCATACGGTTTGCCCAGATAAAAAATCAGGAGATAAAGTCAAAACCGCCATTCACGATTTTGAAGGTGACCAAACTTACACTGAAAAACCGGGACATTTATTCGAATTGAATTATAATTTTAATGACGTCAATCCAGAAGATTATGACGCCTTATTTTTAGTAGGTGGTCGAGCGCCGGAATATTTGCGTTTGAACCCTAAAGTTATAGAATATACGCAACATTTTTTTAAAACAGACAAACCTGTCGCCGCAGTTTGTCACGGCATCCAAATTTTAACGGCTGCAAACGTGGTCAAAGGCAAGAAATTAACCGCTTACCCGGCAGTAAAACCAGAAGTTGAACTTGCTGGCGGAGAATTTCAAGATGTTGAACCAACAGAAACTGTGGTTGATGGGAATTTGGCAACTTCTCCAGCTTGGCCAGGTCACGCATCTCTTATCAAAGCTTTTTTGAAATTATTGGGTACCGAAATTAAATTATAGTGTTTTAAAATTCATTTTGAAAACCAGTGGATTTCATCATAAATTCCTCTGGTTTTTTATTTTAAAATAAATTTTAATCCTAACTTTCAAACTTGAATTTTAGCCATTATAAATGTCAGCTTATAACTTTTCAAATCTTAAAGACAAACTTGCTGGACGAGTTCTCGAAGGCGAATTGTACAGATCTATTTATGCGACTGATGCTTCAGTTTATAGAGAAATTCCAGCTGCAGTTTGCATTCCAAAACACGATGAAGATTTAAAACATATTATAGAATTTGCCAATCAAAATTCACTTTCAATCACACCGAGAGCCGCAGGAACTTCCTTAGCCGGGCAATGCGTCACCGATGGATTGATAGTCGATTTGAGCGAAAATTTTAAAACCGAACTGGATTTTGATTTTAATTCCAAAACGATCAGAATTCAGCCGAGTATCGTCAGAGATGAACTTAACCAAAGATTGGCTTCAGAAAATTTATTCTTTGGACCGAATACTTCAACTTCCAACAGATGCAATATTGGCGGCATGTTTGGGAATAATTCTTCAGGAACAACTTCGATTAAATACGGTGTTACAAGAGATAAAATTCTGGAAGCCAAAGGTTTTTTGTCAGATGGAAGTCATGTTGAATTTAAAGCTTTAAATAAAAATGAATTCAACAAAAAACTAAAACTTCAAACTTTAGAGGGCGAAATTTATCGATATTTCAATGAAGTTTTGCAACGAGAAAATATATCTACTTTAATTGAAAATGCTTTTCCAAAAGTTGATATTCATCGAAGAAATACGGGTTATGCGCTAGACGAATTATACAGAAATTCATTTTTTGGCAATTCTGAAATCGAAACTTTCAATTTGTGTACTTTACTTTGCGGCAGCGAAGGCACTTTATTCATCGCCACTGAACTCAAATTGAAATTGGACAAATTGCCACCCAAAGAATCGGTGATGATTGCAGCGCATTTCAATTCTATTTCAGATTGTCTCGAAGCCGTTGTTGTGGCGATGAAACACAATTTGTTTACTTGTGAAATGATGGACAAAACCATTTTGGATTGTACCAAAGACAGTTTGAAATACAAAAACAATCGGTTTTTTATAGATGGCGATCCAGAAGCCATTTTAATGTTGGAGTTGAAATCAGATCAAATGGAAGATTTGATTGAACAAACCGAAAAATTACAAGCTGAATTAGATGAAAATACTTCAGCTTACGCCACGCCAATGTTGAAAAATGAAGATATCAATTTGGCAGTAGAATTGCGAAAAGCTGGTTTGGGACTTTTGGCAAATTTGAAAGGCGATGCAAAAGCTGTGGCTTGTATTGAAGATACTTCGGTTTCCATCCAAGATTTACCACATTACATTTCAGATTTTACCAAAATCATGAAATCTTACAATCAGAAAGCGGTTTACTACGCTCACGCTGGTGCTGGGGAATTGCATTTGCGACCAATTCTGAATTTAAAAACTTCTGAAGGCGTTCGCCAGTTTAAAGGAATTTCTTCGGATGTTGCTAATTTGGTTAAAAATTATAATGGTGCTTTAAGCGGTGAACACGGCGACGGTCGAGTGCGTTCGCCATATATTAAGGATGTGGTAGGCGAGGAGTGCTACAATATTTTCAAGGAAATCAAATCTGTTTTTGATCCTCAGAATTTATTAAATCCTGGCAAAATAGTAAACCCAAAACCGATTGAAGCTAATTTAAGATACGAAACTGACCGAACTGAACCTGACATCTCAACGAAAATGGATTTTTCGGCAAATTCTGGGATTTTAAGAGCTGCAGAACAATGTAATGGCAGCGGCGATTGTAGAAAAAGCCACCATTTTGAAGGCGCAATGTGTCCGAGTTTTCAGGCAACCCGAAACGAAAAAGACTCCACACGTGCCAGAGCAAATATGCTTCGCGAAGTTTTGACCAATAATGTTGAAAGCCCAAATCCGTTTGACAATCCTGATTTGAAATCTGTTTTCGATTTGTGTTTGAGTTGCAAAGCTTGTAAAAATGAATGCCCAAGCAATGTTGATGTTGGTGCATTCAAAACAGAATTTCAATACCAATATCAAAAGGCAAATGGCGTGAGTTTCAGAACCAAATTATTTGCAGAAAACAATAAAATCAATGAAAAGGCTAGTTTTGCTCCCGGAATTTACAACGCGGTGAATTCCAATAAAATTATTTCAGGTTTAATTAAAAAGATTGCCGGAATTGCACCTGAAAGAGAATTGCCAAAACTGCATAAAACATCTTTGCGAAAACTGATTCAAAAGCAAAAAATATTGCTTCAACCTAAAATAAAACCAATTCAATCGGTGTATTTGTTTGTTGATGAATTCACTAATTATTTAGATGTTGAAATCGGAAAAGATGCCATAGAGTTATTGACTAAACTCGGTTTTGAAGTCAAAATTGTTAAACATTTTGAAAGTGGACGAAGTTATTTTTCAAAAGGACTTTTAGATGAAGTGCAAGCACTCGTTGATGGAAATATTGAAATTTTCGAAGATTTAATTTCAGATGAAACACCTTTAATTGGCATAGAACCCTCTTCTATTTTAAGTTTTAAAGATGAATATTTGCGTTTGGCGACAAATAAAAATGCAGCAGAAAAAATTGCTTCCAACACATTTTTAATTGAAGAATTTTTGCATCAACAAATCAAAAAAGACAACATAGAATCCAATCAATTTTCAAGAAATCATGAAACTGTAAAAATTCATAACCATTGTTATCAAAAAGCGCTTTCGTCTCAAATTTTTACTTTTGATTTATTGAATTTACCAGAAAATTTCAAAGTGAGTATAATTCCTTCAGGTTGCTGTGGAATGGCGGGCAGTTTCGGTTACGAAAAGGAACATTATGAAGTCAGCCAACAAATCGGGAATTTGGTGTTGTTTCCTGCGGTGAGAAACTCTGAAGCGATTATTGCTGCCAACGGCACAAGTTGTCGCCACCAAATCAAAGATGGAACACAAAAAACTGCGCTCCATCCGATCAGTATTCTCAATAAATATGTG
>JBHEPM010000172.1:0-3607 GCA_046260295.1 Psychroflexus sp.
ATCTCTTTCTTCAACCCAGTCAATCTCTTGTTGAGTATAAGTTCTCCAGAAATAATTATTTGATGATAATTTTGTATTCTGTTGGTATTTTAGCCTTTCAGAAATCATATAATTCTCCCATAACTGTCCCACGTCATTTCTGATTTCAATAGCATTAAAATTGGCGATTACTGCATTTCTAATGCCATTATCAAGAAAATACCAACGAGAGTTTTTGGTAATTTCTTTCCTCAAATTTCTGCTAAAACCCTCGACTTTTTTAAGTATAAAAACTTTTTGCAATAAATCTAAGTATTTTTCTACTGTGTTTTTGCTCACACCAAGTTTCTTCCCTAACTCCTGATAAGACACTTCGCCACCGATTTGAAATGCAATCAACCTGAGTAAATTGAATATCTTTTGAGAGTTTTCGATATTTTCATAAGCCAAAATATCTTTAAGAAGATATGAACTTATCAACTCGTTGAGATAATCTTTTTTATCGTCTTGATTGTTCATATGAATGAGTTCAGGGTAACTTCCAAAAACAAGTCTTTGTTTTACTTTTTCATCTTTTGAAAACGCATTTTCTATTTGATTAAACTCGTTTTCAGAGAATGGAAAAAGATTGAATGTGAATTTTCTTCCGGTAAGTGGTTCGCCAGTATTTTTATTGATATCTAATGCGGATGAACCTGTGATTATAATCTTTAAATCAGCTATTTCATCTATCATTAATTTTAATTTATTACCTATATCAGGAATTTTTTGAGCCTCGTCTATGAATAGAAATTTATAGCTACCTATGATATTTTTATAATTCTCGATACTTCTTAAAGCCAATTTGTGATGAACAGAAATATCTTCGCCATTCAATTTTAAAACAGGTTCTTTAATGGTCTTTAGCAGTTGGTTGACTAAAACTGTTTTGCCAACTCTTCTAGCCCCTAAAATTAAAATAACTTTTTGGGGTTGAATCTTTTTTTTTAGTAATTCAGTTATGTCTCTGACTATATTCATAATAATTACGTCTATATAATGACGCAATTTAATATAATTAAGTCAAATTGTTGACGATATTTTGTATTTTTTTTAGAAATAAAGTCTTTATGGAAACGCTATTAATATAAATACAGTCATAAGTGTGACGGTATTTTAGTTATCAAAAACCTCAGCAACTTTTTCAGACAAAGCTTTAAATTCCTCATCACTCATCCTGACTTTATGCTGAAACGTCATGTCTTTCATTTCATTGATAGGTATGAGATGTACATGCACATGAGGTACTTCAAGACCCACTACCGATACGCCGATGCGCTTACAACCTACAACTTGTCGCAAAGCCAACGCGACTTGTCTTGAAAATTGCATGAGTTTTGTATAGGCTTCTTCATGAAGCTCAAAGATTTTGTTGACTTCCTTTTTTGGCACGCAAAGTGTATGCCCTTTGGCATTGGGATTGATATCTAAAAAAGCAATAAAATCGTCGTTTTCAGCGACTTTGTAGGATGGGATTTCACCATTGATAATTTTTGTGAAAATAGTGGACATGGTATTATGGTTTTTTGTGTTGTCGTTGTTCGAGTTCGGCTTGAAATTCTTCTAAAACCGGTTTAACGGTGCTTTCCGGCAAATCCTTAATGCGGATATACATCAACCCATCAACCGAGTTGTTGAAAAGTGGATCTACATTGAAAGCGACGACTTTGGCGTTTTGCTTGATGTATTTTTTGATCAAAACCGGCAACCTCAAATTATTGGTTTCGAGTTCATCTATGAGTTTGTCAAATTTATTTAAATCAGCTTGCGTGGCATCAAACACAAAGTCTTTATCCACATCTTTCAGTTTGACTTTAAATTCTTTTCTCGGGTGAACATATTGCGCTAAATACGGGTCGTAATAATTGGATTTCATAAATTCAATCATTATCGACTTTGAAAAATTTGAAAATTTATTGCTAATGCTTACACCACCTATCAGGTATTTATGTTCCGGAAACCTCAAGGTGCAATGCACAATGCCTTTCCAAAGCAAAAATAATGGCATGGGTTTTTGTTGATATTCCTGAATGATAAAAGCGCGGCCCATCTCAATAGATTTACTCATCATACGGTGAGACTCTGGTTCAAATTTAAAAAGCTCACTCAAGTAAAAGCCTTCTATGCCGTGTTGTTTATATATATCAACACCTAAGCCCATCCGATAAGCGCCGGCGATTTTTTCAGCGTCGTTGTCCCAAAGAAACATGTGGTGATACGTGTGGTCATAATCGTCTAAATCTATGGGTTTGTTGGTGCCTTCGCCAATAGACCGAAAAGTGATTTCCCGCAATCGCCCAATCTCTCTTACAATATTTGGTACCAAAGCTCTTTTTGCAAAAAACACTTCGTAATTTTTACTTTTTAGCAAACATTTTTCTTGGCTTCTGCACACCTCAATTTCTTTGAGAATCACATCCTTTGAAACCTCTGAAACTATTTTCCGCGCACGGGTTTGTATGGGGAATTTGATTTGTTTGGGAAAACGCTGAATCAAGGTTGTTTTCTCAATGCTGCTGGACAGCATGTAAGTTTTCTTTCTTAAAAAAGCCTTGTAATCTTGTAAATCTTCATGCTCATTTTGGTCTTTGAGGTTGACAGGAAAACCAATTCTCACAATAATACTGCGATGCCGTTGTGACAAGGTTTCACTTGGTAATTTTGCTGTGCGGAGGTTATCACTGAGTTTTGCCATCTTATAAAACGCTAAACTATTTTTAGCATGGAAATATATTGGCAAGACTGGTACTTGAGCTTTTTTGATCAATTTTATAGCTTCATCTGTCCAGGGCTTATCGACAATTTCGTTATCTTCTCTGTAGGTTGATACTTCACCAGCTGGAAATATCCCTAAAGGATGTCCATTTTTCAGGTGTAGTAAGGCTTGTTTGATGCCAGAAACACTAGACTTTACTTCTTTTCGATCTTCAAAAGGATTGACTGGCATAACTTTATCCTCAAGAGGTTTTAAACGTTGAAGCAAAAAGTTAGCAATGATTTTATAATCCTCACGTGCTTCTAACATCAATTTTAATAAAATTAAACCGTCGATAGCACCAAGCGGATGATTTGATATGCTGATAAAACTACCCTCTTTTGGGATGCGTTTGAGGTCTTTTTCTGGAATTTCAAAGGAAACACCTAACTCTATCAACACCGCGTCTATAAAATCCACAGCCTCTAAATGTTTGTAGCGGTCGTAGATAGCGTTGATTTTGTTTAACTGCGAAACTTGCAAAAAGACATGACCAAAAAATACTCCAAAAACACCTAATTTACTTAAGTTCAAACCCTTAGAGACTTCTTTGGCATTGACAATTGGCATAGCATTTTTGTGTTTTATGCTCCGTAAAGATAAACAACTTTATCGAGATGGCTCGACGACCAATTGAACGGTTTCTTGGGTAAATTGTTTTAGAAGAATCGTTTTGCCTTTAGTCATATCTTTTAGAGTCTTATCATCATAATGGCGAATGGTCAATAGGGTCACATCTTTATTGAATTTGACTTTAAATTTGGCTTTGAAGTGTTCTATGAGTTTATCGGCATTTTTAAATTTATTGTCAATACATACGGAAAAACTGATCGC
>JBHEPM010000173.1:0-3593 GCA_046260295.1 Psychroflexus sp.
TATAATAACAAAAAGCGTTTTCAACTTCTACCTTGATAGAATTTTAAGGCCTGTTCCAAGTCTTCTGGCGTGTCGATTCCAATACTGACTTGGTCGGTTTCAACCATTTTTATGATTTTTCCATGTTCTAAATGACGAATACATTCTATCTTTTCAGCAGCTTCCAAAGGCGTCATCGGTCTGTGGTAAAAATCCATCAGCGCTTGTTTTCTGAATGCGTAAATTCCCACGTGTTTATAATATTTCACGTCAATATTTTGATCGCGGTGAAAAGGAATTGGCGAACGTGAAAAATAAATGGCGTGATTATTCAAATCTGTGATGACTTTCACATTATTGGGATTCTGAATTGATTTTGCATCTGTGAGTGGCGTTTTCAATGAAGCCAAATCTATTATTTCATCCGTATCATTTTCGAAAACTTCTATTAATTTAGATAGTGCTTTTTCGTTGATAAAAGGTTCGTCGCCTTGAACATTCACCACAATATCGGCATCAATGTGTTCCACCGCTTCAGCGATTCGGTCGCTGCCACACTCGTGTGTTTTTTGACTTTTAATCGCGATTCCGCCATGTTTTTCTATGTCTTTGAAAATCACGTCAGAATCTGTCACAACATAAACTTCATCAAAAAGTTGTGAATTTTTAGCCGCTTCATAAGTTCGTCTAATGACGGTTTTCCCGCCTAAATCTTTCATTAATTTCCCAGGAAATCTACTCGCTTCATATCGCGCCGGAATCATGGCTATTATTTTCATGTCTTTTTTCATCATCCAATAATTTCAACTAAATTTAAATTACAACTTCTGTTCTCCGAAAAAATCGTCTTTAAAACCGATTAAATACAATTTTTCTTTGGCTCGCGTGCAGGCGGTGTAAAGCCAACGCAAGTAATCTTTCGTAATGCCATCTGGCAAATAAGGTTGTTCTACAAAAACCGTGTGCCACTGCCCGCCTTGCGATTTGTGGCAGGTAATCGCATAACTAAATTTGACTTGCAATGCATTAAAATATCGGTTTTTTTTGACTTTCAAAAACTTTTTGTATTTCGACTGAATGTCTTCATAATCTTTTAAAACTTCTTGATACAGTTTATTCGAATCTTCATAAGGTAAGGAAGGCGAATTCAAACTTAATGTGTCCAACATAATGACCGTTTCAAAAGGTTTCATTTTTGGATAATCCACCATCTGAACTTTCACTTCCGCAAAGCGAAAACCATACAAATCTTTTAAACCAAAAATTTCTAAAATCTCCACAATATCGCCATTGGCAATAAATCCGGCATCACTGCTGGGTTTCACCCAAAAATAATTATTCTTTACCACCATCAAAAAATCACCAGGCGCAATTTCTTCTTCACGAAACAAAATTCGACTACGGATTTGTTGATTATACATATTTGCGCGTTTATTGGAACGCACAATAATCGCGGTTTCTTCGTGCCCAAGATTGTCGTAAGAATCGTTGATAGCGTCCATAATATCGTAGCCATCGACCAATCTGACCATATCTGTATTATTGGTCAATTCAAATTTGAAATCTTCAAAATCTTCAGTTTGAAGGCGTTCTCTGATGTTTGTGGCATTCAACAAAATATCACTTTCATGACGCTGACGTACCACTTCATCTAGTTCAACAGGAATGACGTCCATGTGGTAATGATTGCTAAGTGTTTTTTCTGACAAAGCCGGACTTAAATCAGATTTCACTGGTGGCAACTGCGCTGTATCGCCAATAAAAATAAGTTTACAGTTTTCACCTGAATAGACGTATTCCATCAAATCGTCCAAAACTGAACCGCGGTTGAAAAGATTGTCTCCCGTGGGAAAATCTGGAATCATAGAAGCTTCATCCACAATAAAAATGGTGTCTTTATGTTTATTTTCCTGTGGTACAAACTCAATGCCACCGCCACTTGTGCTTTTAGGTTGGTAGATTTTCCGATGAATGGTTTGTGCGTTGTGTTGGCTATAATTTGTAATTACTTTCGCAGCACGACCAGTTGGCGCCGTCAGCACAATTTTTTTCTTAACTTTCCAAATATTCTTCACTAAAGTCCCAATTATTGTCGTTTTTCCAGTTCCGGCATAACCTTTGAGAAGAAATAAGCGGTCGTTAGTGGTTTCCAAAACGAATTTCGACAATAACTCAAGTGTGATATCTTGCTTAGCCGTTGGTACGTGACCGAAATCTTTTTTGAGTGCTTTGTAAAATTCTTTGGAATCCATTTTCAGTTTAAATAATTGTGAAAGATTCAAATATAAGGACGATTTTTTACACCGAAACTTTTGTGATTAAAAAAAAGTTGTAGTTTTGTCTACATCAAAAATTCTTAATTTAATATTATGAAGATTGTTTTACAGATAGTATTGTGGATTATAATAGGCATTTTAGGCTATTTCACTTATCATGCAGTTTACGGTCCAGTTGAGTTTAATAAAATTAGAGATAAACGCTACAAAGATGTTGTTGAAAAAATGAAAGACATTAGGGAATCTCAAATTGCGCATAAAGACATTGTTGGTAACTATGAAGATGATTTTGAAGGTTTAATCAAATTCATCGACACCGCTGAATTTGTTTTGACACAAAGAAAAGACACTACATTTTTAGATGAAGAATATTTAGAAACTTATGGCGTTGACAAATACGTTGAAGATGTTGTCATTGATACGCTGGGTTTCTACTCTGTTAAAGATTCACTTTTTGGCGGAACAGACCGATATAAAGACTTGATGTATGTGCCACATACCGATAATAAAAAATTTGAAATAGACGCTGGTTATCTTGATAATAAAAAAGAAATTCCGGTATTTGAAGTTAAAGTATCTAAAGATCTGATTTTAGCAGACCAAGACAAAGATTTACTACAACAAGAAAAGCAAATCAAGTCAGTAGACGGTGTTAACGGAACTCACATTAGAGTTGGTTCCATGGACGAAGTTAAAACTAGTGGTAACTGGCCAAAGAATTTTGGGGCAGGCAGTGAGTAATTTATCTAAATACCATCTTAAAAGTTTATCCATCTTGATTCATCAAGATGGATTTTCTTTTTTGGTCATTCATCAACAAAAAGTCATTGAATTTGAAAGTCACTTTTTACAGCAAAAGCTTTCTCCAAGTCAAGTTTTAAAATATCTAAAAAAATACATCAACACAGATTTTCAAGAAAATTACAACATTGAAAATTTGAATCTTATTTATGTCAATCCTTTGTTTTCAATAGTACCAGAAGAAATTTTTGATAAAAACTATTTACCGCATTATTTGAAATACAATGCCAAATTATTAGAAGGCGATGATTTTGAATACGATGACATTCAAACAATAAATGCTAAAAATATTTACATTCCATTTGTAAATATCCATAATTATTTGTTTGAAATATTCGGCAGTTTTTCTTACAAACACCATTTGAGTATTTGTCTGAATAAATTTTCAGAAGAAGCCAGCAAAACAAAAGAATTTGTCGTTTTGAACGACCGAAACAATGCTTTTGACTTCATGGCTTACCGAGATGGAAAACTTATCGTTGTCAACACTTTCGAGTACGAAACTGCTGAAGATTTTGCATATTATACATTATTTAC
>JBHEPM010000174.1:0-3569 GCA_046260295.1 Psychroflexus sp.
GCAAGTGCCATAGTCAAAGACAAAAGTGTAAGTCCAGAAGTCAGTTTCGACATCAATCCGACATCCAGACAAATCATGCAAAACATGATTGACAATAAAACTTTTGGAAATCTCATTAAATCTGGAGCAAGGTTTCATCAATCTGGTTGTATGGGTTGTATTGGAATGGGACAAGCACCAGCCAGCGGAACGATTAGTTTAAGGACGATGCCAAGAAATTTTCCAGACAGAAGTGGGACTAAAGACGATCAAGTGCATTTGTGCAGTCCAGAAACCGCTGCAGCTTCAGCCTTGACAGGGAAAATCACCGATCCTAGAGATATGGAAAAACTTTACGATATGAAATATCCTAAGTTTGAATATTCAACTTATGAAATTATCAACACCGATATGTTGATTGCACCGGTAGAGGATAATCAAAACGTAAAACTAGAAAAAGGGCCGAATATTAAGACTTTACCAGAAATACCAAAATTGGAAAATTCTTACCAAGTTCCAGTTCTGCTAAAAATGGGTGATAATATTTCTACAGACGAAATTTTAAAAGCTGGCGCAGAAGTTTTGCCTTTCAGAAGTAATCTTCCTGAAATTAGTAAATATTCTTTTATTGTTATCGATGATTCATTTTACGAGCGAGCGATGGAAGCCAAAGTTTCCAGAGGTGGGCATGTGGTTGTTGCTGCAGAAAATTACGCACAAGGATCTAGTCGAGAACATGCGGCTTTAGCACCAAAATATCTTGGACAAGTTGCTGTAATTGCTAAAAGTTACGCCAGAATTGCATGGCAGAATTTAGTTAACTTCGGCATTTTACCTCTTGAATTTATCAACGAATCGGATTATGATTTGATTGATCAAGGTGACGATATTGAATTGAAAGGCGTTATCAATTCTGTGAAGTCCAAGCAACCGATTGAAGTAGTTGTTCATAAATCCAAAGGCGGAAATAAAACATTTAAAGCTAAACATACTTTGAGTGATCGGCAGATTCAAATATTGATTAAAGGCGGTATAATTAATGATTTTAAAGAAAAATTGTAAACTGAAATTTTTACTGTAAAATCAAAAAAAATCGCTCGTTATTATAACGAGCGATTTTTTATGCTTGGAATTTTATTGTAACTAAGGCAGTGGCGCATCTTTAGAGTCCATTTCTTGTAGTTTCATCAAATCGTTGATGGATTTTACCAGAATGGCTTTTTTACCACGAATAGCAATGCAATGCATCAAAACTTCAGGATTGTGGGTCAAAACTTTTAAAGCTTCATTTTGATCCATTTTAGGCGAATCACTTAATTTATCTTTGACCAATTTGTGTTCTGTATTGAAAAGTTCTACGGGATCTTTGTCCAGCATAGTTGCCAATTCTGCCCACTGTGTTTCGGTTAACTTTACTTCTTCTAAATTGACAATTTCCTTTTGAGCTTTTGTTGCTTCGGCCACAGCAATACTTTGCTTGGCAATTCTATTATTCGGGTGATAATATAGTTTCAATTCATTCTCACTTTTTGCTATAACTCCCATATCTTTGTTGTTCATGATTATTTAAATTTTTCTCTAAAATATGAATTTCTAAGGCTGATTAGAAACTTTTAGCAATATTTTCATATTTATTTAGAAAGTTTATATTCAAATTGTAGTCAAAAACAAGTTAATGGAAAAAGAAAAAATTGCAATAGTTGGCGCTGGATTAAGCGGATTAGTTGCCGCTATAAATTTAGAAATTGCTGGATTTGCTCCTGAAATTTTTGAAGCCACGGATAGAGTAGGTGGACGTGTGAAAACCGATTATAGAGACGGAAATATCTATGACCACGGTTTTCAGGTGATGTTGACCAGTTATCCAGCTACGCAAAAATATTTAGATTATGATTTGTTGGACTTGGAAAAATTTTATCCAGGCGCAGTGATTTATCATAATGGAACGGCTCAAAAAATTGGTGATCCAACACGGAATTTAAGCCTTTTGGTGCCTACGATTTTCTCTAAAATCGGTAGTTTTTCAGATAAAATGAAAATTTTAAAACTGAATACTTTATTGAAGAAAAAAACCTTTGATGAAATTTTCCTAGCTAAAGAACAAAGCACTCTTGAATATTTAATAGGTTTCGGGTTTTCAGATGAAATCATCAATAAATTTTTCAAACCTTTTTTTAGTGGAATTTTCTTAGAAACCGAATTGAAAACGTCTTCTAGAAAATTTGAATTTGTTTATAAAATGTTTGGTAAAGGCAGTGCGGCAATCCCAAAAAAAGGAATTCAAGCCATTCCAAACCAATTGGCAGCTCAATTGAAACACACGAAGTTTCACTTTAATTCAGCAGTAAAAAACATTAAAGACCAAGTGATTACATTTCAAAATGAATCTGAAAAATCATTTGATTATATTATTATTGCGACCGATGCGAGTGATTTAATTTCAAATTTAAAAAACCAAAAAGTAGAGTGGAAGTCGGTGGAAAATTTTTACATCAAAGTAAAAAACAGAAATTTCAACGAACCCATGATTGGTTTAATTTCAGATGAAAAAGCTTTGGTCAATAATTTCCATTACGTTTCAAAAACCAAGGATAATTCATATATTTTATCTGTCAGTATCGTAAAAAAACATGAGTTAAATTCAGATGAACTCAAAGACAAAGTTTCGTATGATTTGAAGCAATTTGCCAACATAGAAACTTTAGAATTTTTGAAATACTATCATATCAAAAAGGCGCTACCAATTATGCAAAGTGTCAATTATATGTTGTCAAAATCTGAAACTCAACTGAAAGACCAAATCTTTTTGGCCGGCGATCATTTAGCCAATGGTTCAATTAATGCAGCCATGTTGAATGGTGAGTCAGCTGCACAAGCTGTGATTTCTAGAATTAAAGACGGTATCATAAATGTTGGTTAAAAATTCATCAAACGACAAGGAACAAGCTGATATTTAGTATATTAGTATGTAAGTTGTTAGAAATTTTATCATTAGTTTTATGAATTCAATTATATCAAATTTATTTTTTAAAAGTCTTTACATCGGATTGTTTAGCTTGTTAATATTAGCATGTGCAGGTTCTAAACAAACTGTTTCAGAAGAAGAACAGGAGAAACTCAAAGAATTGATTCAAGATAAATCATTTGAAATCATTTCAGATCATGCGAGACCTACATCAACGATGAGTACGAATTATCTGGCGCAAAGAGGATTATTGCCATTTGGTAGTACAGGTGGCAGAATCAATCTTATTGGGAATTCAAATTATTTGAGATTTGATGGCGACAGCGTGTCTGCAGATTTGCCTTATTTTGGTGAACGCCAAATTGGTGGCGGATACAATTCTGACCAATCAATTCAATTTGAAGGTGAACCTGAAGATTTGGTTATTGAGAAAAACGAGAAAAAGAATTTCTACAACATTGAATTTTCAATCAGCAAACAAACTGAAAGTTATCAAGTGAGTGTAAAAATTTACCCAAACTTCAATGCAGATATTTATGTGAATAGCTCGCAACGACTTGGCATCAGTTATGAAGGTAAAGCGAAACGCACCAAAACAGGAGAAGATAAAGAATAACTATATAAC
>JBHEPM010000175.1:0-3569 GCA_046260295.1 Psychroflexus sp.
TTGAAATTTGAAATGAAAAATTTGAAATTTGAAATAATTAATTCACCAGTATCGCTGTGTTTACCCCAACCCTAAAGGGAGCACAGCTAATTTCCTTTGAACTTTATTAATTTTAAAAACTAAAATCAATTCTAAAGTTCCATGCCTCAAGTTAAGCCAACTCAAAAACCAGTAACTTCAAACCTGAAACTAAAATAACAATTTTGAAATTTGAAATACTATGCTGTCAGCTCGAGTGATTTCAATATAATTTTTGACAAAAAAATGTATTGAAATTGTATCGAGAGCTTTGGGAATGTATCGAGAACTATTTATGTTATCGTTTGATTACTTCTCGATAGTTCTACTGAGCAAGGTCGAAATACAATTTTTCTGCTGCTGATCACATCAGTAAAATTACTCGAAGTGAAATATAGCTATTAGATTTTAAATTTCTAGATAAAACTGATACTCCATAAGTGAAACAGCGTTCTATTCTTTTTTTAGCTCACCCCCGTTTTTATTTTTTTAAGTGTTCGTGAATCTCCCAAAATCGATTTCCATTAATGAAGGCTTTTCTATTCTTTTTTCCATTGATGAAAAAAGAAACAAAAAAATCTAGGCCGATTTTAAAATACTGGAAATCCTATCCCGAAGCTTCGGGACAAGCCGGCCTCCTGCTATTCCAGCAAACGTAAACTAATGCTTCCATCGCCGTCCTGTCGCAGTCTTGTTTTTGCATTTCGGGCGTATTTTAAAAGTAAGCCGGTTTTCTTTTAATTACTAAATAATAGATTTCAAATCTGAGACTTATAAATTTGAAATACTAGTTTAGCCCCCTAATAGTTCGGAGTGATATTTTAAGTTTCAAAATAATACTTTTGAAACTTGAAATGAAAAATTTGAAATTTGAAATATTTTTCCTCACCAGTTACTAGTCACTAGTTGACCAGTAAACCAGTTGACCAGTCAACCAGCTCAAACCTGAAACTAAAATAATAAATCACAGATTTAAAATTTGAAATTTGAAATAACTAATCACTAATCACTAGTTACTAGTTCACCAATCAACTATCAACTTCTCGGTGAATGCACTGTCAATTAATTGTAAAGTTTCAATATATGATCAACAATTCTTGTTGCCGTTTGACCATCCCACAGTTCGGGAATACTCCCTTTTTTCCAATTTCCTGAAAATAATTTTTCAAAGGCTGGTTGAATCGCTTTTGGATCAGTTCCTATCAATTCATTTGTACCTTGTGTTATTGTTTCTGGACGTTCGGTGTTTTCTCTAAGTGTAATACAAGGTACACCCATAACTGTTGTTTCTTCTGTAATTCCTCCAGAATCAGTAACCACAGCCTTTGATCGTTCGGTCAAATAATTAAACTCCAAATAACCTAGTGGTTCTATAAGATGTAAACGCGGATGCATGACACCAAGGCTTTTTAAAATTTTAGCAGTTCTAGGATGTACGGGAAATACAAGAGGCAGCTCTTTTGAATGCTTGATAATTTCATTGATCAATTCCTTAAGTTTCTCTTCTTCATCAACATTTGAAGGACGATGCAAAGTCATTACGATATATTCTTTATCACGTAACTTAAGTTGATCCCAAATTGGAGGTTTTCTAAATCTAGGACGTTGTTTGAGTAATGTATCTATCATGGTGTTTCCAACAAAAAAGATTTGTTCTTTTAATACACCACTTTTTATCAAATTATGATTAGCGAGTTTAGAAGTTGTAAAGAAGTAATTTGTAATCGCGTCAGTAACTAAACGGTTTATTTCTTCAGGCATCGTCCAATCATTGGAACGAATTCCGCCTTCTACATGCGCCACTTTTGTATTCAGTTTTTGTGCCGTAATTGCACAAGCCATCGTAGAAGTCACATCTCCAACCACTAAAACAAGATCTGCTGGATTCTTCAACAACTCTTGTTCAAAACCAACCATAATATTGGCCGTTTGCTCAGCTTGAGTTCCGCCGCCACATGCTAAGTTTACATCAGGCTCAGGTATTTCTAGCTGTTCAAAAAAATCGCCAGACATTTTTTTATCATAATGTTGTCCAGTATGTACTAAACGGTAGTTTATATCTTTACTATTTTTTTGAGCATCCTTTATAGCATGAATAATCGGAGCTATTTTCATAAAATTTGGACGAGCACCAGCAATCAATGTTATTTTCATATTATTTGAAATTATTAAATAGTTCTGGGTTTGACTTTATTAGACTTGTACTTTTTGGATAATTAAGTATCAACCAAGTTATAAATTTTGCAACGTCAATTTTATCAGCTAACATGATTTTCTTTCTTTTTAAGAAAATATGCTTTAAATCTTTTTCTTGAAGTAGTTCTTCTACTTTCTGAATGGCTTTTAAGCTCTCATCTGGTTTAAATCCATATCCTAATTCATACTTTTCTTCAAGTTCCTTAAGATAATTAATTCTCCCTACAAAGTCATTTATCCTGATAAATGGAACTCCTAAAATTCCTGATTCAGCAGCCATCGTCTGACTATCTCCAATATAAAGAGCGGCATAGTTCATAACATGGTGCATATCTTTAGGTTCTACTGACAATCGATATTTTTCTAAGGATTTCTCTAACTCTCTTTCACTTGTAATATATACATTACCATAATCCAACAAATGATTTATTAATTTAGAGGCAATTTTTTTTGTAATACCAGTAATTCTCTCATCATGATGAGCAGTCAGTTTTGCAAATCTAATAATAAAGTAAGGCTGGTTGATATCAATATATTTAGAGGCTATCTCTTTTGATGGTGTGAAATTATTTGAATTCAAATCTCAAATTCACAAATATGAAATGTAAAATTTGAAATATGAAATTCTCCCCTTCTTACCAGTTACTAATCACTAGTTGACCAGTTGACTAGTTGACCTGTCACTAAAAACTAGCGCCGTTTGACAATCAAGCGTTTGATTATATTTTTGGCATTTTGCAGAAGTAATTCTTTAGACCATTTGATTTTGTCATCATTCCAGCGTTGGGGATGAAACGTAAACATGATTTGATCTGGCAACTTTCTTTCGTTGGCAGCGGCAATAATCTCATTGGTGGTATGAAAACTCAAATCAAAACCTGAATTTACACGGTCACGAACGCTGACTTTGTTGCCGTCCCAGCGCCTACCTGTGTCAGTAAAGTAGAAAACTTTTTTAAAATCCACATCAAAATAGGGTTCGGCGATGATTCCATAATCTCGATAATTGTATTTTTTCCACAAATCCTTGCTATCGTGCGGACTCATCGGACTGCCATGCATACAAATGCTAGAGACGGGCACTAAATTTCTTAATTTTTTTAAATTGTTCTCAAAATCTTTGATTCCTAATTCCAAATCACCTTTACAAGTCGTCAAACATTCGTAATGATAGCCGATTTCGTGTCCTAAGTCATAAATTGCCTTGATAATGTCATCGTCCCAACTTTGAGGCACAGCTCGGAAATAATAAGAACCTTTGACGCCGTTTTCAGCTTGAACCTTAGCAAAAGCTAATGAATTTAGTGGCAACAAGTCCACATCATGACGTAGGACAATACTTTTGGATTTTGGTG
>JBHEPM010000176.1:0-375 GCA_046260295.1 Psychroflexus sp.
TTCATAATCTTTGTTCGATTTTTCAGCACGATTCAATAAATCTTGTTCAGTAAATTGTTTAATTTCAAAACCAGAATCTATAGTTTTTTTATTGCGAATAATTTTTTCGATTTTTTCAATAAATTTTTCGTCTTGTAATTCTGCTAAATAGCTTATCAAATTTAATTTACGAGTTTGTAAGTCTATAATAAAATAAATATTTAATTAAAATACGAAATTGATTTTATTAACGGTGTTTTTTACCATTTTAACGAAATCTAAAACATCAAGCGCTTTTTAACTGATGTTTTCCAAGGCTTCAAAATCATTGATTTTAATATTTCTGCCTTCGATTTCGATAATACCTTGTTTTTTGAAAGTCGATAAAGTTCTGAT
>JBHEPM010000176.1:386-3515 GCA_046260295.1 Psychroflexus sp.
CTTTTAAGGGGATGTTTTTTAATCTTTTCAGCAAAGAGTAAAATGGTATTTGCGGTTTTCTTCCTAACAGATCCATAAGCCATTTCCATAAGTTGGGATTTGGTTTCACTAAGCAAATTGCCAATTTCATCGATAAACTCAAACATCACTTGCGGATTCTGATTAAAAAGTGTTTTGACTTCATCTAGGGAAATTTCGTGCAACTTAGTTTTTTCCATCGCAGTTGCATGCTCTTCGAAACTACCGAATTTAGTAAAACTGATATTCCCAAAAATGTCATTATCTTTATGCAGAGCTGTAATCAATTCTTTGCCGTTTTCGTCGTTGCGATGGGTTTTTACAACACCACGGTCAATCAGATAAATATTATTGGAAACTTGTCCTGCTTCAAAAATAATTTCACCAGCTTCAAACACGCGTTGCTCACATTTTCTGAGTTGAGATTTTAAAATATCAAAAGATTGAACGCCTTGGGTTTCAGTTTCGTCTTGATTATTTAAAATAGCAGTTTTAGCAAGTCGACTTTCTATAGCATCGATGAGTTCGTTTTCCTCAAAAGGTTTGGTGAGATAATCGTCTGCACCTAAATTCATACCTTTACGGATGTCTTTGTGGTCGGTTTTGGCGGATAGAAAAATAAAGGGGGTTTGTCTAGTTTCTGGATTTTCAGAAAGGATTTCTAAAACTTGGTAACCATCCATTTCTGGCATCATGATATCACAAACAATCACGTCAGGATTGAAAACTGGTGCTTTGTCCACGCCTAATTTACCGTTAGAAGCAGTTTCGACTACATAATTAGAGAGTTCTAAAATCTCTGCGGTATTTTCTCTTACAGTTTTATCGTCCTCGATTAAAAGAATTTTCCTATTCATAAATTTTTGGTATTTCTACGAAAAAAGTTGTACCACTATTTTCTTCAGATTCGAAATAAATCTTTCCATTTAGATTTTCCAAATGCACTTTGGCAATATTCAAACCAATGCCAGTGCCTTGATTAAGCAAGGCATTTTCTGCTCTAAAGTAACGCTCGAATATATGCTTCTGATCTTTTTTGGGAATGCCAATCCCTTCATCTTTCACTTTAATCTTAAGTTGTTCAGAATCTCTCTGGTCAATTTCAAAGTAAATATTGGAATCTTCTGATGAATATTTAATGGCATTGTTCAGTAAATTCGATAGAATCAATTCCAAGACATTTTTGTCTTGTTTCAAAGTCATATCCTCAATTTGCAAAGGATAGATGATATTTTGTCCATCTTTCAAAGTAACATTAGCGTTATAAATCACTTCATTGACCAAGTTCACCAAACTGAATTCTTCAAACTTATAGGTTACTTTTCCAGATTCCAAACGCTCTATCGACAAGAAATCATTCAGAATTCCAGTGAGATAATGCACTTTATTTTTGATAGTGTTCAGGTGTTTTTCCCGTTTGTCTTGTTGCTCGGTTTTGGCATATTTCCCGGCTAAAGTTGAAGAGGTTAAAATCCCGCTTAATGGCGTTTTAAACTCATGAGAAACTAAAGATAGAAATTTAGTTTTCAGCTCATTAAGTTCTCGTTCTTTATTTAGTGCTTCACGTGTTTTCGCTTCCGCTTTTTTTCGTTTTTGAACTTCAGATTCCAATGTATTATTTAGCTTAGTTAGCTTACCTATACTTTGTTTCAATTCTAGTGTTCGGGCTTCAATTTTTTCTTCCAACTCTGCGTTGAGTTTTTCAATTTCTTGTTCTTGAACTTTCCTAACTGTAATATCACTAATTAGAGACATGATATACTTTTCTCCTTTAAAAACAAACGGATTCAATCCAGCTTCTACAGGGAAAACCTCGCCATTTTTCCGTCGGCCGTATAAATCTCGACCATGACCCATTTGTCGTTTTTCAGATTTTTCAACAAATTGTTCCACATGTTTGTGGTGGTTTTGACGATATTCTTTCGGAATCAAAAGTTCTAAATGCTGCCCGAGAAGTTCATTTTTTTGGTAACCAAACATAATTTCTGCGGCAGAGTTGACTTCTGCGACTTTTTGATGCTGGTCTACAACGATAATTCCTTCTGAAATGCCTTCAAAAAGCAAATTGAATATCGCCGAATTGTCTCCAAAATCTTTTATTGCCAAAGCTTAAATTTTAAAATCTGTAACCGATATTTAGACCTGCACGAAGTACAAAATCAAAATTTCTATCTGAATTGTACTCGCTGAACAAATTTCTACCGCCGCCGAGATGCGCTTCCAAAACCACGCCACCACCTGAAACAAGTTTGTAACCCATGCCAAGCCCAAAGGCTAAATCTGTGATGTCTTCATCTTTATTTGCCTCTAAGTTTTCGTCATATATGTTGTCTTCAACTTGATTCAGATTTAGAAAAGTTTCTGCAAAAATGCCGTCGGCATAATCATCGGAGAAGTAAAATCTATAAAAACCCGTCAAATTATATTTGATATTCCATTCAATATAATCGTCAAAAGGCACCATTAAATTTAGACCTGCGCCAGATTCTTGACTGATTAAATATTCATAAGTCACATCGAAATTGCCAAGAATTAAATAGCCGATATTCACTTTTGGCTCGTGAAATTCGGTATTGTTGTATTCATTATCTGATTGAGCGTGGATGCCGATTATAGTGAAAACAGCAACAAGAAGTATTATTTTTTTCATGAGGACTTTTTTATGCAAATATAAGTTTTAGTAATTGTTTAAGCACCTAATAATATGCTTAAGATTACTTAACTTTGCAAAGTTAATTTAAATCTAGCGTCATCGAAAAATCAGCACACAAAGCCGGATTTGTCAATATTATTGGCAATCCAAATGTAGGAAAATCAACTTTGATGAATGCCTTTGTTGGTGAAAAATTGTCCATTATCACCAACAAATCGCAAACCACACGACATCGAATTTTAGGTATTGTGAATGGTGATGATTTTCAAATGGTACTAAGCGACACACCGGGAATTATCAAACCTGCGTATGAATTGCAAAATTCTATGATGGATTTTGTGAAATCTGCATTTCAAGATGCCGATGTACTCATTTACATGGTGGAATTGGGCGAAAAAGCTTTGAAAGATGAAGAATTTTTCAAAAAACTTCAACCGACGAATATTCCGATTTTATTA
>JBHEPM010000177.1:0-3501 GCA_046260295.1 Psychroflexus sp.
TCTTGAGCAATTTTTTGAATCTCAGGATTGGTTTCTGCTGAATTCAAATTAAAAAATATACTTGCAACTCTATCTAATTTTTCACCTGAAAATTCTAAAGCTTCAATGGTGTTTTCAAAATTGGGTAAATCAGAATTTTTAGTAATTTTTTCAATATCGGTGCGTGCCATTTCCAGTGCTTTTTCAAAAGCAGGCTGAAAATGTTCGTTTTTTATTCTAGCAAATGGGGGATGATCGAAATTTTGTAATAATGGGTTTTCTGGGCGCTGTCGCCACTGACGAAATCCATTTTTATTTGCACGTTGGTGTCAAGGTTAATCACGCTTTTGATTTTTTTTCTAGCTGCCGTCACCGCTGTATTTGAAATTGGAAAATCCGACAAATCTTCAACTTTATATTTTGGTGCTTTCTCGGTTTTATAGTTTTGAAATTCAGGTTCTAAAGCTGGATTTTCTAAAACATCATTCAAGAAATTTTGCTCGTTGAAACTGTCGTTTGAAGAAAAATGATTCATGGCTTTATTCATAAACAAAACTTCTTGTTGCTTGTCTTCCGCTGGCAAAACAACGTCTTTGGCGAAATTTTCGCAAAACTTCAAATACTTTTTGGTATAGAAGTTTTCATCTTCAAAAAAGTCAACTTGCAGAAATTGCTCTAACCAATATTTAGTGTCATATTTATTAGAATCCACCGACAAAACTTTATAGCCATCTTCTTTTTCAATATTAAAAATCAACGCGCCTTTGTCCAATTTATTTAAGTAAACGCCTTGCTGAAGAATGACATCCAAGTTGTTTTGTTTTTCTTCAAATTGAAGGAAATCGTGCTTCAATTCAGATTTGAAAATTCCTACCGCCGATACTTTTTCATTATCGACTAGCATATTTTCAAAATAAACGACATAAACTTCACCACCTTTTATATGTTGATGCTTGGATTCATCAAACAATCGTTTTGTTATTTTTTTGGAAATTTGATGACTTTCCAAAGGATTGTTGAAAATATCTGTCACCATATTATAGAGTTCATGAAATTCTAAATCGGTATCGTGAACAAAATGATAATAATTTTCTTCTTTATCTCTAAACGATTTCAGGAAATATTCTTTGATGAGCGGTTTCAACTCATCCGAAAGTTCGTGTGGCTCTTCAGACAAAAAGAGAGATTCGTTTCTACTTTTGTTGCCCACACGGTGAATAGACATGCTTTCTATTTGTGCGCTATATAAATTTATCATTTCAAATATTTTTTTCAAATATCAACATTCTAAAGTTGAAATCCATCAAGTTTAGAAAAATTTGAAATTCATTTTTTGGTATTTTCTACAAAACAAAATGCCTGAATGTAAACACAAACAGGCATTCAATTTGTTCTGAAATATCTTAATTCAGTTGAAATTCTTTTTTCAGCTGATCTACATAATCCAATTTTTCCCAAGTAAATAATTCTACTTCTTTTTTAACTTCACCTGAATAATCTGAACGAAAAATTTTAGTTTCAATTCTTGGTGTTTTGCCCATGTGTCCGTAGGCTGCAGTTTCGCGATAAATTGGATTTCTCAATTTCAATCGTTCTTCAATCATCCCAGGACGCATATCGAAAATCGTTTTTATTTTTTTTGCGATTTCTCCATCCGATAAATCGATGTGTTTATTGGTGGTATTTACCAAAATTGAAGTTGGTTCGCTTACGCCAATTGCGTAAGAAACTTGCACCAAAATTTCGTCAGCAATGCCAGCTGCAACCATATTTTTGGCGATATGTCTTGCCGCATAAGCAGCAGAACGGTCAACTTTACTCGGGTCTTTTCCTGAAAACGCTCCGCCACCGTGCGCGCCTTTCCCGCCGTAAGTGTCTACAATAATTTTTCTTCCAGTCAAACCAGCATCGCCGTGAGGACCGCCAATTACAAATTTCCCGGTCGGATTGATATGGTATTTGATGTCGTTGTTGAATAATTTTTGAATATTTTCATCAAAAAGTGCTTTCACTCTCGGAATTAATATGTTTTTGATGTCATCGGCAATTTTTTTCAACATTTTCTCGTCTTCATCAAAATTGTCGTGTTGTGTAGAAACAACAATCGTATTGATTTTTTGTGGCACATTGTCATCAGAATATTCTATGGTGACTTGCGCTTTTGCATCTGGTCGCAAATACTGAATTTCTTTATTTTCTCGTCGTAATTTTGCCAATTCGATGAGAATTTTATGCGAAATATCCAAAGCCAACGGCATGTAGTTTTCAGTTTCATTGGTCGCATATCCGAACATCATGCCTTGATCGCCAGCGCCTTGTTCTTCTTTTGAAGTTTTGTCAACGCCTTGATAAATATCTTGTGATTGTTCGTGAATTAAAGAAATGACGCCACAAGAATCGCCGCTGAATCTGTATTCGCCTTTG
The DNA here is from genome assembly GCA_046260295.1 of Psychroflexus sp. Taxonomy (GTDB): domain Bacteria; phylum Bacteroidota; class Bacteroidia; order Flavobacteriales; family Flavobacteriaceae; genus Psychroflexus. The sequence goes on from JBHEPM010000177.1 coordinate 2,404, forward strand.
GTATAACCAATATCGTTGATCACATCTCTGGCAATTTGCTGGACATCAATATAAGTGTTGCTTCTCACTTCGCCCGCCAAGACAACTTGTCCGGTGGTTACCAAAGTTTCGCAAGCCACTTTTGAAGTTTCATCAAACGCCATAAAATAATCTAATAATGCATCGCTAATTTGGTCAGCAATTTTATCCGGATGTCCTTCAGATACGCTTTCTGAAGTAAATAAATAAGACATAAAAAGTTTTTTTAAAAAATTTAGTCGGAAGGAAATGACAGAAATAACAACTAAATTATGAAATACTGTTTTAGCAATTTTTAGAGGTTGCAATCAGTCAAATCCTTCCTCGGCAACAAATTTAATAAATTTGATTAATTCTAAATTAGATTAGCTATTTTTTAGCATTTCATTGTTTAAAATTCAAGTGAATCTATTTACTTTTGAATGGATTTCAGATTGAAATTCTATTTTAAACTCAGTAAATTCGAAATTTCTTATGAAAATTACTTTAAATAAAAAGCAAAACAGCGATGTTCATTTTGAAGCTGAAAATGCCAATGGTCATCGTGTAGAATTATTTAATTCTTCTGCACCAAATCCACAAGCAGCAAGTCCGATGGAATTGATTTTGATGGGAGTGGCAGGTTGCAGTAGTATAGATATTGTTCATATTTTGAAAAAGCAAAATTTAGACATTGACGATTTGCAAATGGAAGTTGAAGGTTTTAGAAAAGACACCGACCCAAAAGTGTTTCATACCATTCAACTTTTGGTAAAATTGAAAGGTGAAATTCCACCGAAAAAAGCCCTCAGAATTTTCAATTTGTCGTTGCCAGCCAATTTATTGAAAAAATCATTGAAAAATTCTGATTGATTTTCTGTGTTTTGATAAGCTTCAATCAACCATTCCAAATTGATTTGATTTAGAGTTTCAGAATTTTGCAAATTTTTGCCATAACATGTTTTATTTTCGTGTTTAGGATATTTCGCGCCAGGATTTGATTTTGGTGTAAATTCAAAATCAAAATAGTTTTGGTCTAAAAATGGTGAACCGAAAATTTGAAATTGCATATCCGTGCCACGACCGGCATTGACGTTTGTG
>JBHEPM010000178.1:0-3181 GCA_046260295.1 Psychroflexus sp.
CTTAATTACAATTATTTGTCGTCAGGTCGAGTGTCCCGACAGTTTCGTCGGGATGTATCGAGACCTAGTGTTAACAAGTATTAACTTCTCGATACTACCGATGCTTCGGTATTTATTTATCTCCTACTGTCGATCAATAAAAACACCTGCCTTTGCCGGCGAGGCAGGCTCGAAGAGACGGTATATCATTGATTAAGTGCATTTTGTAAACTAATTTTAGGATATCAACACATTTAAAATTTTATTTACTAAAATACTGAAACTTAAGTAAAATTAAAAAAAATCTCAAATATTAAATTTTTAATCACTTGAATTCTTCATTTTCAGAAAATTCAATGGCGTCATAACTGCAATTGATGAATGCTTATAATCTTTTGTATTTCTTGTGATTATAGCATCTAAATCTTTGATATTTAATGCCGTTGAATATTGAATAGAGTCTTCAAAATCAGAAAAGTTGTTTTTTAATGCTTGTAAAATTTCTTCTTTGGTTGTTCCGATAATTTCAGTCATTTCTGTTAATAATTCAACAACCTTAATGGTCTTTTTATGTCCCAAAAATCGTCTAACGATGTAGTAAATGTTGTTGATACTTACGGCTGATAAATATAGCTTAACATGACTTTGTTCATTAAGCTCAAAAAGTTCACTTGCCGGATTTGCATGAGGTGCTCTGTCGGTAAAATACTCAATGACGACATCTGAATCAACGAATAGTTTATACCCCATATTTTTTTGATAATTCTTCAGTTAAAATTTCTTTATAGTCAAAATTATCATCGGTTTTAATAATTCCTCTGAGTTTTTTGACTTTTGGTGAAAGTTGTTTTTCATTCATTTCTATATTGTCTTGAGTAATTAACTTGAAATAATTTTCTACCATTTTAGATAGGCTTTGGCCTTTTTCTTTGGCATAGACTTTCGCAATTTTTATAACCTCTTTTTCTATAGTTAAAGTTAATTTGGTATTCATGTTTTAATTTTATTTCAAATATACGTGTTTAAATATTAAAAGGAATACGTGCAGTAAGAATTAAAATCAATTCCATCATAAACTTTTCATTTGCTCCATAACCTCAACCAAAAAAGACTCCACCCAATTACGATATTGTTGAGCATTGGGATGAAGACCATCTTCGACAAGCATATTGTCCGTTTTATTCAAATGAGCAGATAAATCAGTGACGTCATAAAAAGGAACATCATGTTTTTGGCATTGTTTTTTAGCGTAAGCATTATATTTTTTTAGATCTTCAATAGCGTTGGTTTTACCTTTCTCTTTGGCAAATGGTGTAACCCCATAATCTGGAATACTGACTACAAAAACAGCTTTGTTTTCATACTTACATTTTGAAATAGCTGTTTTTAAAAGCTTTTTAAACTCAATTTTGTATTTATCAAAAGGCTCTTCATCGTATTGATTATTGACACCTATTAATAAGGAAACCATGTCATATTGTTTATTATCTTTTAATTCCTCATCAATAGCTTTGATAAGTTCGTCAGTTTGCCAACCGTCTTTGGCTACGATTTTTGGGGTATCAAATTCAAATCCTTTTGCATTTAAATTGTCAGCTAGTTGAAAAGGCCATGATTCTTTTATGTCAAGCCCTTCGCCAATTGTGTAGGAGTCGCCCAGAGCGAGGTAATTTTGTTGTGGCATTAGTGGTGTATTTAGGCTAAATAATTAATTAAAAATAAAGGATTTACCATATTATTTACTGATGTTTTATAAATGAAATACTTTCTTCTACTGCGTGTTTCAATTCGTTTGAAAGTTGGTTCTTATCCCAAGGTTGTTTAGTATTAAATGTATGAGTAGCGTTAGGGATAATTTTTAATTTAGCGTGATCACACCATTGGTCAAGGTTATAAGCTTCTTGAAGTTTTACGGTTTCATCATCCTCACCATGAAGTATTAAAAACGGTTGTTTTAAATGCTGAACAGCATTTTTGATATCAAAACGAGACGCATTAGCGGCAAAATCTTCATAAAATTGATAATAGTGAGGCATGTCTTGAAGCGTTCGACCGTTTTTGACATGGTATACACCATCTTTTTTCCACTGTTCTAAGATTTCACCTTTTGGAAACCGACTTTCATAATCAGAAACACCGGCCCAAGTAATGAGGTTTGAAACAGATTTGTTTTCGCTTGCCATCAAACAAGTAATGCCACCACCACGACTGTGACCAATCAGAGTGATATGACTTGTGTCAATTTTAGGTAAAGGCTTTTCATTTTGTAATGCAAAATCAATAACCATTTCTAAATCTGTCATTTGCGTGCTCAAATTATCATGACCAAAAGCTTCTAAATCTGGAAAATCTATCGGTTGTTCAAAAGTACCGCCATTATGCGAAAAACTGAATTTTAAAAAAGTAAATCCAGCTCCGGCGAAAGCACGACCTGCCAAGTGCCAAGCGCCCCAATCCTTATATCCTTTATACCCGTGACAAAAAATAACCAAGGGTTGAGGTTTGGTGTGTTCAGCATATATCACATCTGCAACAATGGGTTTATTTTTATGATGGCCAATGATAAAATTATCTGATTGAATAATGTTGTGACTCATAACGTATTGAAATTCAGTTTTAAAGCTTGATATGTTAAAATTTAAAATGAAATCTTGTTAGGTTTCAATTGAAATTTAGTCTAAGCTAATGTATAAAAATTAAAACAATCTATCATGAGTAAGAAAAAAGTAATCAAAAAAGTCCTTTTAGTGCTTTTAGTATTGGCTATTGCTGGTGGGGCTTATGGTGCATGGCTATATTTTCAGCCGCATAGAGATGTGCAATCTACAGAAACCGACTATGCCTTAAACGCTTCAGAAATCGTCAATGAATACCTTAAGGATAAAGACGCCGCAAATGCTAAATATCTAGATAATGAAGGCGAATCTAAAGTTCTGGAAATTGAGGGCCAAGTCTATGACGTCAGTGAAGATTTTAACGGGAATACAGTCATTCTCTTAAAAACAGAAACAGCTAAAGCTGGCGTGAAAGTCTCCTTTACAGAAGAAACTTCTGCAGAAGCTAAGCAGCTCGAAAGAGGTTCAGTTGTCACTATAAAAGGTGTCATCCGTTCTGGTGCCACTTATGACGAAGATTTAGAAATGTATGAGCATGTCATCGTAGAGAAAAGTAAGGTGACTAAAAAATAATCGACTCATAAAAA
>JBHEPM010000178.1:3191-3446 GCA_046260295.1 Psychroflexus sp.
ACACTTCAATCAAAAGAAATTTTTAAATACTAAAAAATATCCGAAAGCTAAATACGTGGGTAACATTACCAATTTATCAAATATTGATTTTGGTTCTGATGGAACTTACACTGCAAATGTAGAAGGCGAAATGACGATAAGAGGTGAAACCAAGCCAATCAATGAAGATGCAACTATAAAAGTTTCAGGTGGTACCGTAAACCTCGAAACTCAATTTTTCATAACCTTGGCAGATTACGGTATTGAGTTTACAAA
>JBHEPM010000179.1:0-3367 GCA_046260295.1 Psychroflexus sp.
GTATTACTCATTTTAGAAATCATTCGCTCTTGGATAATTTGTAAAGATGCAGGCTCGCCCTTCATACCTCTTAAAATTCGTAATACGTTGAACTGCTGAGGAGAGATGTCGAAAGGTTTGAGCGCTGAAGCAACTTCATCGTTCAACCAGTTTCCAGTATACAAAACATTCAAAATTGATTTTTTGTATTCCGGTATTTGCTTTGATATTTTCAATTGTTTTTCTATTATCATGTCTATACAACATTTGTCGATACAAATGTAAGAGTTAAGATAATGTCTTAATTTAAATTTTATGTTAAATTTCAAGATGAATTATAAGTAATGAATTTAAATAAATTTGGCATTAAATAAAATGGAATAAAACTACCTGAATTAAAAATCGTAATTTTGTTTATTTAAAATAAAAACATGAAAAACTTAGAGCAAAAACAATGGGTTGACGGACTTCAAAACAGCGATGATTCTGTTGTTTTAGATGTAAGAACACCTGAAGAATTCGAAGAAGGTAATATTAAAGACGCGAAATTGATTAACATTCAAAACCCTGAAAATTTCATGAATGAAATTGAAAAACTAGACAAATCAAAATCGTATTACGTATATTGCAGGTCTGGCAGACGCAGTGAAATGGCTTGTCAGATCATGGAAAAATCCGGATTTGACCATGCTTATAATCTTATTGGTGGAATTTTAGATTGGACTGGCGAAGTAGAAACTAAATAGAAATTGCTTATGAAATGGATGACAGTTTTAATTGTGGTGATTGTTGTTTTCAGCTGTTCACAACCAACTGAAGATAAAGTGAATATTGTAACTTCTTCAGAAATGAAAGACATTATTTCACAAGATTCTATTCAATTAATTGACGTAAGGTCGCTTGAAGAATTCAGAGAAGGTCATCTGGAAAACGCTCAAAATTTGATTTATGACGAAGATTTTGCCGAAAAAATTAAAGCTTTAGACAAAAGTAAACCTGTTGCTGTGTATTGCAAAACAGGCAGACGCTCTTCTGAATGCTCTGAAATTCTAAAAAAAGCTGGATTTGAAAAAATATATGAGTTAGAAGGTGGGCTTTCAGAATGGCAATATAAAGAAGAATTGGTCAAAGAATAAATTATTCTATTCCTCATCTATTTAATGTTTATTTATTTGTCAGAAAAAAATATATTTGCACATCTTTAAATAATTATTATGAAGTTTATTATATCAAGTTCATATATGTTGAAAAACCTCCAAACTTTGGGCGGTGTAATCAACAATAGCAACACCATGCCAATTTTAGACAATTTTTTGTTTGATTTGAATCAAAACTCACTCAAAATTTCTGCCTCAGATCTTGAAACCACTATGAGTGCTAATTTAAAAGTAGAATCTGAAGATGCAGGTGAAATTGCTATTCCTGCGAGATTGCTTCTGGAAACTTTGAAAACTTTTCCTGAACAGCCACTCACCTTTCACGTTTTGGAAAATCATACAGTGGAAATCAATTCTGAACAAGGAAAATACGCTTTGGCTTACGCAAATGCAGAGGACTTCCCTACTCCAGTCGATATTGAAGATCCTAGCAAAACAATTCTTGTTGGTGACGTGCTTTCAACAGCCATCAACAAAACTATTTTTGCTACTGGAAATGATGATTTGCGGCCAGTGATGAATGGTGTTTTCTTTAGGTTTACAGAAGAAGGTTTGATTTTTGTTGGAACTGATGCGCACAAACTTGTGAAATATGAAAGAAACGACATCAAAGCCGAAAATCCTTCAGAATTTATTATGCCTAAAAAACCTTTAAATTTATTGAAAGGCGTTTTGCAAGGCAGCGAAGAGGAAGTGGATATTGAATATAACGAATCCAACGCAAAATTCAGTTTTGAAAATATTGAACTGACTTGCCGTTTGGTTGAAGGAAAATACCCAAATTACGAAGCAGTAATTCCTAAAGAAAATCCGAATACATTGACAATAGATCGCGCAATGTTTCTGAGTTCTGTGCGTCGTGTGTCTATTTTTTCTAACAAAACAACACACCAAATTCGCTTGAAAATTGCCGGTGCAGAATTAAATATTTCAGCTGAAGATTTAGATTATTCAAACAAAGCTGAAGAGCGTTTGACTTGCGATTACCAAGGTGATGACATTACGATTGGATTCAACTCTAAATTTTTAACAGAAATGTTGAATAATTTGACTTCGGATACCATCAAAATAAAAATGAGTTTGCCAAACCGTGCTGGAATTTTAACGCCAGTTGATGGTTTGGAAGATGGTGAAGATATCACAATGCTTGTAATGCCAGTTATGCTTGGCAATAACTAAACTATTTAAAATCAAATATTCAATTTAAACCTCCTTTTTAGGAGGTTTTTTTGTTTTATAAGTAAATGATAATCCGTTTTGAGTCTTGTATAATTTAAACATCAAATAACGCTACAAAACGCATTTCATATTCAAATTGGTATTAAAAATCACTTGTAAAAAATTTGTTTTCAATTATTTACAAAGCATCTTTTTCAATAAGGAACTGAGTAGACAAAGACCAAAAACACCTTAAAACATTGATATAAAACTGATTAAATTCATAAATCAGCAATATGAATGAAATTGTTGCAATTTACAAAAGTTGCATTCTTAGGCTAGATATAAATTTGATTATCTCAAAATTAACTAGCCATGAAAAAAATATTTTATCTTTTAGCGACTATTTTTATACTTATTATAAGTACAAGTCATATATTCGCTCAAAATACAACTTCAAATTGTGATTGCGATATCACAATAGATGATCCAAGTACGCCAATTTCTCCACAAACCAATACTACAATTTGTTTAGAAGGAAATTTCACTTATACACAGGGCATTTTGTTAGGTGCAAATTCAACATTATGTATTGGTGAAAATGTAATTTTAACTGGAAACTTAGATGTAACTAATTATGGTGATGATTCTACAACGATCAATAATTACGGAACAATCTACAGCAATTTCGGTTCATTTTTTAGAAATTTCAATATCTACAATTATGGAACAATCAATACAAATCTAGATTTTAATGCAAATTTAAATCCATATTTACTAAACAATGGTACATTCATAAGCACTAATAATTACCAAACAATTTCTAGTGGAACAATTGATAACAATGGCATTTTAGAATTTCACAATTTGACACTCAACCAAAATTTCAATTTAAATACTACGGAAACAAGTTATATAAATATGTCAAATAATTTCGACATAAATGGTTCGCATGACTTCCAAGGCGAAATTGAGGTTCAAAATAATATGAATATCTGTCCAATTTCACAACATTGTTGATGGCAATCTTCCATCCCTTGCGGTGAAGTGAAGGCGTAGCCGAAACGGAACCG
>JBHEPM010000018.1:0-20674 GCA_046260295.1 Psychroflexus sp.
CGACCAAACGTGCCACCGAAGTTTTGAAATTGTTGCTCCAAAACAGCAACATCGACCCGCAAAACTTGACGGCGGCCGGAAAAGGCGAATTTGCGCCAGTTGCCAGCAATGATGATAAAGACGGACAAGCTAAAAACAGACGAATAGAAGTAGTTTTGACGCCAAAACTAGATGAAATTTCAAAAATGCTGAGCGAATGATTTTTTGATTCACTTCAAACCTAACCAATTTTGAAAAGAAAAAAGTTTATCCAATACTGGAGCGTGCCAACTTTGTTGTTTCTAGTGGCTTGTTTTCAAATTTACCAAGTTGAATTTGAAGAAAAATCCCGATGGAAAGGTGGTGGTTTTGGCATGTACACCACCATCCATTCATTTAATGATGAAATTTGGATTGATGACGAATTTGTATCTACTGAAAATTTACCAAAAAAAGATTCGTTACATCTTCATATTTTAAAGTCGAAATACAAATTTCATCCGACAAAAACACATCTTAAAAACCTGATTGATTGGCTTGACATTGAAAAAGATTCAGTGAAAATTCAGATATTTAAACCTGAATTTGATTTAGAAAATTCTGTGTATACTAAAAGGCTTCGTTATGAAACAACTTATAGACAGAATTAATCAAATTCCGTTGTTCAAATTAGTCACTTCTTGCTTTTTGTTGTTTTTGGTGATTTATAGTCCTAGACTCAAAGCCATTTACGTCACATATTTGGTATTTGCAGCTTTGGCATACGTTCTTATTGACAAAGCTTTTTATAAAAAACCATATTTCTGGCTCATTGTTTTGGGACTTTTGATTCCACGACTTTATGCCAGTTTTCTTTTTATTGGCAATCATTATTTTGTGATGATTTACCTCATTTTAATTTTTATGATTGTTGCTTTTTATAAAACGAATTCTGAAAAAATTCTGTCTCATAATGCGACAGTACTTTTGGTTTTGATTATGAGTTTTGCCGTGCTGCAGAAATTGTTGGTTCCAGATTATTTGAACGGAACTTCTTTAGCATTTTTAGGCTACTCGGGAAATATTTTTAAATATATTTTTTATTTCAATGAAGACTACAGGAATATTTTTCATGAGAATGCTGTAAAAATGTCAGAACTCTATCAGCATCCAATCAGTCAAAATCCAAGAATTCAACTTCAACCAATTTTTAAAAAATTCCCTCAAGTTATCATTTGGTTTTCTTACATGACGTTGATTGCAGAAATTCTGTTTGTAGTCGCTTTATTTGTCAAAAATCAATGGATTAAGCATGGTTTTATCATATTTTTCCTTCTCAGTTTGTTAGTTACTCGCGAAGAAACCGGATTCTTGTCAATGCTTTGCATTTTGCTAATGATGCATTTAGGAAAACAAAATACTTATTACAGAGCTGCCTACTTAGGAATTTTTATTTTGTGTATTTCGCTTATTATTGTTGGCAAAGGTGAATTATAAAAAGCCGCGTTCTTTGGCTTTTTCTATTAAAATCTTGTCGTTTCTATCTGGAATATTGAAAAATAACTTGATTTGTTTTTTTCGTTTTTCAACAGAACTGAGCGATAAATTCATATTTTCAGGGATATTCTTGGTCAAAATTCCTTGAGATAAAAGATAGAGTATTTTTCTATCTTCTTCGTCCAATTCATGGGCGTAATCAATGTTTTGTTTCATCATTTTTTGCACCGTATTGCTGTGGTAAGATTTACCCGCAAAAAGACTTTGCATGGCTTGCATGAGGATTTCTGGATTGGTGTCTGACTTTACCAATAAACTATCAGGATCCAGTCGCTTCATTACATTAAGCACTTTATAGTTATTTTCTAACATTGTGCAAATCATTATTTTAGCTTGCGGTTGTTTTTTTTGTGCCAAAAGCGCCAAATCTTCACCTGAATTGTATTTCTTGTCAGGAGAACCAGGCAGAGAAAGATCCAAACTAATCAAATCATATTTAATATTCGGATTTTTAATAAGTTCAGCAGCATCAGTGCAATTCAAAGCGGAATCTGAAGAATATGTCGTGTTTCTGTCTTCTGCAATGATGTCCAATGCTTGCGTGAATCCGGCGACAATCATCGGGTGATCATCAACGATTAAAACTTTATAATGTGCCATATAAAATCATTAAATGGGTATGAAAATAGTAATTTTTGTGCCTTGTCCAACCTCTGAATCGATATTTATTTCACCTTTAACTCCAGCAATGCGATCCCGAATATTTTTCAAACCAATACCTGGTTTTTTAGTGCTGCTGAAACCTTTGCCATCGTCGCTGATTTGTATAGAAATACCAGCCTTATCCTTGTCATCTTCAAAATAAAATCTCACGCTCTTTGCTTCTGCATGTTTCTGAATATTCCTGATTGATTCTTGTAAAATTCTATAAACATGCATTTTGATATTGGAAGAAACCTTTGTCCAGTCTGTGGTATCATCCAAATTAACTTGATGTGTTTCAGTAATTTTTTGCTTGCTAAACAAGTCCTCAATCAATCCACTAAAATCTGTTTGGTCTTCAAAATAGGTGTTGGAAAGTTCATGCGATAAGCTTCTAATTTGACTTTCTATATTCATCAAATTATCGGTCATTTCACCGAATTTTTCATCGCCTTTGATGCCAACTTTATATTTGTAAAACATCAAATTCATTCGGTTGGCATAGAGTTCTGTCAAAATATGATCATGCAATTCTCTGGCAATTCTGTCGCGTTCCTCTTTCCTGCCTTCGTCTTTTCTTGTTTTTTGACTCAACATCAATTCGTAGATTTTTTCATCTGCGACTTTTTGATCACGCTCCAAAGACAGCGCTTTGTTTCTGGAACGCTGTATGAAAATTATAAAAATAGAGGAGCCCACGAGAATAACTAAGGACGAGACGATAAAAATCATCGTTTGTCTCTCTTCCAATAATTGTGCGCGTTCCATCACCTCATCGGTTTCAAAACGAATGCGTTCAAACTTGTTTCGAATTTTACGTTCATCAATTTGCAGACTATCACTTAAATTGATGTAAGCTTCGCTAAATCTGAAGCTTTCTTCTGGCTGAAGTTCTGCGAGTAGTTTCCAAGACGCCAAAATATCTCGGTTATTGTTGTTGGATTTGGCAGTAATATTGGCTCGATTAGCATAATCAATTGCCTTTGCTGTATCGCCGATAGCTGCGTAATATTGTGCGATGTGAATTTGATTGATGGCGATGCCACTGACGTGGTTGATGCGTTTTCTAATCTCCAATGCCTTTTTCATATCCTCCAAAACGCTTTCGGTTTCGCCCCGTTCTAAGCGATTGAAAGACAGATTGTCCAAAGCCATGGCATACAACTCAGGATCACGCTCTTCTAATTTTTTAGTGGATAATGTCCGCCGATAATATTTGATGGCTTCGTCAAAATCGCCATCTTTTTCATAAACATTGCCCAAATTATTATGAGAAGCTGCCACAAGCAATTCATTGTTGTCAACTTTGCCAAGTGCCTGCATGGCGTTTTTATGATAACGTTTTGCAACTTCAAAATTTTCTAGATTGTAATTGACAATTCCTAGCAAGTTGTAGCACTGGTAAAGCAACCTGAAATTTTTGGTTTCTTGAGCCAGTTCTGCTGATTGTATAAGGTTAATCTCAGAACCAATAAAATCTTTCACTTTGCTTTGAACTAAAGCCAAGTTGTAAGTAACTATAGATAAACTTTCATTATCATTAATAGATTCAAAGCCTTTCCTAGCTTTATTATATGCAAAATAAGCACTATCGTTTTCAGATTGAAACAGATAATAATCGCCTAAATCCCAGTTAAATCTAGCTAAATTTAATGTATCATTGTAAGCTTTTGATATATTAATCCCCAGTTGATTCGTCGACTTAAATTCTTCAAGATTTCTATTATTTAGGTATTCCTTTGATATGAATTTTAAGTATTTAATCTTAAGACTATCATTATCAACTTGGTCAATTAATCCGACAACATCGTCAAAATATTGTTTTTTCTCAGAAGAATTATTGGTTTCATTAGCTAAATTGACATTTACTATAATTTTTTTTCTAATATTTTGAAAGTCTGAATTTGATTCACTTTGCACTTGCTCATTCTGACAAGACAGCAAAAGTGAAACACCAACAAAAATTAGAATATAATATCTCAAATGTGTTTGATTCTAAACAAGAACACAAATATAAAATTAAAAATTAAAGTTCAATGTCTTTATTACTATCTCCGTGACCAACTTCAGCTTTATTTTCACCACCGCCACCAAAAATTTCTTCAGGCGTTTGACCTTCGTATTGGTCGTCGTTAAAGGTTTCTGGTGAACAAGCTGAGATAAAAAGTAAGGATAATAACGTGAAAATTCCAATAAACTTTTTCATGACTCTGTGTTTTAGGTATTAATATTTGTTTTTTGTTTTAAACAAATTTAGAACCTAAAAAAAGTTAAGAATTACGGTTCGACCGTAAAATAGTTACGGTTTTCCCGTAAATATTTTCATAATAATTGCTAAAAAACGGCGTTTTCGCAATTATTATGAATATTAACGTCAATTCTGTTAAAAAATCAAGGCTAAAAATGATATTTTCAAAAAAAAAAGTTGAATTATGCAAAATCATTTTCAGGTTTCTAAAAACTTTGAAAAATTGATTACAAAAGAAATTGAAAACCTGAGTTCGATTATTTAATCTCGTTTAAAAATTCATGGATTATTTCACCTTAAAATCAGCGTAAATTTTATCAACAATCGTTTGGGCGAGTTTTATTTTACTTTCCAAAGTCCAACCAGCAATGTGAGGCGACAACAAAACTTTGTCAGATTTAGTGAGGTATTTCATTGCTTCTGGCATCTGTTCATTTTCTGAAAACAGATTTTCAAAAGAGGTTTTTTCAAATTCCAAAACATCCAAAGCTGCACCGCAAATTTTTCCTGTCCGCATAGCTTCTACCAAATCTTTTGTCACCACACTTTGGCCTCTTGCCGTATTGACGAACCAAAAGCTTTTTTTGATTGACGCTATAAATTTTGCATCAATCATATTTTTTGTTTCTAGAGTTAAAGGTGTGTGCAAGCTCAACACATCAATTTCATTTTGAAGTGTTTTTAAATCCACTTGTTCGGCAAATTCATCGCCGATATTTGGTTTCAAATCGTAACACAACACACGACAATCGAAACCTTGTAGTTTTTTAGCAAAAGCTTTTCCCATATTGCCGTAACCGATAATTCCCACAGTTTTGTTTTCGAGTTCGAAACCGCGATTTTCTTCTCGTTTCCAAATGCCGCGACAGACTTCCTGATGGGCTTTTTGCAGGTTGTTCATCAAGTTCAACAACATTCCTAAAGCGTGTTCACCCACTGCATTTCGGTTGCCTTCTGGTGCATTGTACAATTTGATTTTTTGCTTTACGGCAAGTTCAACATCTATATTTTCCAAACCCGCACCTACTCTACCGATGAATTTTAAATTTGTGGCTTTTTTAAGAAACTCTCTATCAAGTTGAAAGCGACTGCGAATAATAATCCCATCGTAACGATGAATTTCTTCAGCGATCTCAAACTTTGAAGCTGTATAATTTTCAACATTTTCAAAACCCATTTCAGACAGGCTTTTTAGTAATATTGGGTGGTTGCTATCTAAATGTAGTATTTTCATTTTCAAAAAATTATAATTCAAAAGTTTTGAATCTATTCATCATCAAATTCAACAAAAGCTTGCACGATATTTTTTGGAATTGCAGTTGGTTTTCGGGTGTTTTGATTGATGAAACACCAATTGCTTTCTGCTGAAACAATGAGCTGATTATCACTTTCACGAATAATTTCTACACAGCGTTTAGATTTGACATTGGAATAATCTTTAATCCATGTTTTCAGAATCAATTCTTCACCAAGAAATGCTTGTTTTTTGTATTCAATATAATGAGTAAGCACAAACCAAGCATATTTACTCAGGGTTTCTTTTGAAGTTTTAGCAACCCAATGTGCTTCGGAAATTTCCAAAACCCACTCCATATAACGCAAATTATTCACATGATTTTGGGCATCCAAATCTGAAGCAATAACTTTAATTTTTTTCTGAAAAGAAATTGGTTTCATCGTGAAATTTAAAATCCTAAGATTAATTTAGCAATATAAAAATAAGCTAAAATCCCTAGAATATCATTGCTTGTAGTAATAAATGGTCCGGTAGCAATTGCTGGGTCTATGCCGCGTTTGTTCAAAATAATAGGAATAAAAGTACCGATAAGTGCCGCCATAATTATGACAGACAATATTGAAACTGCGATGGTGACGCTTACTAAAATGGACATAGAAGTTACAAAACCAAACACCATAACCAAAATTGCAAGAGCGGTTCCATTGATGACGCCAAGTCCAATTTCTTTCAGCAAACGTTTGATCAGGCTATCTTTTACAGAATCATTGGCTAAACCTTGTACGATAATTGCTGAAGATTGTACGCCAACGTTTCCTGCCATTGCCGCAATTAGTGGCGTGAAAAAGAACAGAATTTCGTATTGTTCTAAAGCAGTATCGAAACCCTGCATGACGTAAACCGCGCCCAAACCGCCAAATAATCCTAAAATTAACCACGGCAGTCTGGCACGTGTCAACTGCCAAACGCTACTATCGGCTTCAACATCTTCAGAAATACCGGCTGCCATTTGGTAATCTTTTTCGGCTTCTTCTTTGATAAAATCGATGATATCGTCTACTGTAATTCTTCCTACCAAGCGTCCAAATTCATCGACTACGGGAATGGCTTCCAAATCGTATTTTTGCATCACTCGTGCCACTTCATCGCCTGGTGTATGTACATCAACGTAATCTACGTTTGTGATGTAAACATCAGCGATTTCAGCGTCGTTTGGTGCGGTAATTAAATCTTTTAGAGACAAACGCCCTTTAAGCTTGCCTTTATTGTCCACCACATAAATGGAATGCACGCGTGTCACGTTTTCAGCTTGATTTCGCATTTCAGCCATACAGCCGGTGACACTCCAGTTTTCGTTGACTTTTATCAATTCTTTCGCCATCAAACCACCAGCAGAATCTTCGTCATAGCGCAATAATTCAACGATGTTTTCGGCGTGTGCTTTGTCTTGAATATTGGAAATAACCTGAGTTTTGATGTCTTCAGACAATTCCGAAATAATATCTGCCGCATCATCGGTGTCCATTTCAGAAATTTCGTCGGCAATTTCTTGGGCATTGAGGTTGCTCAAAATTTTCTCCCGGTCGTCTTCATCCATTTCCATCAAAACTTCGGAAGTTTGTTCACTACCGAGTAATTTGATGATGTAAGTTGCTTCGTCCATCCTCAACTCATCAAGAATTTCAGCAATATCTGCGTGGTGAAATTCTTCTAAGTGAAAAGCCAAATCTTGGTCGTTTTTTTCTTCGACCAATGCCTGAATTTTTTCAATAAGTTCTTTAGTGAGTTGAAATGGCATCTTTGCTTATTTTTATGGTCAAATCTATAAATTCTTCGACCTTAAGTTGTTCAGGTCGCTTGGCAAAGATAGAATCTTCTCTTAATTCTTGTGTTAAATTGAATTTTTTTAAACTGTTTCGCAAAGTCTTTCGGCGTTGTTGAAAAGCGGTTTTAACGACATCAAAGAATAATTTCTCGTCGCATTTCAATTTGAAATCTGCTTTTCGTCGCAAATGCAAAACACCGCTCTGGATTTTTGGTGGCGGATTGAATGCTGAAGGCGGCACGGTAAACAAATATTCAGCTTCATAAAAAGCTTGCGTGAGTACAGATAAAATCCCGTAAACTTTACTGCCTTCTGAAGCGCAAATCCGTTCTGCGACTTCTTTCTGAAACATCCCAGAAAATTCTGGAACTTGTGTTCTGTTGTGCAAAGCTTTAAAAACAATTTGCGTTGAAATATTATAAGGAAAATTACCAATAATGGTAAATTCTTCATTTTGAAAAAAAGTAGCCAAATCTGCTTTCAAAAAGTCAGCTTCAACAACTTTAAAATCTTGTTCATCTTGAATATTGTGTTCTGTTTTGAAAGCAGAATTCAAATAGGCAATGGATTCTGTATCCAAATCCATGGCAACAAAATTTTTGTATTTATCAAGCAAGTATTTTGTCAAAACACCCATTCCTGGACCGATTTCCAAAAGATTTTTACAATCTTCCAGCTGAAGTGTATCGGCGATTTTTTGTGCAATATTTTCATCGGTCAAAAAATGCTGACCGAGGTGCTTTTTAGCTTTCACCGCTTGAAAACCCGCATTGAAATTGGCTTTAAAAACCTCATCATCAATATGCGTTTTTTTTGACTTTTTCATTTATTCTTGTTCGTCTACGATTTCCAACTCAGTTCTGAAAGCGACAAATTTCCCTTCGAAAGGCTTGGATTGCGCACGCATTTTTTTGGCATCTTCTTCATAATATTGCTTCAAAGTGGCTTGATCTGGCGTTTTGTATTGCACAGAATATGTGATTCCGCCCATTTCTTCATTCACATTTACTTTTGACATCAAAGCGTTCAGGAATTTCCCAGTTTTTAGCATCGCCGGAATATGTTCATTTTTCATCCATTGCAACCATTGGTTGTGAATGCTTTCTTCTACATTAATCGTGACATTATATATGTACATTGTTACTGAATTTTATCACCGCGAAGTTTTCGGAATTGTTTTCTGGCATCCACAAAATAAATGCTGTCCGGATGATTGAAAATAATATATTCAAAATAAGTTTTGGCTTGATCAGGTTGTTCTAAATGTTTCAAATAAATATTTCCCAAAGCGAAATTGGCATTATCTGACAATATGTCGTCAGAATGTTGGTCAACTATTTTTTGAAAATAAGTAGCTGCTTTTTTGAAATCTTCACGATCCAAATAAATATTTCCTATTCTGAATAAAACTTCATCTACAATGCTTTCTGTTTTGTGATTTTCTAAGACAGATTCTAAAATATTCAAAGCTTCATCAGTTTGATTTTGAAATTTTTGTAAACCTGCTTCGGCTACAAGTTTCAAATCAGTTCTGGTAGAATCTTCCTGAGAATTGTCTTTTATAAGTAAAGCCAACTCCATGGCATCATTGGCGGTGAGTTGAGAGGCTGAAGTTTTCAAAACTTCAAGTTGAGTGAGCGCCCAATCGAAATCACCTTTGAAATAACTGGTTTTGGCGACTTTAAACTTGGCTTCTCTTGCCAAATCGCTGTTTGGAATGAGTTTTTCAACTTGTGTGTAAAGCAACAAAGCACGACTGAATTTGGATTGTCTGACTAACAAATCTGCGTTTAATATTTTCAATTCTGCGATTTGCTGTTTGTATAATTCTTGATTTACAATTTTGCTGATTTCTGCTAAACCAGCATCAATTTTATTTTGTTTTGTAGCAATAAATTCAACTAAATCTTTTTGAATCAGAAATGTGTCCTTATTTCGACCTACATCTTTTAAAAATTTTTGATACGTGTATTCTATATCTTCATATTCAGAAGGTTTAGCAATAACAGATTTGACCAAAAGATATTCACGCATTGCGGTAATCAATTGGCGTTTGGAATTTGTATTTTCCACTGCAAATTTCAACATTTCTTCAGCGGATTCTAATTTAGATTTAGATTTGGCAATCTGCGCCAAATCGATAATTCTTTCAAGTTTTTTCTGTTCACCCCGTTGAAAAATAGCGCGTTCTTGTGCAAAAGCTTTGTCAAAATCGTTCTGCTGTACAAAGAGCCAACTCAACATTTCGTTGAACAAAATATTAGGGTTCTCTTGATTTCTACGTAATAGAATCGTTCTTAAAGCTTTATTGGCTTTGTTATCAGAATTTTCTGTAATGTATTCTCCGAAATTTCTATTGAGAATGTCGAAATAATTGGGGTTTTCCACCAACAAACTCATATAATTATCGAACATTTTGTCAAATTGACTTTGTTCGCCGTAAATTTTCGCCAACTGAATGGTGTTGTTCGTGCTGGGTTTTATGGCTTGTGCTTTTTCATAAGTGGCAGTTGCCAGTTCCAAAAGACTGTATTTTTGAAACGTTTTCCCTAAAGAATATGCAATATTAGGTTGTTTTTCTATGCGCTGCATGGCTTTTTGATAATAAGCATTAGCTTTCGCAGTATCGTTTTGTTTTTGGTACAAATAGCCTAATTCCACTTGTATATTGGGATAATCGCCTATATTTTTCAAGTAATTTTTCAAAACATCTTCGGCAGTTTCAAAATCTTCCAAAGCCTGAAGCGATTCCACATAACCCATCAAAGCTTGTTGATTTCTAGGGTTTTTCTTGTGAAGATTTTCAAACACAGATTTCGCTTTTTCGTATTCACCTTGGTCAAGATAATTTTGGGCCAAGTCTTGAGATTGCGCAAAACTCATCATCCCGACGAACAATAAAATACATAAAAAAAACATGTTCCGCATCTGTTTTGAATTCTATTTTTAAATAAAATAACTTCTACAAATTTATTTAAATTTCTGTGATGTGGCTTAGCTTTGGTAAAGTTTTATCAAGTCAAGTCATGTTCTAAGTTGTTTTAAACATAAAATTTATGAGTTTATTAAAACAAAAATTGAAAGCAATACTTTTATATTTGCGATTTTAAATTTCAAATTATGGAAACCTTACTTCCGAATTTCAAAATAAATATCAATTCAAATCTTTATTTGAAAGATCCTGAAAGTTCAGATTTGGGTCGAAAAATAATTTCAAATAGCATAATTCTTATTGAAAAACTAGGGATTGAAGATTTCACATTCAAAAAACTAGCGTCCAAAATTCATTCCAACGAAAGCTCGGTGTACCGTTATTTTGAAAACAAACATAAACTATTGCTCTATCTTTCAACTTTGTATTGGGGAATTATAGAATACCAAATGGTTTTTCATACGACTGCTATCAAAAATGATGAGCAAAAATTGATGAGCGCTATAGAAATTGTGATTAGCAATCCTAGAAATTTTCATACAAATTTTAACATTGATGAGCAAAAGTTGAAGAAAATTATCAATTCAGAATTCATAAAAGTTTACCATAATAAAAGTGTGGATGAAGAAAATAAAGCTGGATATTTTGCCTCTTACAAACGTTTGATTAGTAGAATTTCAAAAATGATTGAAACCGTAAATCCTGATTATAAATACAGTCAAAGTTTGGCTTCGTTGATCGTGGAAGGCTCGCTGAGTCACTATTTTTTGTCAGAGCATTTTGAAAACCTCACAGATTGTCATTCTACAAAACACATTCAACTTTTTTATCAAGATTTATTGACCAAAACGCTAAACATTTAAAATATGGCAATAGATATAAAATCCCCGTGGTTAAGATTGTGGCGTTTGCTCAAACTAGAACGCAAATCAGTTTACAAAATATTTTTCTATGCCATTTTTGCCGGTTTGGTAGAACTTGGCTTACCGCTTGGTATACAGGCTATTGTAAATATTATTATCGGCGGACAATTCAATGCGTCAGTCATTGTATTAACGCTCGTCGTCTTAACCACTGTTGGTTTTGCAGGTGTTTTGCGATATATGCAAATGCGTATTGCCGAAGATCTGCAACAGCGTATTTTTGCCCGCTCCTCCTTTGAAATGGTTTATCGTTTCCCAAAAATGAAATATTCTGAACTTCAGAATGAATACCCACCAGAACTAGCAAATCGCTTTTTTGATGTAATGATTATTCAAAAAGGCATACCAAAATTACTTATCGACTTTTCAGGAAGCCTCATTCAGATTCTCTTTGGGCTCACTTTACTGTCTTTTTATCATCCGTTTTTTATTCTTTTCGGATTTTTAATAGTGCTTTTATTTTATGTTGTTTTTAAATTTTCCCTAGATAACGGTGTCCGAGAAAGTTTACACGAATCTACTCATAAATATAAAGTTGCACATTGGATCCAAGAAGTTGCAAGAAGTATAGAGGGTTTTAAAGTTTCCGAAAGTTTCCCGTATTCATCGCTAAGAAATGACGAAAGCACTTTCGATTACCTCAATGCTAGAGAGCGACATTTCCGCGTATTACGTTTTCAGTTTTTCAAGATGATCGGCTTTAAGTTGATTGTTACTGCAGTATTGCTAATTGTCGGTGGTTTGTTAGTCATCAACCAACAAATGAATATTGGCCAATTTGTCGCTGCGGAAATTATTATTGTATTAATGATAAATTCTGTAGAAAAACTCATTTTAGGACTTGAAAATTTATACGATGTGTTGGCTTCTTTAGAAAAATTAGGAAAAGTGACGGATATTCCATTAGAAAATCAAGAAGGCGAAGAGTTATTGAGTAAAGATGATAATTTCAATTTTGAATACAAAGATGTAAATCTTACTTTGGAAAATAGAACCATTCTGAAAAACATCAATCTGATTATTAACCCGCAAGATAGAATTTTAGTTCAAGGTTTACCAGGTTCAGGAAAAACGCTTTTACTCCGGGTTTTAGCTGGACTTATTGAAGAAATTGACGGAAATATTTTTGTTAACGACCTCAACTTAAAAAATATCAGCATCACACACTTTAGAGGTTTTGTGGGTCATTTTTTCCCAAACAACAGAACTTTTGAAGGCACAATTTTGGAAAATATCACGCTGAACAATCCTGAAATTTCATTGGAGTATGTCCAATATATTGTGGATAAATTAGAACTTAGAAGTTTCATTAAAAATCAAGATAAAGGTTTAAAAACAAAAATCCATACTGATGGCAAAAAATTACCATATACAGTAACTAAAAAAATTATGATTGCCCGTGCTTTGGCTTCAAAACCAAAACTGCTTATTCTGAAAGAACCAACGGAAGATTTCTTAGCAGAACAAGAAAACACAGTAATGGATTTCTTGTCAGATCCTGAAAACCCATGGGCTTTAGTTGTTGTCAGTCGAAGTGAAAAATGGAAAAGTAAATGCAACAGATTTTTCGAAATTGATCATGGTGAATTGATCTCAAAAACATAATTATGTTAGATATATCAAATTTTAACCTGAATGATAAAGTTGATATTTCACAATTCAAATCTGTGAAATTCACACTCTATAAGAAACGATTTCTGACATTCAACAAAATCATGACCGCTCTTGGCATTATATTTCTAATTGTCATGTTTTTACCATGGACACAAAACGTTAAAGGCAAAGGTTTTGTCACCACTTTGGAGCCCAACCAAAGACCACAAGCCATAGAATCTGCCATTTCTGGTCGGGTTGAAAAATGGTACGTCCGTGAAGGTCAAATTGTAGAAAAAGGCGATACTATTTTACACATTTCTGAAATCACCGATAAGTTTTTTGATCCAGATTTATTAGGAAGAACTGAAGCGCAACTCAAAGCCAAAACCTTTTCTTTAAATTCTTATACTGAAAAAGTGAATGCGCTCAACTTTCAAATCATGGCTTTGAAAGAAGAACGAGAATTGAAATTGGAACAAACCCAAAACAAACTTCTACAAGCCGAACTTCAAGTTGAAAGCGACAGCATTGATTTGGAAGCTGCCAAAACACAATTGAGCATTGCTGAAAGACAGTTTGAAAGAACGTCAACACTTGAAGAAGAAGGGCTAAAAGCAGTCACCGATGTGGAAGCCAAAAGACTTCAACTTCAAAAAAGTCAGGCTTCAGTAATTTCAGGAAAAAACAAATTGCTGTCCAGTAGAAATCAAGTCATCAATGCCAAGATTGAGGTTTCTAGTTTGAGAGCAAATTATCAAGAAAAAATTTCAAAAGCAGAAAGCGAAAAATTCACTGCACTTTCTGGTCAATACGATACCGAAGCCCAAAAATCTCAACTGGAAAATGAATTTACCAATTTTAAAGTGCGCTCTGGCATGCGTTACATTACTGCGCCACAAGACGGTTTCATAAATAAAGCTGTGCAAAAAGGCGTTGGAGAAACATTCACTTCAGGCACTGAAATTGTAACCATAATGCCAACTAATATCGACTTGGCTGTAGAAACTTATGTTGACCCAATAGATTTACCGCTTTTGCATCCCGGTGAAGATGTTCGGATTATTTTTGACGGTTGGCCGTCAATTTTCTTTTCTGGTTGGCCAAATTTATCTTATGGAACTTACGGTGGCGAAATTGTAGCTGTGGAGAGAAACATCAGTCCAAATGGAAAATTCCGAGTACTTCTGAAGCCAGATCCAGAACAACCAGATTGGCCAGACGTTGTACGTGCAGGTTCAGGGGCAAGAACTTTAGCTTTACTGGAAAATGTACCAATTTGGTATGAAATCTGGCGACAAATCAATGGTTTCCCACCGGATTATTATACGCCAAATGCTGATAATAACAATCAAAACAAAACTCAAAACCAAAATAAATGAAGCAATTTAGCTTTTGTATTTTAATGCTAATTGGTCTTTTCACAAACGCTCAAGATGATTTTGACGAAAATGTTTTGAGTTTAGATGAATATTTGGCTTATGTCAAAAATTACCATCCAATTGCTAAAATTGCTGATTTTGAAATTTCTTCAGCACAAGCTTATTTGCTTAAATCGCGTGGTGCTTTCGACCCAAAAGTAGAAGTAGATTGGAATACTAAAGAATTCAAAGGCACGGAATATTATGATGTTTTGAATTCAACATTTAAAATTCCAACATGGTTTGGCATCGAATTTCAAGGCGGTTTTGAAAAAAATCAAGGTGAATATTTGAATCCGCAAAATAATGTTCCTGATGATGGTTTATACAACGCAGGAGTTTCTGTGCCGATTGGGCAAGGTTTGTTCATCAACCAGCGCATGGCAGATTTGAAACAAGCCAAAATTATGCAAGATTTAAACCAAGCACAGCGAGATTTGCGCTTGAATCAACTGCTTTATGATGCAGTTTTGGCTTATTTGGATTGGTATTTGGCAAATCGTGAAGTTGAATTGTTTGAAAATTTTACTGAAAAAGCTGAAGAGCGTTTTCAAGGCATCAAAGAAAGTGCTTTGGCTGGCGATATTCCTACGGTAGATACTTTGGAAGCCGGAATTATTGTTCAAAATAGAAATTTAAGTTTGGAAAAAGCCAACCTGAAACTCATTAAAAGTCGATTAAGTTTATCGAATTTCCTTTGGTTTGAAAATGGCATTCCCTTGCAACTAAATCAAAATATAGATCCAGAAGACCTTCAACCCGACGATATTGATGTCGTTTTAGGTACAAATTTACTTCAATTGGAAAATTTCAATTTGGAAGAACATCCTAAAATTGTGGCTTTGGACAACAAAATTGAACAAATGGAAGTCAATCGAAGTCTGAAAGCTGAAATGCTGAAACCGCAACTTGATTTGAAATACAATTTCATCAACGAGCGGGTCAACGAATTTCAAAATTTCAACACCAACGATTTCAAAGCTGGTTTGTATTTTAAATTACCATTATTTTTAAGAAAAGAACGTGGTGACCTGAAACTCGCAAAAATAAAACTTCAAGAAGCTGAGCTAGATTACGATTATGAAACGCTTCAACTTCAAAATAAAATTGAAGCTTCCAGGAGTGAAATAGAATCTTATTTGGTTCAACTTGAAACTTACGAATCCATCGTAGAAGATTACAGCCAACTGCTGAATGCGGAAGAACGAAAATTCAGCTTTGGAGAAAGTTCCGTGTTTCTAATCAACTCTCGAGAAGTCAATTTAATAGACGCTAGACTGAATGAAATTGCAGTTTACGAGACACTTTTAAAATCCAAAGCGAAACTTTTCAATGTTTTGGTAAACGAAGTTGAAGTTGAGAATGATTAAAGATTAAACTTTCAAATCCATCAATCTTTTCACGTATTTTCCAATCACATCAAATTCTAAGTTAACCACATCGCCTTCTTTAAGCTGTTTAAAATTCGTGTGTTCATAAGTGAATGGAATAATTGCTACACTAAATGAATTGATTTCAGAATCAACCACCGTCAAACTGACGCCGTTGACTGTGATGGAACCTTTTTCTATGGTAACATTCATCAATTTTGGATCGTAAGAAAATCTAAAAACCCAACTTCCATTTTTTGTTTCAATAGCATCGCAAATCGCGGTTTGGTCAACGTGACCTTGCACGATATGACCATCCAAATGCGCATTCATTTTCATACCGCGTTCTAGATTCACCAAGTTACCTATTTTCAGTTGATTAAGGCTGGTTTTACTTAAAGTTTCTTCGATGGCAGTGACTTTGTATGTATCACCAGAAATATCCACTACGGTCAGGCAAACGCCATTGTGCGCCACGCTTTGGTCAATTTTTAATTCGCTGGTGAATTGTGCCTGAATTGTAAAATCTTTATTGCCCTGATTGGTTTCTATCTTATCAATTTTACCAAGCTCTTCTATGATTCCTGTAAACATTATGCAAAATATTTCGTTACCTTTGTTTCCACAAAAATAGTCGAATTTTATGAGAAATCAATCAAATATACGTGTTGGAATTAGCATTGGCGACATGAATGGCATCGGACCGGAAATCATCTTAAAATCACTTGAAGACAGCCGTGTTTTAGAGATGTTCACGCCTGTGATTTTTGCCAATTCGAAAATGATGTCTTTTTTTAGCAAATATTTTAAAATTAAATTGAATTTTAATGGGATTTCTTCTGCAAATGAAGCGATTGAAGGCAAAATAAATGTGGTCAATACTTGGAAAGAAAATGTAAAAGTCAATTTTGGTGAAGAAGATAAAAAAATCGGTGAATACGCCATCAAATCTTTAAAAGCAGCCACAGAAGCTCTGAAAAATAAAGATATTGACACTTTGGTGACGGCACCAATTAACAAAAACAGTATTCAGTCGGAAAGTTTCAATTTTCCTGGACATACAGATTTTTTAGCGCAAGAGCTGGAAGGCGACAGCTTGATGTTTATGGTTTCAGAAAACATCAAAGTTGGTTTGCTGACTGATCATGTTCCTGTGAAAGATGTAGCTGAAAAAATCAGCGAAACATTGATTCAGAAAAAAGTGAATGCCATTCATGAATCTTTAAAGAAAGATTTCAACATCAGAGAACCGAAAATCGCGGTGCTTGGCATCAACCCACATTCTGGAGACGGTGGCGTGATTGGCAAAGAAGATGATGAAATCATCAAACCAGCCATCAAAAAATTTGTGGATGACGGTAAATTTGTTTTTGGACCTTACGCTGCCGACAGTTTTTTCGGGACAAAAAATCATAGCAATTTTGATGCGATTATTGCCGCTTATCACGATCAGGGCTTGATTCCTTTTAAAACGCTTTCCTTTGGCAAAGGCGTGAATTTCACGGCTGGTTTGAATCGCATTCGCACGTCTCCAGATCACGGCACAGCCTTTGATATTGCTGGAAAAGGTCAGGCTGATGCAAATTCTTTTACCGAAGCCATTTATATGTCGATAAAAATTTTCAAAAAACGAATTGAGTACATTAAATTGAATAAAAATTCGCTTGAGAAACAAACTCAAAAATCATTCTGATATATTTTATTCTCATTTGAATATTTTTTGATATATTTGCACGCTCAAAACTGATGTTGTATGAGGAAGTTTAAGGCGTATGCCATACCTTTTGTGGGATTGAAAGTTGGACAGCACAGATTTGAGTACGACATAAACAACTCGTTCTTTGAACTTTTTGACTTTCAGGAATTTAATGATGTAGATGTAAAAGCTGAACTTTTACTGACCAAAAAAGAAAATATGCTGGAGTTGGATTTTGAATTTAAAGGTTTAGTCAATGTCAATTGTGATGTGACTTTAGAACCTTTTGATCAACCAATTTCTAACACTTTATCTTTGGTTGTAAAATTTGGTGAAGTTTTCAATGATGATAATGAAGAACTTTTGATTTTGCCACATGGCGAACACGAAATTGAAATTCAACAATACATTTACGAAGGAATTATTCTGGGCTTACCTGCCAAAAGAGTGCATCCAGGCGTTGAAGACGGCACGTTAGATTCTGAGATTTTAGAAAAGTTAGACGAACTGAAACCGAATAAAGAAGACAATACGAAAGACGAGGATACAGATCCGCGTTGGGATAAATTAAAGGAATTACTAAACGAATAATAAACTTGAGCAATGGCACATCCAAAGAGAAGAACCTCGACCACAAGAAGAGATAAAAGAAGAACGCACATCAAGGCTAAAATGCCACAAATTGCGACAGATACAACAACTGGCGAAGCGCATTTGTACCACAGAGCACACTGGCATGAAGGTAAACTTTACTACAGAGGTCAAGTTTTGATTGACAATACAGAAGATGCTGAAGTTGTAGAATAACTCAACTCGCATTTTTCTTACATATTTACTCCTTCATTAATTTGAAGGAGTTTTTTTGTTTGTACTAGTTAAAATATTCAAGTTGTAAATTTGAATAACATAAATTTTCAGTTAAACTTCCGCGGAAAATTAATTTTAGAAGCTGTCAAGTTTAGCGCATAAAAAACGCCATCTTTTCAGATGGCGTAAGGGTTTTGAAAAAAAAATGTTTTATATGATTAGATCAAACGTACATCTGTAGCGTTCATTCCTTTTCTTCCTTCTTCTTCAGCATACTCAACTTCGTCACCTTCGTTTAAAGTTTCTCCGTTAAGTCCTGTGACGTGAACAAAAATATCTTCTCCTGTTTCGTCGTTTGTAATGAATCCATAACCTTTAGACTCATTGAAAAATTTTACTTTACCTTGCATAATAATAAATAATAATTAATAATATGCAACAAAAATAAATAAAATTAATGAACTGAAACTCTTTTTATTGAATTTTTTTTCAATTTGATTTCAAGATTCAGAAGTTGTTTAAATTTAAGTTTCCAAAACCCTTATCATAACTGGAATACAATATTATTTGTTCAACAAAAAATATTTCAAGATTTACCATCGATGCCTTTGTCCTTCATCCTGTCCATATTTTCTTTTGTTAAGGTATAATCTTTCAATTTTTTACCTTTCCAACGATGGGATAAAAACAGTGGCATTAAAATAAATGCCGATGCCAAGACACAAATTCCAATAATGCGTTCACCAACAATTTCATTTTCATACAAATTGAAATAAGCGCCAACGCAAAAGCCGATAAGAATGAGTAAAAAGACTATTTTAATTAAAATTCTCATGGTAAAAAAAATTTAAACTGTCACTTCTATTAGTTTTTGTCTGTAGGCTGTGAGCAGTTTTGATTTTGAAATGAAGCCAACGTATTTTTCATCCCGCACCACAGGCAAATTCCAAGCGTCGGTATCTTGAAATTTTTGCATAATATCTTTCATTTTGCAGCTTTGCAAATCAATAACATCTGGGGCGCGTTGCATCAAATCAGAAACTTTCATTTCATCGTACAAAGAACGGTCAAACATTATGCTACGGATGTCATCGAGTAGAATAATTCCTTTAAAGATATTGTTTTTATCAACCACTGGAAAAATATTTCGCCTAGATTTTACCACGCCTTCGTTCACAATTTCTCCAAGATTCATTTCATTATTTAGCACTATAAAGTTGGTTTCAATGACTTGTTCAATATCCATAAAAGTCAAAACTGCTTGATCTTTGTTGTGCGTGACCAAATCGCCACGTTCTGCCAACTCCATAGTGTAGACAGAATGTGGTTGAAATCTGCTTGTAATTAAATATGAAATTGCGGCTGTAATCATCAATGGAATAAACAAACTGTAGCCGCTGGTGATTTCAGCAATAAGGAAAATTGCGGTGAGTGGCGCATGCATTACGCCTGCCATCATTCCAGCCATGCCAACTAAAGTGAAATTGCTTACAGATATGTCACTTTTGGTAATTTGAAGTGCATTAATCGCTAAAGCGTAGCAATGGCCAATCATGCTACCAATGAACAAAACTGGTGCAAATATTCCGCCAATTCCGCCAGCAGCAATAGTTACTGAAGTGGCTATCATTTTAAAAATTATCAAAATGAACAAAAACAAAATCACCAACCAAATGATGTCAAAATCTTTTAAAAATTCATTTTTAGTCACCAAATCATGATTTCCAGCTAGTAATTCGTTGATTGTTGTGTAACCTTCCCCATAAATCTGCGGAATAAAAAATATAATGATTCCCAGAATTAATCCACCGATTAAAATCCGATTGATTTTATTTTTGATGGTATTGAATCTTTTAAAAGTCGTAATGTAAACTTTAGTAAACACAATAGAAGTAAGTGCCGTAAAAACAGCTAAAGCAATATAAAACGGCAAGTCACCCATGGCAAAAGATTCCGACAATTGCGTGTGCAAAATAATATCTGAACCGAAGAAAAAATAAGATGTTAGAATTGAAGATACCGAAGCTACCAAAAGCGGAATCATAGACACTAAAGTCAAGTCTAAACTGAAAATTTCTATGGCAAAAATAATAGCAGCGATTGGTGCTTGAAAAATTGAAGACATCGCTCCTGCTGCTGCACAACCGATAAGCAAAGTCCTTGACGCCTGAGTCAATTGAAGGTATTTTGAAAAATTGGTGCTTAATGCTGCGCTAGAAACTACTGTTGGCGCTTCCAAACCCGCAGAACCGCCAAAACCCAAAGTAATTGGTGCTGTGATTATGGAGGCATAATTCTGAAAACTTTTAATGAAACCCTTTCGTTTAGAAATCGCAAATAAAGTAGTAGAAATTCCTTGCCCAATGGGTCTTTTTAAAATGAATTTAACAAATAAATAAACAAGCAACAAACCTAAAAACGGAAAAATGAAATAATACGCATTATGATAATTTGAAATGTAACTT
>JBHEPM010000018.1:20684-23929 GCA_046260295.1 Psychroflexus sp.
TTATCACAACTGCAACCAAACCAGACAAAAAACCAACCAATGCACTGAGTAAAATCAGAAACTGTTGGTTGGTCAAGTATGTTTTAAGCCAAGTTTTGGCTTTTGTTCCCAGTTGAAATAATTTTGATTTTTGCTCAGCCATAATTTATTTTACTCAAACTTCTTCAATACTAAAAACCAAATATTTCAGCTTAAACTCAAGATCTAAGTTGCAATTTTAGTTCTTTCAATTGTTCTTCGTCAATTGGTGCTGGTGCATCAATCATGACATCTCTGCCTGCATTGTTCTTTGGGAATGCAATAAAATCACGAATACTTTCTTGACCGCCCAAAATAGCAACTAACCTGTCCAAACCAAAAGCAATGCCGCCGTGTGGTGGTGCGCCATATTTGAAAGCATTCATCAGAAATCCAAATTGCGCCTCCGCTTCTTCTTCAGTAAAACCAAGATAATCGAACATCATAGCTTGGGTTTTCTGATCGTGAATTCTTATCGATCCGCCACCGATTTCATTGCCATTTAGCACCAAATCGTAGGCATTTGCTTTTACAGCGCCAGGATTTGTAGCCAATAAAGGAATTTGTCCAACTTTTGGTGAAGTAAATGGATGGTGCATGGCATGATATCCAACAACAAGTTCAGCTTCATTGAAAATTTTAAAATCCTTGTGTTTTGCAACTTCATTCAACTCGCCAAATTTCATTCCAAATCTGATGTCTGGCTTGTCATTTCCGTAAGTTTTCATGGCGTCGTCGTAAGTCATTCTAGGAAATTCTTCCACTTCCACGCCATTGATTTCTTTCAGCAAATGCTTGGTTAAATCTTCAAAAGTATTGAGAATATCTTCTTGATCCACAAAAGTCATTTCGCAGTCAATTTGCGTAAATTCAGGTTGACGATCGGCACGCAAATCTTCATCTCTGAAACATTTTACGATTTGAAAATATTTATCCAAACCGCCAACCATCAACAATTGTTTGAAAGTTTGCGGAGATTGTGGCAAGGCGTAAAACTGACCAGAATTCATTCGGCTTGGCACAACAAAATCCCGAGCGCCTTCTGGTGTGGATTTGATAAGATAAGGCGTTTCAACTTCAACAAAATCTTGCTGAGATAAAAAATTACGCACCGCCATCGCCACTTTACTTCTGAAAATAAGTTTTTGCTGAACTGGTTTACGACGAATATCTAAATAACGGTATTTCATTCTTAAATCCTCGCCTCCATCCGTATCGTCTTCAATAGTAAATGGTGGTGTTTCTGAGGAATTCAAAACGGTTAAATTTTTCACCAAAACCTCAACATCTCCAGTAGCTATATTTTTATTTTTTGATTCACGCTCGATCACTTCGCCATCAACTTTTATCACAAATTCACGACCGAGTTCTCTGGCTTGATCCATGATTTCTTTTGGCGTGCGTTCAGCATCAAAAACCAGTTGTGTAACGCCGTAGCGATCGCGAAGATCTACCCAAATAATAAATCCTTTGTCTCTGATTTTTTGAACCCAACCAGACAAAACCACGTTTTGATTAAGATGATTTATGCGTAAAGCATTATTTTTATGACTTCTGTACATTCTTATTTTTTTAATGAAGTGCAAAAATAAGAAGTTAAACTTAGTTTACACTGCCTGAAAATCATTTAGTTTGATTTATCTCACAACTATCTGAAACTTATATTTAGAATTATTAACACGACAGCAATATATAGTTACATATAAAGAGCATTTCATGTATTGATTGTTTATCAAAAATAGACTTTAGAAAGCTTACCAGTTCAAAACGTTATCAGTTTCGCAAGCGAGCAGTAACTTTGGTAAAATCAGACAAGACAAAAAATTACTATCAAAAAGCCAAGCGAAAGAAATCAGAAAGATGATTGTAGATTTCACGCCAGATCAATTGAAATTAGACTATGCATTATGGACCAGAAAAGCCGTTAAGGAGCTTGTTGAAAAAGAGTTTGGAATTGTCTTAGCGGTCAATACAATGGGAGATTACTTGAGATCATGGGGTTTCACACCACAAAAGCCAAAAAAGGGCCTATTAACAAATAGTGAAGTAAGCGAGACTACAAAAGTTTAACCAACCCATCGGCTTTGCTCAGGATAAACTAATCAGGAACAGGATACTGGGCTTAGTTGCTCGAGTAAGTAAGCACATCTTTACAAGCCCAAAGCTTAAAAGAGCATCTATGTAGATTCTGCGGGCTTAGACTGAAGGGTATTTATCTTACCAAGGGAGATCCCTATATTCAAGATTTGGCAAAGCAGAGAAGTTAGCCGAAGTCATAGCACCACACCTTTGGCGTGGGAAGAACTGAACCTTAACCTTTCAGAAATTGAATTCGGAGCAATGTTTATGTTTAAAGACAGTAGTCTAGTAAAACTGTAGACCTTTATAAAAGTATGAAATAGCGATGGTGTAAAGAGCAATTGTCTTAATGGTTAACGAACCGCCATATACGAGACCTTACGTAGGGTGGTATGAGAGACGAACTCCGCTCCTATTCAGGGACGGAGCCGTCTACTCGATTGGCAAACGTTATATTCCTAAATTCCAGCCTAATATTAATTTTATTGCATTTGTTTTGACTGTTCCATTTACTTGATTTGGTACTCCACTAGTATCTATTATTCCGAAATTATTTCACGTTTTTAAAATTGACATTATCATTCTTTCTAAAGTTAAGAAAAACAAATATGTTGTTGGCTTATATCAACTCATCGACTTGTTTGAAAAACTTATTCCAAAGCCTTACTTCACCTTTTTCGCCTTCGATGACCCAAATTTTGTTTTCTGAAATGTCATTATTCCCTTGGAAAATTTTAGGCGTTAGAATGACTTTCGTTTTATCCTCTGAAATTTTTTCTATCCTGACTAAATATTGTCTGTAATATCCTACACTCTGGGCTGAATTGTTGTATGCATTGCCTTGTGCTGCAGCTCTAATTAATTTCTGTTTGGTGTTTATGATCCCTTTATCCTTATCTTCATAAGCCATTTCGTAGCCTTCTGTTGCTAAAACTCCTTTTACGGCGTCCCATACCTGGTCTTTGCTGTGCTCATAGGTTTTTGTTCCATTCTGAGCAATCATTTCATCGGTCATGTGCTTTCCGGTAGAGCAACTAGTTAATAGAACTCCTGCTAGGACGAAAAGGAATAGTGTGATTTTTTTCATAATTAAAACATTTAATACTAATTTACCAAATATATATAAATTTTATCAGACAAGTATATAT
>JBHEPM010000180.1:0-3300 GCA_046260295.1 Psychroflexus sp.
GGTTAAGATTCCTTTTAAATCTCCTTCTGAAGCCTTCTTCATTGCAGCTTTTACTTCTTCGTAAGTTGCAGATTTTTCTGTTCTTACAGTAAGATCTACAACAGATACGTCTGCAGTAGGAACACGGAATGCCATTCCTGTTAATTTTCCATCTACTTCCTTCAATACTTTTCCAACTGCAACGGCAGCTCCGGTACTTGTAGGAATAATATTATTCATAGCACTTCTTCCTAGTCTGTAGTTCTTCGCTGATGGAGAATCTACTGTAAATTGTGTTGAAGTTGCTGCGTGAATTGTGGTCATTAAACCTTCTACAATTCCAAAGTTATCATTGATTACTTTAGTCATTGGAGCAAGACAGTTTGTAGTACATGAAGCATTAGATACGATTGTATCTTCAGCAGTTACATCTTTGTGGTTTACACCCATCACAAACATTGGAGCAGTTTTAGAAGGTGCAGAAATCACAACTTTTTTAGCGCCTGCATCCAAGTGAGCAGAAGCATTATCTTTTTCTTTAAAGATACCTGTACATTCTAAAATTACCTCAGCACCGACTTCATCCCATTTCAAATCTGCTGGATTTTTTTCTGCTGAAACTCTAATAGATTTGCCGTCAACGACAAGATTACCATCTTTAACTTCAACAGATTTTTTGAATTTTCCGTGAACAGAATCATATTTTAATAAGTAGGCCAAGTGATCTACATCAAGCAAATCATTAATTCCTACAATTTCTACATCTTTATTTTCCATTGCTATTCTGAAAGCAATTCTTCCAATTCGGCCGAAACCGTTGATTCCAATCTTAGTCATTTTTACAAATTTTAAAATTAATATTTATTTTATGTCGACACGATATCAGCAACTCTAATTAAATCTGTGTCTATTGATTTTTTTCCATTTATTGCAATATCAAACGGCACATACACGATTTTTTTGTGACTAATGCCAACCATGATATTTGATTTACCTTCTATAAGAGCATCGACAGCACCAACGCCCAAACGACTAGCTAGAACTCTATCATAACAACTTGGAGAACCTCCACGCTGAATATGTCCTAAAACTGTCACTTTCACTTCATAATCTGGTAAGCTTTCTTGAATAGAACCAGAAAGTAAAGTAATATTTTTACCAATTTGATCGCCTTCGGATACAACTATTATGCTTGAGGTTTTTCCTGATTTTCTACTTTTATGAAGCGATTCCAATAAACGATCAATACCCATATTTTCCTCTGGAATCAGAATTTCTTCAGCTCCTGCACCGATGCCGCTATTTAAAGCAATATCTCCAGCATCACGTCCCATCACTTCTACTAAAAACAAGCGATCGTGAGAGCTTGCAGTGTCTCTTATTTTATCAATGGCTTCTACGACAGTATTAAGTGCAGTATCGTAACCTATTGTGTAATCAGTTCCATTAATATCATTGTCAATAGTTCCTGGCACGCCAATAATTGGCATATCAAATTCACTATTGAAAACTGAAGCTCCTGTAAAAGTACCGTCACCACCAATTACTACTAAAGCATCTATGTTTCTTGATTTTAAATTATTGTAAGCCTTCTGTCGGCCTTCTTTGGTCATAAAATCTTTAGATCTAGCAGATTTTAGAAAAGTTCCACCTCTATTAATAATGTTTTTTACAGATCTTGGGCCTAATTCAATAAATTCATTTTCAATTAAACCTTGAAAACCTCTATAAATGCCATCACATTTTATGTTTGAAAATGCTGCATTTCTTACTACAGCTCTTATGGCTGCATTCATTCCAGGAGAATCTCCACCAGAAGTTAAAACTGCTATTTTGTGAATTTTTGTATTCATTATTTCAAAAATATTTTAAATTATTCTATTAACCTAATCAAATTATAAACTAAAACGATTTCGGTTAAAAACTATTATGAAAATTTTAATATTTCCCTAAAATTATTCATTATTCAACTAAGATCTTATATTCCCATGAATTAAACTCATGGTATTTATCTCTTATTTCAATAGTCGTATTTTTTATAAAATCTTTATACTCATCATATATAGATAACCTAAACAATTGTTTTTTATCTGAAAAATTGACCACATAAATTAGCGTTTTACCTTCTTTTTCCCTTTCAAATACAATGATATTTTCATCATTTATAGTTGTAATTCTTTTATAAGAAGCGACCTCTTTGGCACCATTTAATGGCTTAAGTTGATTTTTTAATTCTCCAAGTTTTACGTGTACATTCCAAAATTCTCCTTTAAATTTGGAACAATGCAAAATCTGAAAGCAAAAAACTGATTGTAAAATACAATTTTCCGCCTGATTTTGTTTGAAATCGGTTGTCAGTTTGTCAACCTATTTTTTTATTCAATATCCAATTCTTCATTCGGTTTCAGATGAAATGTTTTTCTGAAGAAATACACAATCAAATACAGCAAAGGTGTGTCCAGCAGAGCGATAAGCGCTTTGAATAAAAATCCGCTTAACAACAAACCGCCAAACAAATCCCACTTCAACTCCCCAAAAACACTCAACAAAAACACGACTGTAAACGTATCTATAAATTGTGACGTGAAAGTTGAAAAATTATTCCGAAGCCATAAATATTTGCCTTTTGTCACTTTTTTCCAGAAATGATAAATATAAATGTCAATATATTGCGCTAAAAGATAAGCCAACATAGAAGCAGAAACAGCAATTCCCGTCGCGCCAAAAACCTTATGAAATAATGAATCGTCTAGCGGCGACCAATCTGTGGCAGGCACTGCATCAGCGACCAAAATAATTAAAAGTGAAAAGACTGAAGCAAAAATACCGACCGTCACCATACGATTGGCTTTTTTGCGTCCGTAGATTTCACTCACGGCATCAGTAATCAAAAATGTTAGTGGGTACGGCAAAATGCCAACAGAAATTTCAAACGTATAAATTCCAAAAAAATCCCAATGGAAAAACTTCTGAAAAATCAAATTTGAAGCCACCAAAGACGCCACAAATAATGCCGTAAATGTGAGGTAAATTTGTTGTGCCGAAAGTTTTTCTTTTAGTGTCAAGTTTTTTGAAATTGATAATTACCTTTGTTGGCAAATTTAAGTTGCAAATGTATTGTAAACTTAATAATTGAAAATTATTGTCAATCAATAACTAATAAAATTTTCTTAACTTTTGAATTCGAAAACGACAGCTTATATTGCGCTAGGTAGCAATAAAGGACATAAAATCAGTTGGTTATCAAAATCTATTGACTTTATTTTTGAAGAAATTGGTGATGTGAAACGCGTTTCAAAAATCTATCAAACACCAGCCTGG
>JBHEPM010000181.1:0-2729 GCA_046260295.1 Psychroflexus sp.
TTGAAAAAGGGAACCAAAAATTGCGGGAGAGATCTTTCCCCAATCCAGCCTTGAAGCTTGCAATAAAATTTTACGCATTGTAGAATTGAAGGAGGCAATTGGTAGTTGTTCTTCAAAAAGTTTTCCGTTGACGTAAGGAAACTGATTGAGTTGCTCGTCAATATTTGAGAATCGTTTTTCTCGCGGTGTATTTAAAACCTGGAAAAATTGCGCCAGCATAGCACCCAAATCGCTACCATCTTCGTGGGTTTTTTCATCTATGTATTGCTTAAAAGTATCTTTTTCAAAAATACTGGTATCATCCGCAAAAAGAATGAACAGCAAACGTACCAGGTAAACCTCTAATTCATGACCTTTATAACCGAAACCTTCCAGATGGTCGTGAAGTTTACCCATCAATTCCGCCGCCTGGATATTAACAGGATCTTCCTCCTGGAACGTCCGTTTTTGATATCCCGCTATAAACCCGAAAAGTTTTACATTTTTATAAAAATCCCCTATTTGAAATTCGGTTTCGGTATTTTCATCCAGATCATACAACTTGAATTTGTCAAAGTCCGATACCAGCACATATTTTGGTAATTCGTGTTCTTTGATGCCATGGAAATAATCTGTTGCCTGTTCAAAGGCCGCATCGAGATCCTTCCCTTTGGACTTATGCTCCACTAGCAAAGTTCCTTTCCAGAAAAGGTCAATAAATCCCTGCCGGTCATTAAGCTTTTTGACGGGTTCCTCAAAAGTCGCTACCCGCCTCCTGGAGATCCCAAAGACATTAAAAAAGTCATTCCAAAAACT
Source organism: Psychroflexus sp. (assembly GCA_046260295.1). Classification (GTDB taxonomy): domain Bacteria; phylum Bacteroidota; class Bacteroidia; order Flavobacteriales; family Flavobacteriaceae; genus Psychroflexus. Next base: position 796 of record JBHEPM010000181.1, read on the forward strand.
ATCTTTTTCCGCACGTTCTTTTTTTTCATCTGCCCATTCATTCGAAAATTTTAGTGCACGGTCTTTTATTTCATTCCAGCTTATTGCCATTCGGTTTTTTTATTTTAAAATTTAAAAAAATGGTAGTTTTTGTCTAATGGTTTAGGACAAGTTCTGTGAGTAGGGAAGCGTTCTTGTCGATTTAGTCGTTTATTACTTGGTCTCTAAAGTACCACTTTATACTGAAATGCCAGCTATAGACGATAACAGCTATTATGTAGTGTGAATTAGTCTAACATTTAAAATATTTTTTCGGTAAGGCCTGTTTTTATTGAACCGATGTTAGGGGCCGTTATTTCTCATTTTCTTCCATTTGCGTAATAAAATCTTCAGGCTTTATTCCAATTTTTGTAAGTCCCCTTTCTAAAGCACTCCAGCGCTGCTCTGTTTCTGTTGAGAGTGTCCGTTCTCGCATTCCAATCATTGAATAAGCGTCCTGCATGAAGTATTGCTTTAATTCCTCTGGACAATTCGGATTCTCCTGAAGAATCTCTATTTTTAATTTTTTTAATTGCTGCTCTTCTATTTTTTTTAAATTCTTTTGCAGTCTCTTCCTTATTAATTGGATATTTTCTTGCAACTTCTTTTCGCTTAAATTGAGTTTCTTCTCTGCTTCGTTCAATTCTTGATTGTTCTTGATCTTCAAGTGATCTAAATTTTCCTGGTAGTCTTTCTCTTGATTCGATAATATTTCGAGTTCTTGATTCAGTATTTCTAATTTCTGATTCAATTTCACTTTGCTGTTCTCTAATTGTAAGTTCTGATCTCTCAAAATCTTCTGCTCCGAGGATAGACTTTCTAGTTCCGCGAAGTTTATCGTCAAGCTCTTCTCTTTTGTTAATATATCTTCCTTCCAGATCTTCACATTGTTTTTCAATTGAGTTTTCAAAGTCTTCTTTTGTGTCTCGAAATTTTCTTTCTTCACTTTCAATTCTAGCTCCTTCAGATTTAATTTGTGCTGTTCTCTTTTCAAATTTTCGAGAAATTCTTTCTCGAGTTTCTTCTCTTCTTCTTGCGAGTTTATTTCTAAGTCTTTCCGTATTTTCTTCAACTCTTGATATTTCAGATCTAAATTCTCCTTCAGTTGCCCGGTATTGTTGAGATCCCAAGTACTTTTTAATTGTTCGTATAAGGTCTGTAATTTGAAATTTTCTGCAGTCGAAAGTTTCTGCGAAAAATCCTTTTTGGAGTTCATCAATCTGTGAAACTCCCTCTGAACCTTCGTTGGGAGAGAAAATATACTCAGTGCATTCTTCTTCATAATTGTAAACCCATTTTATATAATTAGTCTTGGAAAAACTTTTTTCAATGTTTTCTAGGGAATCTTTCGGAATAGTAATTTGAACTGTATTAATTCCTAACCTTCTAATTTTAACCAATTTCTCTGTATCAATCTTGTGAGTTACTACAATTTCTATTAGGAGGATCGGTTTGTTTTGTGCATTAAAGAATGTGACGTCTGGTCTAATCAATAAATTTCTAGAATCTATTTCTGGATTTTTCCCAAACTTTACTTCTCCTGAATCTGTTTCATAAAATGTAATTTCAGATCTAGTATATTTTGCATCAATAAATTTAGAATCATTGATTTGAAAAGCTTTACCATCAATCCCTTCTGGCGGATATTTGTATAGTGCAGGAACTTTAATTCGTTTAATTTTATTTAATATTAAAACTGCCTGATCGTGACGATAGTCTTGATTACTAAATATGCACTTTCTTTCACTCTTCTTTACATCATTTGGATCGTGGCGGAAATAAGATTTTCTTTCTCTTATTTTTGTTTTTACCGCTTGCATTTCATTTTTACACCCGATACAGAAATATCCTTTTCTTCCACTTTCGACATCTAAAATGTAAAGTGGTTCTCCTTTAATATTTTCTGCATACTCGTT
>JBHEPM010000181.1:2976-3278 GCA_046260295.1 Psychroflexus sp.
AAACTGATGAAATAAATGTTGAAGGATTAACTAATATTCTTCCATCCGGTAATTTGGTATCTGGTTGTAGTTTTGATCTATATGTTATGGAAGAATTATCGGGTAAGAAATAATAGTTGTCTTTTGGAGCAAGAAAAATAGAGTATATTATTTGATCCATCGAATCTATTATTTCATCACATAATTTGCTGTAATCAACAGCACCAATATTCTTAACCTTAGATGCTTCCTCCAAGAAGCTGTTCCAATCTTTTTTTAAATCTTCGGTTGCAATTTCCATCATAGGATTTATAGCATCAAAC
>JBHEPM010000182.1:0-2891 GCA_046260295.1 Psychroflexus sp.
GTTTCCAATTACTGGTAAAAAAAATCTGAGAGCACAAGAAATTTCCATTGAAAATCGCTTGCCAATTATTTATCTCGTCGATAGTGCCGGTGTGTATTTGCCGATGCAAGACGAAATTTTCCCAGACAAAGAACATTTCGGACGTATCTTTAGAAATAATGCCGTGATGAGTAGCATGGGCATCACTCAAATTGCCGCTGTAATGGGGAGTTGTGTCGCTGGTGGCGCATATTTACCAATTATGAGCGACGAGGCTATGATTGTTGACAAAACTGGTAGTATTTTCCTTGCCGGAAGTTATTTGGTAAAAGCTGCCATTGGTGAAAGTGTTGACAACGAAACACTCGGCGGTGCGACCACACATTGCGAAATTAGTGGCGTAACCGATTATAAAGCTGAAGATGACAAAGATGCTTTGACAAAAATTCAAAATATTGTTGATAAAATCGGCGATTTTGACAAAGCAGGCTTTAACAGGAAAAAACCTAAAAAACCTAAATTAGACCCTAAAGAAATCTATGGTTTGCTTCCTGCCAAGCGAAGCGATCAATACGATATGATGCCAATCATAGAACGTTTGGTGGACAATTCTGAATTTGAAGAATACAAAAAAGGGTTTGGTCAAACCATCATCACAGGTTATGCCAGAATTGACGGTTGGGCGGTTGGAATCGTCGCCAATCAACGTAAAATTGTAAAAACCAAAAAAGGTGAAATGCAATTTGGTGGTGTGATTTATAGCGATTCCGCAGACAAAGCCACACGTTTTATTGCGAATTGCAATCAGAAAAAAATCCCGTTGGTTTTTGTACAGGATGTGACAGGATTTATGGTAGGTAGCAAAAGTGAACACGGCGGCATTATTAAAGATGGCGCAAAAATGGTCAATGCTGTGAGTAATTCTGTTGTGCCGAAATTCACCGTCATTATTGGAAATTCCTATGGTGCCGGAAATTACGCCATGTGTGGAAAAGCTTACGACCCAAGACTGATTTTTGCATGGCCTAGTGCAGAACTAGCGGTAATGAGCGGTAACTCCGCAGCTAAAGTTTTATTATCTATTGAAACTTCCCGTTTGAAAGCCAAAGGCGAAAAAATCACCGAAGAGAAAGAAAAAGAACTTTACGATAAAATTAAAAATAATTATGATGAACAAACCAGTCCGTATTATGCGGCAGCTCGATTGTGGACTGATGCTGTCATCGAACCTCTGGACACAAGAAAATGGATCTCCAATGGAATAGAAGTGGCTAATCACGCACCAATTGAAAAAGACTTTAATCTTGGTGTGATTCAGACATAATCTCATTGATTTTTGAATCAAAAAAGCCTGCAAAACTGAATTTTGCAGGCTTTTTTTTGGATTAAGATTTTTAATTTATTCTTTATCTTCTGGCATTAACATGCCGATAATTTTATCCTCAGATAAATATTTTTTAGCAACGTTTTGAATATCTTCAGCTTTCAAGCTTTCTATTCTATCTTCGTAGCTCATTATTCTATAGAAATCAGTAAAAGCGCAAACACGGCAATAAGTCCGATTTGAAAGAAGACAACTTTTTTGTTGTTCAGGTTTTTGTGGTCATATTTTTTAGGTTTCATAACTGTAATGTTTTTAAAAATTTGAAATAAAAATTGTTGAACTAGTCAGAAAAAATTCTGATAACTTTCAAGTTCACAAAAACGAATTCGTTATGAATAAATGGCCAATATTTGTGTTTAGGATATTTTCAATAACAATGCCAAAAAATAAAAATACTTGATTTTTAAGCTTTTGGAATTATGAAATTTCAAACATTACTTAGCGAGACGATTTAGCTAAGAGAATATAATGATAAGAACTAAAACAAGTTATATAAGAAATATTTATAATTATTTGTGAATCAAATTATTTATATGTACATTAGTCTTTAAAGATAAGAATAAGTATAATTGTTAAAAGACATATATGCTAGCTCTGTTTCTTTAACCATTATACTTTCTTGAGATAAATAGTATCGCTCAGCAAAATGCAAAAGAATACTAAATTAATTAATTATGGAAAATGCTAAAGTGTGGGGAGTTGCAACTTCCAAAACAGAAAGAATCACCAGAGAAATTATTTTGGGTCGTAACTTTAATCAAATTGAAACCCGAGGAGGTTTAATTCGAATAAATTCTAAAGAATACAAATATGAACGAATATCAGAAAATTCATTTAAACTTTTCCAATAGGTTATGAAAAAGTTAATGTATTCGTAGAAACCAATATTAAAAGTGAGAGAAATATTGATTTTAATTTCAGAATTGAATCTCCTGAGTTAACAATTGAGGAACCTCAACCTGGTAATATAACTATTAACAATCCAGAAAATGCACCGACGATAGAAAATAATAATGGTTTGTGGGTAGCTATTGTCAAAGCAGTTGTAGAGTTAACTGCAGAATTCGCAGAATCAGAAGGTGGCGATTGTATAGATAAAGCCATTAAAGGTTGTGGTGAAGGAAATGTAGACACATACGATGAAGGCGGCTGGTTTTCAGGCTGTTCATTTACCTGTAAATAACAAATAAAATAGCCTCCAAAAATTTATTTTTTTTGGAGGTTTAAAATAATCTATATGGTTAACAAAATAAGTTTTTTAATTATTTGCTTCATTTTTATTTGCTTTGGTGTCTCAAAAGCTCAGCAAAACAATAATTGGGAAAAAACAGGTATTGCTTCTATTGAAAATGGAAAGTTTAAAGTGATTTTAGGTTCGACTTATAATATCATAAATACAGAAAGTTATGGAAAAATACACTTAAAACATAAACACTTAGATTCGCTAGACGTTCAACGCATTGATGATAGGTATTTTAAATCGACATTTCGTAAACTTAAAAAAACATCAATTGAAATAAAAAATTTC
>JBHEPM010000182.1:2901-3258 GCA_046260295.1 Psychroflexus sp.
TGACACACACTCCGCAAGCGCTGATATTATCATAAATGTAAAAAACTTATCCTTACCTCAAAATACTTTAGAAATAATTTTAGACAAGAAAAAATTACCAACAGACAATGTGCAACTCATAAAATCTTACTTCCTCCCTGCTATTCATGATCATTTAGCGTATTTATTAACTCAATTTCAGGATAACAGCTGTATTTCTAAAGCCGTAAAGCTCTGCGGAAAAGGAAATGTAAAATTTATTGATATTAATATTTTTGGTAATAGTTGTGCTCTCGAATGTGAATAAAACCACTTTTTATAATAAAATTATTACTACATAAACTAAGACTACTACAAAAAACAAAATTATTTCTATTG
>JBHEPM010000183.1:0-3256 GCA_046260295.1 Psychroflexus sp.
GTCATACTTGGTAAAGTTTCGATATAACATTCAGAAAAACCTTGTTCTCTGGCAAAATCTAAACAAACTTCCATCATTTTTTGACCTAAACCAAGACCGCGAACATCAGGGTGAAAATACATTTTTTGTAATTCGCAAATATTTGCATCAGCGCCTTCCAACTGGGATATTCCGGAACTTCCCATAATTTTATTAGCTTTCAAAAGCACAAAATAAGCCGCTCTTTTTGAATCGTAATATTCGAATAATTCATCCAAAATTGGATCTTCATAGGCTGTGCCAACTTTAGGCGCGCCTTGCTCTACCAAAACATACCTGATCATTTCTGCCACTGCCGAATTGTCTGTTTGTTTTATTTCTCGAATTTGAATATCACTCATACTTTTTTACTAAAAAATTCAAACGCAAGATTACACATAAAAACAAAGATTCAACGCTAAAAAAATTGTAAAACTAAATTCTTTTCTATTGATTTCAAATGAAAATCTTCAAGTGAATTTTATCTGAAAAATAAATTCAAGTTGAAATTTTACACAAAATATTGACGCTATTTCATTTAATATCAAATTGATACAATCTAATTTCATCGACATTCAAAACTTTACAAAAAAACCATATTCAAAATGAAAAATGTGCTTTGTGGATTTCATACTTTTGTTGAGTGAATACAAACGAATTTTACATAAAACGTTGCATAGAATTGGCGAAAAAGGCTTTGGGGACGACTTACCCAAATCCTTTGGTCGGCAGTATTATCGTACACAAAGGCAAAATTATTGGCGAAGGTTGGCACATCCGCGCTGGCGATGAACATGCGGAAGTTCGCGCAATAAATTCGGTTGAAAATCAGAATTTATTGAAAAAATCAACGATTTACGTCACACTGGAACCTTGCAGTCATTTCGGTAAAACGCCGCCATGCAGCGATTTGATTATCGAAAAGAAAATCCCGAAAATCGTCATCGGCACCGTAGATCCATTTGCTAAAGTTGCTGGACGTGGTATTGAAAAATTATTTTTAGCAAGAAGAGAAGTTACCGTGGGAGTTTGCGAAGATGAATGCGAAGATTTAAACAAGCGTTTTTTTACATTTCATCGTAAAAAACGACCTTATGTTATCCTAAAATGGGCGCAAACCAAACATGGCTTTATTGCTCCAAAAACGCAAAAACCAGGTGAAATTTTTTGGATATCCAATGATTTTTCGAAACAATTGGTTCACAAATGGCGAACTGAAGAAGAAAGTATTTTGGTCGGCACAAACACAGCGATAAAAGACAATCCACAACTGAACGCCCGACTTTGGAAAGGTGAAAATCCTGTGCGAATTGTGATTGATAAAGATTTAAAAATTCCGAAAATTCATCATATTTTTGATCATTCTGTAAAAACAATTGTTTTTCATAGCGATAAATTAAATCCAGATGATGAAAACAATCTAATTTTTGAAACTTTAGATTTTCAACAAAAATTACCTAAACAAATTCTTGAAAAATTGTATAAACACAATCTTCAATCTGTGATTATAGAAGGCGGTGGCGTAACTTTACAAAGTTTCATAGATGATAATCTCTGGGATGAAGCTCGTGTTTTTACCCGCGAAAATACTATTGAAAACGGCATAAAAGCACCTGTTTTGAACAAAAAACCAAAAACTGAGATACAGATAGAAGACGACCAACTCAATTATTTTTACAATGATTAAAAACATCATATTCGATTTTGGCGATGTATTTTTGACTTTGGACAAAAGCGCCACTCAAAAACACTTACAAAAATTCGGGATTCAAGATTTTGACAAACCGATGATTGCCAACAATGAAGCTTATGAAAAAGGTGAAATTTCTACAGTAAAATTCATCGATTTCTATGTTGAAAAATTTGAAAATTTAAATAAAAATGATTTCATTAATGCTTGGAATTCAATTTTAATCGAACTTCCAGAATCGAGATTGAAATTTTTAAAAGCACTTAAAAATTCAGGTCAATATAAATTGATTTTACTCAGCAATACCAACGAATTACACATCGATTGGGTGAAAGAAAACATCTTGATTTTCAAAGAATTTGAAGCTTGTTTTGATCAATTTTATTTGTCGCATGACATTCATTTTAGAAAACCAAACGCCGATATTTTTGAATTTGTTTTACGTGAAAACAATCTAAATCCGACTGAAACACTTTTTGTAGACGATACAGAAATTCACACCAAAACGGCTAAAAAACTTGGGATTCACACTTGGCATCTGCAAGCTGGCAAAGAAGATATTGTTGATTTATTTTCAATAAAAAAAGACTCATTTTGATTGTACTTCTGCTTAGCATTTTGTCTTCTAGCACGATTTATATCGTGTTCAAAATGTTTGGAAAATTCAAAATCAACACTTTGAACGCCTTAATTGTCAATTATTTCACGGCATTTATTTTAGGAATTTCAATGCAAGAAAATACAAATGTCGATGCGCTTTTGGAGACCACTTCCAAAGATTGGTTTTTAGGTTCTGTATTTTTGGGCGTGATGTTCATTATTGTTTTCACTTTGATGGTGATGACCACTCAAAAAGGCGGCATGTCGGTGGTTTCCGTTGCCAGCAAAATGAGCGTCGCCATTCCTGTGGTTTTCGTGATTTTTTACTATGACGAATCTTTAGGAATTCTGAAAATCATCGGAATTTTATTGGCTTTGTTTTCAGTGTATTTGGTTTCAATTCGAAAACGTGATGGATTGAAAATCGACATGAAATATTTCATTTTTCCATTGTTGGTTTTTCTAGGAAGCGGCATCATCGAGAGCAGTTTGAAATATTTAGAAAACACCTATGTTTCCGACGCTGACGTGCCATTATTTTCTGCTAATACATTTTTATTTGCCTGTGTTTCTGGACTTTTGATTTATGTTTTTAAAGCTTTCAAAAAGGAAAATCGATACCGTTGGAAAGATGTTTTGGGTGGTTTTGCACTCGGTATTCCCAATTATTTTTCCATTTATTTTTTCATCAAAGCACTGCGCATTGAAAGTCTAAACGATTCCAGCATTTTCATCATCAACAATGTTTCTATCGTTCTGCTTTCAACGGTTTTGGGTATTTTATTTTTTAAGGAAAAATTGATTCCTAAAAATTGGTTGGGAATTTTGCTCGCTATTGCCAGCATTGTTTTGATTACTTATTTAAATTGAATTTAGGAAAAAATTCAACATATAATTTAGACATTATAATAGCGAAGATCGTACCGACAAATGCGCCAACAATAATAT
>JBHEPM010000184.1:0-546 GCA_046260295.1 Psychroflexus sp.
CTCCATAAATTTAACAATGACATAGGTATCCATAGCATTTCAATAGATTCTTTATTTGGAATGAATAGGAAAATTATTCCCCACGGTTGAAAAGATAAAGTAATATGATATATTAAAAGTAAACCAATTGCTATTACTCTTATCCAATCAATATCGTGTCTTCTATAGTTTATTTCACTCATTTACTGTCTCTTTCTTTAATTGCGCCTAACGTTTGATGGTATGGTGTTGTGCGGGATTAAAAGCACTTCGCTTTCGGTTTGCCGATATGTTTGTTAATATTCAATCCGTTCAAATTTAGCACTTTAGCCCGCATTACGCTTATACAATGTTGTACATCGTTTTATTCGTCTCAATTACATTACAATTACTTCGAGATAATTGGTTGTTGTATACTGATGCAATGTATACCACCACCACCCAAATTGACGGCAAGGGCATCAATCATAATTACTTTTCTATATGGAAAAACAGATTGCAATATTTGCTCAGCCTTTTCATCTTTTACTTTCAACGCATTTGGCATTCCTTTTCTCCAACACGTTT
>JBHEPM010000184.1:556-3219 GCA_046260295.1 Psychroflexus sp.
CAACATGTTTGCCCAACAACCACCTTGTCTGTAACAATAAAGTTGAGATAACTCAATGCAGCCATAACCTTTATTGTGTCGCCATTAGGAAAGGTACTTCCATCTTGGTAATCAAGTGTTTTGATGTAATCATAAACATAATCACCGGAATTCATAGTCGAAAAAATTGTTCCCGGAAGTGGCATACGGATAATGGTAAATGGTTTACCATCTTGGTCTGTCGCTATGGATAAAATTTGATAATTCTCCTAAATTCGTTTAAAGTTTTCAAAAGCGATTGGGTCGTCAAATTCTGTACTATCTATTTGTGCTAAAAGGATTGTGGAATCATTTACAAAACGAGCGAATTCATCAATATGACCATTTGTAGTAACTACAGTATAAGCTTTTGTACCGTCCGAGGTCGTAACAGGTCCGAGAAATGTGTGATTATCTTCAACCAAACCTTTATTGAGCCAGATGATTTTTTTAACGCCCAAAAGCCTTTTGTATTCAGCTTCCATCTCCTTCTTGGTCATGTTTGGGTTTCTACCCATTTCAACTGATTCTGTCGTTATCAATGTCCCTTTTCCATTTATTTCTCTATTACCACCTTCACTAATCATTGAACTCGAAATCACAGGTAAATTGAAATGTTCAGCTACTCTTACATCATACATTTCTTCTGTTTTAGTATCAATGTCTAAAGTATCAGCGTAACCCCAAGAATTAAAATTGAAGTCTGCAATGGCCAAGGTATTTTTATTTGTTTCTACGAATATTGGTCCCATGTCTCTTGCCCAAATTTCAAAAGATGGGATTTCCAAAAGTTTGAGTCTTGACAGTTCCCCAAAACGTTTTTTTAAAGTTTCATTTGCTTGATTAAGAAGTTCTTTGTTCTTACAAGTCACCACAATATTTACATCTTCTTTAAGTGCTTCAATTATTGAAAGGGTAACTTTTTCAACGGATTCACCTTCTTTGTGATTGGTGGATGGCCATATCAACCAAATAGCTTCTTGACTTTCAAACTCGGCTGGTTGATTCACGATAAAGATATTTTCCTTTTTCGTTGGCGATGAGCATGAAATTATAAATAATGCAAATAAAAAGCTGGTTAAAATTGATTTCATAATGTTTGTTTAAATAATGTACAACGTCCCAATACATCTATTGTATATAGCGGGACTTTATGCACAGGGCTTTGTTGTCGTCTGTGTCTTGCGTTTCTTAAAGTATTCCAAAATTTCATCCTTGGTCATTTTGGCTAACTTCTCACTCAATTTGTCTCTCTGTTGACGCATAAATTTTACAATGTCAAATGTTTTTTCAGTCGTCTTCATATTTTTCAAATTCTCTTGGTGAACGTATTTCTAATTGTTTATAACCATTGTTTATGTTGATTGAGTTGTAACCCCTTATTCTCTCAATGTTTACAATGTGTTTGAAGTTCCAACTCACTAAAAAGTCTGCTTGGTTTATGGTCGCCAATGCGATGTGTAAGCAGTCTGCATAACTCGTTTGCCAAACAACTTTTTCAGTTATGTATTCAGTCGCCAAGTCAACCACTTCTTCAGTTGTTTCGATAAATTCAGTCAGGTGGCTTTTAGGCTTTTTACTAGCTCTTTTACTTTTTCAGGTGCGTTTTCTATTCCGTCTTGCGTAACTGTCGAGTCCAGAATAATGAATTCTCCTTCTTTGATTCTGGCAAACAGCGGAATAGTGTTTTCTTTGAACTCTTCGTCAAAATGTCCCCCGAAAACTGATGTGTATATGTAAATTCTTTGTTTCACTTTTATTATTGTCTTATCGTTCTCAAAAATACGATTTTTATGTATTCAGTTGGTCAGTTTGTTTTCTTCACGTTGTATTTTAGCCTTTGTTAGCGTTTCGGCAATTATTCTCATAGTATTTGTTTAATTAATTTCTTTATTGTGTCAAATTCACCTAACGATTTTCCATAAGTTTGATTTTCACAATAAAAGTTATAATCGTTATAGTTAAATGTGTCAGCAATATATTTTTTCAAAAAATCAATGTTTTTCTGTTGTTCAACAATCTCAATATCCAATAAGTCCATTCCTTTATAAGGGTTCTCCAAAAGTCTGTTAAAGTCCGCTTTTGGAAACGGAGAGATATTATTTGGTCGCATTAAATATACAATTCGTTTTTTAGTATCATTTTCAGTTTTAGATATTTGAAATATTAACGCTCCTTTTGGATTTGTCTCAATGTCTGTAAGAAGTCTTATAGTAAATTCATTATGTGCACTTAAAATCTCCACTTTACCATCTTGATGATTTAATGAATATTCTGAATTGTCAAACTCTTGAATAAAGTCATAAAATATTTTCTGTGCAAAACTCTTTTTATTTTGCTTCTGTTTGTCTATGAATTCAACATCGTAATATTTATTTTCAGCTGTCAGTTTTTCTAATTTTTCTTTTTTATCCATTGTCTGTAATTTTTTTCTTTCTTGCTGAGCGCTAACGGTCTCGGCTCTGAGTAGTTGAAAGGTTTAGCACTTAACATTGCAAGCACACACCAAACTGAAAATCCGCGAGGATTTTCAGAAGTAGGCGAGAACAAGCAATTACTTATAGCCATTGTTAGGCACAGATGTTTTATTCGTTAATAATCTTTCAACCAATCTTTTATATGATTGTAATTTTTTAAATCGAGAA
>JBHEPM010000185.1:0-274 GCA_046260295.1 Psychroflexus sp.
TGTTTATTCCATTAGAACCTGCCTTGTTTCTAGCGCAAAGTGAAAATTCAGCGTTTTTTTATTCCGCTTTTCAAGATAATATTTTGATGGTAAGTCCAACCACACTTTTATCGACTCTGCGAACCGTAGACATGGTTTGGAGTAACGAAAAACAACAACAAAATGCCAGACAAATTGCCCAGCATGCGGGTGATTTGTACGATAAATTTGTGAATCTCATCGATGGTTTAGAAGATGTTGGCAATCGCATAGATTCCACTAAAACAACTTATGA
>JBHEPM010000185.1:453-3149 GCA_046260295.1 Psychroflexus sp.
GTTTATTTTCCACTCATCCGTAAATGAACTGGAGACTTTAGGTGTTTCTTTTCTTGCCATTGATTCATTAATTTCATCATATCAATCTCTATTTTTGGTGGTTGATTTTCAAGTTTTCCATCTTGAAATTCACGTTGTAAAATATCTTCGATGTAAAAATCTTCTTTAATATTTGCTGGGTCATATTCTTCTTTTAATGAAATATTGAACATACTAGCTGTGGTATTGTACCAAAAGGCACGCCAGCCAGAGCGCAAATCTTTGACTAAATCAAAAGTTGTAATTCCTGTTTGTCGATACATGAGTTTCACCAATATTTGACCTTCCGTTTTTGTCAGCTTTTTTAATTCCTCGGTGAATTCATCTTCGATATAACGCTGAATAACTTTGGTGTATTTTTTTCGTTTTCGGGAAGATTCTATTGTATTCAATCGCTCATTTAAAGTTTCCAAACGGTCTGCTGCTAAAACCGCATAAGGCCAGACTTTTTTAGTTTTTCGTTTCAAAATCAGATAATCCCTAAAATCGTCTCGATTTTCAAACTTCAACCTTGGCATAATAATCACTTCGTCGAGTTTTACTTCATCAACGATAGTGGTGTCTTGGTCTATAATTATAAATTTTTTATTTTTCTTTGGTGTAAACTCAGACAGTTCAAGTTCTTGCGAATGAACCAGAATTCCTGATAAAAAAAATAATATATATAAAATCTTCATTATTTACTTTTTCATATTCTAATCGAAAATCATTCCAAAATTAAGGATTAGAATTCAAGAAAATCTCAATTCTTTACTAAATTCGCAAGAATAAAAAATTAAAATCAAAATTATGAACGATAAATCGATGAATTTTTTAGAAAAATATCTAAATAATGCAGCACCAACTGGTTATGAGTGGGAAGGTCAAAAACTTTGGATGGACTATCTAAAACCTTATGTAGACGACTTTATTACAGACACTTATGGAACTGCCGTTGGCGTCATCAATCCTGAAGCTGAATACAAAGTTGTAATTGAAGGACACGCAGATGAAATTTCTTGGTATGTGAATTATATTACCGATGAAGGATTGATTTATGTCATTAGAAATGGTGGCAGCGATCACCAAATTGCCACCTCAAAACGTGTAAATATTCACACCAAAAACGGAATTGTGAAAGGCGTTTTTGGCTGGCCAGCGATTCACACCCGAGACAAATCAAGTGAACAAGCGCCAAAATCTGATAACATTTGTATTGATGTAGGTTGCGCAAACAAAGAAGAAGTCGAAAAATTAGGCGTTCACGTTGGTTGTGTCATCACATATCCTGATGAATTTTTTGTTTTGAACAAAGATAAATTTGTTTGTCGTGGATTAGACAACAGAATGGGTGGTTTTATGATTGCTGAAGTCGCCAGAATGCTGAAAGAGAATAATGTAGAATTACCTTTTGGTTTGTACATCACAAATTCTGTACAAGAAGAAATCGGTTTGCGTGGTGCAGAAATGATTACACAAACCATCAAACCAAACGTCGCTATTGTAACCGATGTTTGCCACGATACGACCACGCCTATGATTGAAAAAAAGAAAGAAGGTTTGACTAAAATTGGGGCTGGACCAGTCATCAGTTATGCGCCGGCAGTTCAGAATAAACTTCGTGAATTATTGATTGATACAGCAGAAAAACATAAAATCCCATTCCAAAGATTAGCAGCCAGTAGAATGACAGGAACCGACACCGATGCATTTGCTTACAGTAATGGTGGCGTAGCTTCCGCATTGATTTCATTACCCTTGAGATACATGCACACCACCGTAGAAATGGTACACAAATCTGATGTAGAAAATGTGATTAAATTGATTTATAATTCGCTTTTAGAAATTAAAGATGGCGAAGATTTTAATTATTTTAAGTCTTAACTTAAGCAAAGTTTAAACATAAAAAAGGCGAAATTTTTGAAATTTCGCCTTTTTTATGTTCGGTTTTAAAGTAAAAATTGATTTCGAATTAGTATTGAAACCTTAATCATCCTTATGCATAAAAGACTGTTTTCCAAGTAATTCTTCTTCAGTTTCTTCATGTTCTTCATCTGGAACGCAACAATCTACCGGACAAACTGCCGCACATTGCGGTTCTTCATGAAATCCCATACATTCTGTACATTTATCTGCAACAATATAGTATAATTCGTCACTTAGCGGTTCTTGCGCTTCTTCTGAATTTGCTTCTTTTCCATTTGGTAAAACTATATCACCTTCCAAATCTGTTCCATCGGCATAACGCCAATCATCTGCACCTTCGTAAATTGCGGTATTTGGACATTCAGGCTCACAAGCACCACAATTGATACATTCGTCTGTTATTTTTATAGCCATTTTTTATTTTATTTGTGTAAGTTTGTTCAAAAATAGCAACACTAAAACGCTTAACCAAATCTTATGACTTTAGATGCGCGTATCGATGCTTTTTCTGAACTCGGTTCATTATTACAAAATTACTTAGAATCTTCTGACCAAAAGGCTAATTTTTCACAAAAATTAATTAATAAAATTCGCCAAGCTGAAATTCAAAATGCTTGGTTTACGCCAAGTCAAGTCAATCACGCGATTGAAGCTTGGGCAAAAATTTTGACGCCAGAAAATTTACGAAATTGGACAAGTAAATATAATTTACAAATAGAAAATCCTAAAACAGTCGCCATCATTATGGCGGG
>JBHEPM010000186.1:0-3147 GCA_046260295.1 Psychroflexus sp.
ACCCAACTGAAACTGAACAAGAACGAAATATGAAACGTTTCTACGGTGGCGAAGTTGACGGTGAATCAAGACAATTGGCAAGATATGTTCATAAAACTACCAAAATTTATATGCCAGAAATGAATCCGATGATGATTTATAGACTAGATCGTTTTAGACGTGGTGGACATCACAAACCTTTCAATGATTTGGGCTTTACAGGCATTAGAATTATGGAAGCACATGAAAATTACAATCGCCAACATCAAGATATCAGAACTGAAAATGGCATTGAATATGGTGATGTTATAGAATATGTGAATTTCGCTTATACCAAAAAACTTACCGCTGTCAATGCAATTTCCATGGCGAATTTGGCTTGGGCACCACCAGCACCGACCAATGTAAAAATTGGTGGAATTGTAGAACCTTCAGTAAAATTGGCTTGGGAACATTCAAATAAATCTGATGTAAAAGGCTATAAAATTTACTGGCGAAAAACAACTTCACCAACTTGGGATCATTTCAAGTATGTTGAAAACACAAATGAATTCACTTTAGACGGGATTATTATAGACAATTATTATTTCGGTATCGCTGCAGTTGGCGAAAACGGACATGAAAGCGTGGTTGTTTTTCCAAGTGGAATATTGAGGTAAATAATTGAAAATTAAATTATTCTGCAATATTTTAATCCAGCGAAACTAATAAATAAAAAAGCCTTATCGAAATTGATAAGGCTTTTTTGGGTGGAAGATGGGGCTCGAACCCACGACCCCTGGTACCACAAACCAGTGCTCTAACCAGCTGAGCTACATCCACCGTTTGCATCTCAATAATGCGAGTGCAAATTTAAATAAAAATTGCATTCTACAAAATGTTTTTATCAAATTAAATCAAAAATTGAATCTACTGCTGCGTGTCGCTCCACTGTAAAACCTTCAGCGTAATCAGTTCCGATCAAGCGTCCTAAATTTCTAGCTCTGTAAGTAATGCTATCAAAAAAGTTCGAACTTGAAATCGGCGTATCTGGTGCTTTGTTTTTTTCATCATAAAATTGAGTTTTGTAAGCTTTTACAGATTCAATTTTTTTATCCATAAAACCACTGATATCTACCACAATATCTGGTTCAATATCGTACCATTGAATATAATGGTAAACATGTTTCGGGCGCCATTCTTTTTGAACATTGCCTTGGCAAATGGTTTCAATTTTCCGTAAACCACTCAAAAAACAAGCATCACTGACCAATTGGCTGCCTTTTCCATGATCTATATGTCGATCGCGAATGGCGTTGCAAAACACAATTTCTGGTCTGTATTTTCTTATTATTTTAATGATTTCCAATTGATGCGCAACATTGTTGGTGAAAAAGCCGTCGCTAAATTCAAGATTTTTGCGCACGCTGACACCAAGAATTTCAGCTGCAGATTTTGCTTCAGCATCTCTGGTTTCCGCAGTGCCACGAGTTCCGAGTTCACCTCTGGTTAAATCCAAAATGCCAATTTTTTTTCCACGGCTTATTTCTTTAGCCAAAGTGCCTGAACAACTCAGTTCCACATCATCAGGATGTGCACCAATTGCCAAAATATCTAATTTCATATGAATTACTTTTTAGTAAGTTGTCTAATTTTGATGTTGAATGCCGCAAAAAATAAAGTTACAAACGGACTTAAATAATTGAAAATAGCATAGAAAAAATAATCGACCACAGGCACGCCTAAAACGCCACTATGATATGCGCCACAGGTATTCCAGGGAATGAGCACAGAAGTAACCGTTCCTGAATCTTCCAAAGTTCGGCTTAAATTTTCTGGTGCTAAACCTTTCTTTTCATAAGCTTTAGAAAACATTTTACCTGGCACTACAATCGCTAAATACTGATCTGAAGCGGTTAAATTCAAAGCTAAACAGCTGGAAACTGTACTGAAAAACAAGCCAAAAGTTGAATGAAATAAATTCAGCAAAGCTTGACTGATGCGTTCCAAAGCACCGATTGCATCCATCACACCACCAAAAACCATGGCACAAATAATCAGCCAAATTGTACCCAACATGCCGTACATTCCGCCTGCTGAAAACAAATCTGAAAGTGATTCATTTTCCGTAGGCACTTGTATATCTACTGTAATGGCATCCATAAGTCCGCGATATGCAACTTCTAAAGTCAGTGCTTCACCTCCACCGATCATTTGCACCAAATCTGGTTGAAAAATAAGTGCTGAAAAAGCCGCTAACAAAGTTCCTAACAATAAAGCAATTAATGGTGGCGTTTTTTTCACAATCAATACAATAACCAAAATCGGTACGACAAATAACCAAGGGGAAATATTAAAAGACGAATCAATTGCGCCCAGAATTTCCTCAGGATTTGTCTGTCCACTTGTGTCTAAATTCAATCCTATTATTATGAATACAATAAGTGTAATAATTATTGTTGGCACCGTAGTAATCGTCATATATCGAATATGCGTAAACAAATCTGTCCCTGCCATTGCTGGTGCCAAATTGGTGGTATCGCTCATCGGAGACAATTTATCACCAAAATAACCACCAGAAAGCACTGCGCCAGCAGTCATAGCGACAGAAACGCCCAAAGCCTCTGCAATTCCAATCAAGGCAATTCCGACGGTGGCTGAAGTTGTCCAGCTGCTTCCTGTAGCAACAGAAATTACAGAACAAATTATAACACAAGCCGCCAAAAATATCGTCGGATTTAGAATTTGCAAACCATAATAAATCATCGTTGGAATAATGCCACTCAACAACCAAGTGCCTGCCAAAGCGCCAACCATGAGTAAAATAAGAATCGGTTCTGCTGTTGCTTTGATGTTTTTGGCCACATCTTCAATCATAGATTCAAATTTGGCGCCTTTCAAAGTTCCAACTACAGCCGCAACCGCAGCGCCCATCAATAATATGAATTGATTAGAACCGTCCAATGAGCTATCTCCGTAAATGAAAACATTGTAAGCCAACATTCCTATCAATGCTAAAACTGGAATTAAAGCTTCCCAAATGCTCAGTTCAAAATTTCGTTTTGGTTTTGAGTCTAAAGAATCATTGGACGAATTACTCATGTCAATATTTTAAAAATCGACGTAATGTTACAATTTTGCTATAAAATTCACAATGATTCAATGATATTTTATTGATATCTTCATAAC
>JBHEPM010000187.1:0-489 GCA_046260295.1 Psychroflexus sp.
GTCATAAATAGTTAATGAATCCCCATCACCAAGTTCAAATTCTTCAAAATCCATATATGAAAAATCACCGTCATTTTCTGGGCAAATTGTGTAAGTGAAATCTTGGTTGGGGGAGTAAGTAGCATCAGGACCGCCAGTGTCATAAAACATTTCAGAACATGCATTTACGCTACCGTTTTCAATAATTAAATCTTGAGCATAAACACTTTGAAATCCTAAAAAAGTAAGTAGTAATAGTAATATTCTTTTCATGCTTTATATATTAATACGTGGTTAAATTTCCATTTTCCTGCAATTTGTTTTGTATTTTTGCTCTAAAATACAACAAAAAAATGCAAGAACTTAACATAGAAATAAAGCCCACAAATAGACCTTCAATTTTGAAATTCGAAATTAACGAATTTTTAACCGAACAAAAAAGTTTTGAATTTAATAATATTGAAGAAGCAAAAAATTCCCCAATTGCATCGCAACTCTTTCATTTACCTT
>JBHEPM010000187.1:499-3124 GCA_046260295.1 Psychroflexus sp.
CACAAAATTTTATCGCTATCGAAAAATTTAACATTGTTGAATGGGAGGATGTGCAAGATGAAGTGGCAAATCAGCTTCTAAACTTTTTCAAAAATGGCGGAAAAGTTGTTGATGAAATTGAAGAAAAATCCACTAAAAAAGTCCCTGTTACAGTTTATGCGGAAAGCACGCCAAACCCATCAGTAATGAAGTTTGTCGCCAACAAAAAATTGGTTTTGGAAACAGCAGAATTTAAATCTATTGACGATGCGCAAAATTCGCCATTGGCTCAAAAATTATTTCATTTTCCTTTTGTGAAAGAAGTTTTTATGGATGAAAATTATATTTCAATCCACAAATACGATATGGCAGAATGGGACATGATTACCAACGAATTGCGCGGATTTATAAAAAACTACGTCGAAGAAGGCGGGAAAATTCTTGAAACTGGTAAAGTTCAACCCAAAGATGAATCGAAAACCAATGATTCACCAAAAATAGATACCAGCAATTTAGATGATGTTTCTAAAGAAATTGTTCAGATTTTGGAAGAATACGTTAAACCTGCAGTAGCCAGCGATGGCGGAAATATCGTTTTTAAATCTTATAACCAAGATTCCCAACAAGTGGAAGTCATTTTGCAAGGCGCGTGCAGCGGTTGCCCATCATCCACAATTACGCTGAAAAACGGCATCGAAACCATGCTGAAAGAAATGCTAAATAACAAAGTAAGTAGCGTTGTGGCTTATAACGGCTAATTGACAGTAATACGGAGAATATGCAGAAATTTAGTAAATTTGATTTTAAATAGGAAATTATGAAATCTGTAAATATTCAAATATCGGACTTTGAATTCAACCAGTTGGGTCTGAATAAAAACACGATATCTTTCTCCGAGCTGATTGAAATAATCGGAAACAAAATAACAAAGCAAACGCATGAAAAAAGCATTCAATTAGCAAACAAATATGGACTTTCCAAAATGACAATGGAAGAAATCGATGACGAAATAAAAGCGTACAGGAATGCAAAAAATAATTCTTGACACCAACGTAATCGTATCTTCCTTAATTCAAAAAAACTATCCGTATCTAATTGTTGAACATTGTATTGCCAGAAATGCGGTTATGTGTATTTCAAATGCAATTCTTCAGGAATATTTAGAAGTCCTTAGTCGTCCAAAATTTGCAAGATTTGCCGACTTTAAAACAAATGCAGAGTTTCTAATCGCAAGATTAAGTGAAATTTCTAAAATATATGAACCAAAAGTAAAGTTGAAAATCATCAAAGATGAACCAGACAACAGACTTTTGGAATTAGCAGATGTTTCTAAAGCTGACTTTATAGTTACAGGAAACATAAACGATTTTACAATGGAAATCTATAACAAGACAAAAATTGTAACACCAAAAGAATATTGGGAAGAATTTAAATAGCGTAAAAGAACTATCGTGAAGACGTACAAGAAAAATAACGGAGTTTTGTTTTAAGCCATAAATTTTGCATTTTTATTCGTAATTTGTTAAATATCAGGATTATTATTTCAAACTTTTTACAATCAATTTGGCGGTTTTGGCACTTGCGCCAAGGCCGCCGAGTTTTTCTTTCAGCAGTTTATAATCTTTTTGCAATTCTTCTCGCTTTTCTGCCTTTAGAATTTTATTCAATTCTATTTTAAGTTGTTTTACATTGAATTCATTTTGAATCAATTCTTTAACAACTTCACGATTCATAATTAAATTCACCAACGAAATATAATTCAGTTTGATAATTTGTTTGGCAATAATATATGACAAATAACTGCCTTTGTAGCAAACCACTTCCGGGACTTCAAAAAGTGCAGTTTCCAAAGTTGCTGTGCCAGACGTTACCAAAGCAGCGTGAGATTGACTCAATAAATCATAAGTATCGTTTTGGATCAATTTTACACGGCTATTTTGAATAAAACTCTGGTAAAAATCTTCATCTTGACTCGGTGCGCCGGCAATGATAAATTGATAATCTGGATAATCTTTCACCACCGATAACATGACGGACAACATTTTTGAAATTTCTTGTTTTCGGCTGCCCGGCAGCAAAGCAATAATTGGTTTTTCAGCTAAATCGTGTTTTTTTCTGAAACTTTCAAAATCAATATCTTCTCGTTGTTCGATTTGATCTAACAAAGGATGACCAACAAAATGCACCGGGAAGTCATGTTTGTCTTCATAAAAAGATTTTTCAAAAGGCAAAATCACATACATTTCATCAATATCGCGTTTGATGGCTTTGATGCGATTTTCTTTCCAAGCCCAAATTTGTGGCGAAATGTAATAATGCGTTTTAAAACCTTCCGTTTTTGCCCATTTTGCAATTCGCATATTGAAACCGGGATAATCGATAAAAATAATTGCATCTGGCTGAAATTCAGAAATATCCTTTTTGCAAAATGCAATATTTTTGAAAATCGTTTTCAAATTCATCACGACTTCCAAAAAACCCATAAACGCCAGTTCCTTGTAGTGTTTTACCAATTTGCCGCCAACGGCCGCCATCAAATCGCCGCCCCAAAATCGGAAATCGGCTTCAGCATCTTCTTTTAAAATGGCTTTCATCAGGTTTGAAGCGTGCAAATCTCCCGAAGCTTCGCCAGCAATGATATAATAT
>JBHEPM010000188.1:0-2656 GCA_046260295.1 Psychroflexus sp.
GAAAATCACAGCCCAAGAAGCCAAACTGTCGGATTTCAAAACACAAAACATCAAAGTTCCAGAACTTGCCAAAACTTTATTAGAACAAATTTCTATCGAAGCCAGGCACAGCAATTATGTAGATGCCAAAAGTGGTGTGAGTGCCAGATTGAGCATCAGCGCTTTTGAAAATATGATGAGTGCCGCAGAACGCCGAGCTTTGGTCAATGGTGACAAAAAAACTTGTTTACGATTAAGTGATTTCAACGCCATTATTCCTGCAATAACTGGTAAAATTGAATTGGTTTATGAAGGCGAAGAAGCCGGCGCAGAGTTTGTTGCCAATGAACTTTTAGAATCGGCAATAAAACATTTGTACGTCGACTTTTTTCCTGAAATCAAAAAATTGGAAAAAGATGGCGAGACCCAATCCTACGATGAAATCTTGGCTTGGTTTATGAAAAATGACGACATCCAGTTTTTTGAAGATGATTCTAATGCGGAATATGAAGCTGCACTCTCTAAAATTAAGCCTTTGAAAGCCATGTTGGATAAATATGTTCCAGATTATGAAACCGAAGAGCAATTTTTCTGGATGGAATTCATTCTTTGGGGATTGTCTGTTTTTAAAAAATTAGACAGAAATCAAGTGGATACCAAATTAAATTTTGGTGATTCATTCGGAAGTTTCATCAAAGGTTTGTAAATTATGGCAAAATTTAAATATTATGCAGAGCGAATTACCAAAACCACAAGATGATGCGCCTAAAGAATTTGAATTTACTAGCTTTATTGAAGAAAATTGGATTTATTTAGTCATAATTTTCGTGATTGTTTATATTGTTATTATGTATTCTAAAATTCTCAGAGAGCGTCGTGAAAACAAAGATTCAGAATCTGAATAAAACCCAAAAAGCCAAGACATTCAATTGAATATCTTGGCTTTTTTTCGGTTAATAAATAATTTATTCAACAATAATTTTCTTTTTAAAGGAGTGATTTTCGTGTTCAATCTCTACAAAATAAATCCCTGAAGCAAATTTTTCAGTTTGAATTTGAATTCGATCTGATGAAAAATTTGACTTGACAGAAAACACAACTTGACCATATAAATTGTAAAGCTTCACTCCTGCACTATCTAGGTGTTTTATTTTGGATTGAATCGTAAATTGATCGTTTATCACAGGGTTTGGATAAACTGTAAATCCAGTTTCAAAATTTTCATCTTTAATAGAAAGTGTTGTATTTTCTAATTTTAAATAAAATCGATCCATGGCTGAACTTTCTGGAATATTTGGATTAACATCAAAACTAAAATGATTTATTTCATCATTCAAAATAATAGCTTCTCCAGTGTAGCGGTCGTTTAAAAACACATTATGGGTTTCAAAATTTTCAATTTCTAAAGTCAGCGTGTAATTTTCGTTTTGGAAATTATAGATGGCTAAATCCAATTCGGTTTCACTTGTAGGAATACTTCGATTTTCAAGACTTAAAAAGTCATTATTATTCAGTCTTGCTAAATTTTCACCAGGATTACTTAGTTTTTTGGCGTCATTGAAATCAACTTCGTTATTGGCATTTGCATTAAAATTGATTCTCAATGCGTCAATTTCAGTAGAGTAATCACCTAGATGTTCTATTTCAAATAATTGAATGTCGATTTTCGCCAAGTCGATTTCAGAAAAAACTTCGTTATTGATTTGATTTACATTTTTTGAATTTTCAGTAAATGTGAGCGATGCTGCACCGTCATTCAATGTTTCAAAAAATACAGATTGTCCAGGTTGCAAAAATTCATTCGCCAATGATGAGCCGGTACTACTGCCATCGCTAATATCAACCACAACATAAGCGCCATTTTCATTCATATTTGGATCCCAAACCCAAACAAAATTTGTGTTCAGATTATTGAAATTCACTTCATTTAAATCTACAATAGCTTGGTATGGATTGCCAATTAAATTGAAATCACCGGCGTTTTCCCCTAAATTATCGAATATTTTATCACCGGTTTCTAAACTTCCTTTCGCTCTTAAAACGGTTGAACTTTCAGATACATTGCTATTCAAATCTATATTTCGGTCGCCACGAATGTATAACCGATAAGGTTTTCCAGCCTCCAAATTAGTTTGATCTGTATCGGCAACCGAATACCAATTTTGAGTAGAATTCTCGAAACCAAACATAGACGGATTTCCGGTTTCAGTATTGTCAAAACCATTATTTCCTTCAGTAGAACCAGTGATATGCGTTCCAAAACCATTTGGAGATTCTCCGTTTTCTTGCCAATTTTCAAAAATACTTTCTGTTGAATTCACCCCAGAAGTGACAAATCTGAAGCTTCGCTTTTCGGGAATGTAGCGTTCTACAGTGACTTCGCCATTGATTTCTACACCACTTGACAGTTCACCGATTTGACCAATTTGATTTTCGTTACTTTCGAAAATAAGTTCGCCTTTGATATTCATTTTATCAATCACAGTTAATGTAGATTCAACATTTACGGTAGCAAACTCAGGAATGTGCAATTCTCCAAAAATCAATTCATTATTGATAGAAAAATTGTCATCATCTATATAAATACTGCTATTTTGTGCTTCATTTCCATTAGGTTCATTTGGCAACCAATTTCCGTTTTCGTATACGAAATCATAAATTTCTATTGGTTCAGCAA
>JBHEPM010000188.1:2666-3108 GCA_046260295.1 Psychroflexus sp.
CGGAAAACCATTGTTCTGATCTTCATCTATAAACCAAACTTCATCGAAATCCCAATTGTTGAAGTTGTTTTCATCTTGCATTTCTGAGGTGGTTAAGCCAGTTCCAGAAATATCTGAACCTGAAAAAATATCTGAATTGAAATACATGTCATTTATATTACTTGAACTCACTACTTCAATCAGACCATAAGCATTCGCTGTATTTAAATTATTATAGGCATAAGCTCTAGCTACATTATTTGTATTCATTACGCGGTTAAACAATCCTGAAGCCGAATAATTTGATGTGACGTCTACAGTTGAATATACATCTTTAACCTCTGAGTTTTGACGCACGAAATTAATGAAACCGCTCCCAAAATACACTGCATCAACCGAACCTGTAGCGTATGTATTAATAATTTTAGATGAAATTACTTGACCTGCTATGGGTGAAACTACA
>JBHEPM010000189.1:0-2686 GCA_046260295.1 Psychroflexus sp.
GTTTTTGGGTGAATAAAAGCAAAAATTCCAATAAAGTCAAAACACACCGGAATCAAAATATTGTACATATATTTGTACTAAAATCAAAATTATGTTGACAACCAGTGTTTCTGATTTTAGAAAAGACATAAAATCTTATATAGATAAAGTAATCAAGGACTTTGAAACGATAATCATAAATCGCGGAAAAGATTCAGGAATTGTTGTGATGTCTTTGGACGAATACAATTCGCTTATGGCAACAAATCACGAACTTTCTTCAAAAAAGAACGAAATAAGATTAGATTCGGCAATTGAAAAGCTGAATACCAAAAAATCTTTTGCTAAGAATTTAATCAAAGACTGAAATGAAATATATTTTCGTGGATGAATCTTGGGAAGATTACCTATTTTGGCAAAAAACGGACAAACGAAAAGTGAAAAAAATCAACCAATTGCTCAAAGAGATTGCGAGAACTCCTTTTGAAGGAATTGGAAAACCTGAGCCTTTAAAACATAAATATTCAGGCTTTTGGTCAAGAAGAATCGACAGTGAACATCGACTGATTTATAAATATAATGAAGGAGAAATTTTAATAGCAAAATGTAGATTTCATTATGACTAAGCCTTTGTGAAATTCATCTAAAGCTTTTGCTTTAAACTTGGCAGAAACGATTCAACTGAGTATTTTTATTTCAAATTAAACCTGCATGAAATTCGAATTAAAATCTGATTTTCAACCCACTGGCGATCAGCCGCAAGCCATCCAAAAAATTGTGGACGGCATCAATCAGAAAGACCGTTATCAAACTTTACTTGGCGTGACTGGTTCTGGGAAAACATTTACCATGGCAAATGTGGTTGAAAGTGTTCAGAAACCGACTTTGGTTTTGGCACACAACAAAACTTTGGCGGCGCAGTTATATTCAGAATTTAAAGCTTTTTTTCCTGATAATGCGGTGGAATATTTTGTGTCGTATTACGATTATTACCAACCAGAAGCTTTTATTCCGTCCAGCGGCACTTATATTGAAAAAGATTTATCCATCAATGATGAAATCGAAAAATTACGGCTGAGTACAACGTCTTCTTTATTATCTGGTCGACGTGATGTTTTGGTGGTGGCTTCGGTCAGTTGTCTATACGGAATTGGAAATCCTGTGGAATTTCAAAAAAATGTGATTTCTATTGAAGTTGATCAGGAAATTCCAAGAACCAAATTATTACAACGATTGGTGCAAAGTTTATATTCGAGAACCGAAGCGCAATTTGAACACGGTAATTTCAGAATAAAAGGCGATACTTTGGACGTGTTTCCGGGTTATGCCGATCATGCGTATCGCATTCATTTCTTTGGCGATGAAATTGAAGAAATCGAAGCTTTTGATGTTCAGAATAATGAAATTTTGGCGAAATACGACAAACTCAATATTTATCCAGCCAATATTTTTGTGACTTCCCCAGAAATTTTAAACCAAGCGATTGACCAAATTGCCCTTGATTTGGGGAAACAAATTGAATATTTCAAAGAAATTGGCAAACCTTTGGAAGCCAAACGGATTGAAGAACGCACGAATTTCGATTTGGAAATGATTAAAGAATTGGGTTATTGTTCCGGAATTGAAAACTATTCCAGATACTTGGATGGTAGAAAACCAGGAACAAGACCGTTCTGTTTGTTGGATTATTTTCCAGATGATTTTATGATGATTGTGGACGAAAGTCACGTCACCATTCCACAAGTTGGCGCAATGTACGGTGGCGACCGCTCACGGAAAGAAAACTTGGTCGATTATGGGTTTAGATTGCCAGCGGCGATGGACAATCGGCCTTTGCGCTTGGAAGAATTTGAAGCTTTGCAAAATCAGGTGGTTTACGTCAGCGCCACGCCAGCTGATTACGAATTGCAAAAAAGTGATGGTGTGGTAGTTGAGCAGGTGATTCGTCCAACCGGACTTTTGGATCCAGAAATTGAAGTCCGACCGAGTCAAAATCAAATCGACGATTTAATTGAAGAAATCGATATTCGTGTCAAGAAAAATCAACGTGTTTTGGTCACGACTTTAACAAAACGCATGGCGGAAGAATTGACTAAATATTTGTCTCGTGTTAAAATCAAAACCCGTTATATTCACAGTGATATCGATACTTTGGAACGTGTTGAAATCATGTCGGATTTACGAAAAGGCGTATTTGATGTTTTGGTCGGGGTTAATTTGCTCCGAGAAGGTTTGGATTTACCAGAAGTTTCATTGGTCGCGATTTTGGATGCGGACAAAGAGGGCTTTTTGAGAAGCAACCGAACATTGACGCAAACCATCGGTCGGGCAGCACGTCATTTGGAAGGTAGAGCGATTTTGTATGCGGATAAAATTACGGACAGCATGCAGAAAACCATTGACCAAACCGAATACCGCAGAAATAAACAAATAGAATACAATACGAAACACAACATTACGCCAACTGCGCTGAACAAATCCTTGGATTCAGCACTTGGTGGGAAAAGAGCAGAGCCTTACAAAGTTGTGGATACGCCAACTTTGGAAGCAGCCGAAGAAGCGGCTGCGGATTATTCTACCAAAGAATTGAAAACGCAAATGACAAAAGTTCGAAAATCTATGGAAAAAGCCGCCAAAGATTTAGATTTTATGGAAGCGGCGCGATTCCGAGACGAGCTGAAAATGCTTCAAGAGAAATTAAAAACAG
>JBHEPM010000189.1:2715-3096 GCA_046260295.1 Psychroflexus sp.
CCAAGTTGCGGAATTTCCAAAACTTCATCTGCCAAATCAACCACAGTTTGTTGAACGCCTTTTACTTCGTTGCCGAGTATAAAAGCATAAGTTTCTTTGGGTTGAGGTTGAAATTCTGAAAGTTTTATTGAATTTTCTGCTTGTTCGATGGCGCAAACCTTTATGTTTTCGGCTTGTAATTTTTTGACGACATCTTCAGTTTTTTCAGCGTATTCCCAATCAACAGTTTTGGTTGCGCCAAGTGCTGTTTTCTGAATATCTTTATTTGGCGGTTGTGCAGTAATGCCACAGAGGTAAATTTTCTGAATCAAAAACGCATCTGAACTGCGAAACACAGACCCGATATTATTCAAACTTCTGATGTTATCCAGAATAATAATG
>JBHEPM010000019.1:0-3075 GCA_046260295.1 Psychroflexus sp.
GAAGCTTTGATGAGGGGGAAAACCAAAGATGAAGTTCACAAAGAATTAGAGAATTCAGGTCTGAATGTGGAGCGAATTCAAAAGTTATTACCGTTTAAAATTTTTGAAGGCAATAAGCCCACAAATTCTATTTTAATTGACAAATTGACACCAAAATCATTAGGTAAACTCATCGCTATGTATGAGCACAAAATATTTGTTCAAGGCGTAATTTGGAATATATTTAGTTACGATCAATGGGGTGTTGAACTCGGCAAACAACTGGCAAAAAACACTTTAAAAGATATTACTTCAACTGATATTAATCAATCTATTATGCTTATAAAAGTTTTTGGAAGTTCCGTATTTGGTGTAGAAGCAGCCACAATTACAGTCGAAATCAATATGGAAAAAGGCATTGGTTACCATTTAGTAGGTTTACCAGACAACGCCATTAGAGAAAGCAGTTTCAGAATTCAAGCCGCTTTAAAAAACAATGGTTTCAAATTCCCTGGAAAGAAAATCATTATAAATATGGCGCCAGCCGATATGCGTAAAGAAGGTTCTGCTTACGATTTGACTTTGGCTTTGGGGATTTTAGCCGCTTCATCTCAAATTAAAGACGACGGTATTGGTGATTATATTATTATGGGAGAATTGTCCTTGGACGGAAGTCTCCAGCCAATAAAAGGTGCTTTGCCAATCGCAATTAAAGCTAGAGAAGAAGGTTTTAAAGGCTTTATTTTGCCCAAACAAAATGCTAAAGAAGCTGCAATTGTAGATGATTTAGAAGTTTATGGTGTCGAAAATATCACAGAGGTGATTAATTTTTTCGACAAAGATGAGCCACTAGAACCTATGAAAATCAACACCAGAGAAATTTTTTATAACAATTTAGCCAATCCTGAATTTGATTTTGCCGATGTCAAAGGTCAAGAATCCATCAAACGCTGTATGGAAATTGCCGCAGCTGGCGGTCATAATATTATTATGGTCGGTCCACCGGGTTCAGGAAAAACGATGCTTGCCAAGCGCTTGCCGAGTATTTTGCCGCCAATGTCTTTGCACGAAGCTTTGGAAACCACCAAAATTCATTCTGTGGTTGGTCGGGTGAAAGAAAATGTAGGTTTGATGGCAGAACGACCGTTTAGAAGTCCACATCACACAATATCTGACGTCGCCCTGGTCGGGGGCGGAGCGTATCCACAACCTGGAGAAATTTCATTATCGCACAACGGAATTTTGTTTTTAGATGAATTGCCGGAATTCAAACGCACCGTTTTGGAAGTGATGCGCCAACCTTTGGAAGATCGTGAAGTGACGATTTCGAGAGCTAAATTTACAGTGACTTATCCGTCTAGTTTTATGCTGGTGGCAAGTATGAATCCAAGTCCAGGCGGCTATTTCAACGATCCAGATGCGCCAGTAACGTCTTCACCAGCAGAAATGCAGCGTTATTTGAGTAAAATTAGTGGACCGCTTTTAGACCGCATCGATATTCATATAGAAGTCACGCCGGTGCCGTTTGACAAATTGAGCGAAGAACGCAAAGGCGAAAGCAGTGTTGAAATCAGAAAACGTGTGACAACCGCTAGAGAAGTTCAAACGGAGCGTTTCAAAGATTCTGAAACAATTCATTATAACGCACAAATGGGGGTGAAGCAGATTAAAAAATACTGTAAACTCGATGAATCTTCAAAAAATCTTTTAAAAACTGCTATGGAACGTTTGAATTTATCAGCGCGTGCTTACGATAGAATCCTAAAAGTTTCTAGAACTATTGCCGATATCGAAAAATCTGAGAATATTCAGGGCGTTCATATTAGTGAAGCCATTCAATATCGGAGTCTAGACCGCGATGGTTGGTTAGGCTAGTGTAGAGTAAAAATCTTTACCAAATAAAAAAGCCTGCAATTGTATTTTGCAGGCTTTCTCATTAAAAAATAATTTTCTATTTAGAATCTGTAACCAACGCCAACTCCAAAAGAGCTAACTGTTACTAAATCTTCAGAAATACTTTTGTAAAAAGCAGCAAGCTCTAAAGCTCCAAAAGTATATCCAAATTTTGGCTGATAATAAAATCCGCCATCTGCTACATCACTATCTGTTGATAATGCATAACCAAGGTCAGCTGAAGCAAAAAAGTTTTCAGAAAACCCTAATCTAGCACTTGCAGCTAGTGGAATATAAGAAATGTCTTCATCAAAACCTGCATCTTCATCGCCCATAAACATTGTATAACCTGTGCTTAAACCAATATCCAAACCTTCAGAAATGTCTTTTAGAAAGTAATAAGATGCGTCAACGCCAACATTTAAAGTGGTTACATCGCTGGCATCGCCAGTTGGGATACCAACATGAGCTCCGATTGTAATTTGTTCGTCCTGAGCAGTTCCAAATTGGAAAGCAAAAACCAATACTGCTACTGTTAAAATAATTCTTTTCATAATTGTTAAATATTTAAAGTTAAGTGGTAAAAATAATAAAATTTATATAAAACTAAAATAAAAACTAAAATAAAAACTAAAACTGTACAAGTTGTGACCATATCCACTTCACTGTACAAAATTATTTTATAATTGACACTTTGAAAAATTTTACAAACCCATAGAATTCATTATATTTAATCAAAAAGTTTTGGATTCTATAGATTTAAATTGTGATTTGGCTGAAGGTGGTGATTTTGATGCTCAAATTATGCCGCTTATTTCTTCTTGTAATATTGCTTGTGGCGGACATTTTGGTGATTTTGAAAGTGTATTGAAAGCAGTACAATTAGCAAAAGAAAGCAATACCAAAATTGGTGCACATCCTTCATATCCTGATTTTGAAAATTTTGGTAGAAAATCTATAAAAATGCCACTAACGGAGTTAAAATCTAATTTACACAAGCAAATTAATTTAGTGCAAAAAGCCTGCGATAAAGTAGGAGTGGAGTTGCACCACATAAAACCACATGGCGCATTGTACAATGATTTAAAAATTAATAAAAATATAGCTGAAATTGTTTTTGAAGTTGCTAAAGAACGTGAAAAAAAATTGGTCGTCTTCTCATCACCGAATTCAGAAATATTGAATTTTGAAGATGAAAATATT
>JBHEPM010000019.1:3085-6800 GCA_046260295.1 Psychroflexus sp.
TTGGAATGAAGGTTTTGCGGATCGAAATTACAATCTTGATTTAAGTTTGGTGTCCAGGCAAGAAAAAAATGCTGTAATATTAGATAAAAAAAACATTGCAAAACGCGTTTTAGCGATGATTCAGCACAATGAAATTGAAACCTTAAATAATGGATTTATTTCTCAAAAATTCGATACCATTTGTGTTCACAGCGACACGCCAAATTCATTTGAAATTTTGAAATATTTGGTCCAGTTTTTAGAAGAAAATCATATCAAAATACAATAGAATTAATGTTAAGTAAAGCTACTTTTTTTCAATATAATGAACGGTCAATTTTGATTCAATTTAATGCTGAAATTAATGAGAATTTACTCAATAATTTGTTAGCTTACAAACGAATTATACTAAAAAACAAAGCTAAACAAACACTTCAGGTAATTAATACATATAATTCATTATTAATCATTTATAATTCAACTATAAATAATTTCTATGATGCGAAAAGTAAGATTTTAGCACTTTTAGAATCAGTTGAAATCAGCAAAAACGTTACAAAATATGCTGTAGAAATCCCAGTCTGTTATGACGAGGAATTCGGTCTTGATTTACAAGAAATTTCTGACTCAAAATCTTTAGAAATTTCCGAAATTATCACCTTGCATTCTGAACCAAAATACTTGGTTTATTTCATTGGTTTTTTACCCGGATTTCCATACTTGGGCGGACTGAATTCGAAGCTATTTTCTAGGCGAAAATCACAACCGCGACAGAAAATTAATACTGGTGCGGTTGGTATCGGCGGATCGCAAACTGGCATCTATCCGATATCTTCTCCTGGCGGTTGGCAAATCATTGGTCAAACTCCAATTCGTTTATTCGATGCTTCAAAAAGTGAATCGCCAAGCCTTTTGAAATCTGGTCAGTTTTTGAAATTAAAACCCATTTCTAAACCTGATTTTTACCATATAGAAAACAACATTGAAAATTACGAATTAAAGTCGATTAAGGTATGAGTTTGAAAATATTAAAGCCTGGTTTTTTCTCTTCTTTGCAAGATTTTGGACGCACCAAAGCCATGACTTCTGGCGTACCGATTTCTGGCGTTATGGATCGAAATCTAGCTAGCTTAGCAAATTCAGTTTTAGGAAATTCTGAAAATTCAGCGGTAATTGAATTTTTTCAACAGGGTTTAGAACTCGAATTTAATCATCCAACTGTGGTGGCTGTTTCTGCTATTGAAGCTGAAGTTTTTTTAAACGGAAATTCTAAAAATATCCTTGAACCAATTCACATCAAACCTAAAGATGTTTTAAAAATTCAACGTCTGAATTCTGGTGTTTGGGCTTATGTTTCAGTAAAAAATGCTTTCAAATCTGAGTCTGTTTTTGGAAGTCAAAGTTTTTACAAACCGCTCACAAAAGCGAATTTCAGTAAAAATGATATTTTGGATTATGAAGATTTCGAGGATGAATTTCAGCAAAACAGTTCAGTTGAAAATGAATTGGATTACAATTCTCAAACGCTTGATGTTTTCCCTGGTGCGGAATTTCATAAATTGAGCAAAACTTTGAAATACCAACTCAAAAATGCTGAATTTTCTTTGTCTAAAACCAATAACAGAATGGCGTATCAGATTCAAGAAAAACTTGAAAATGAGTTGGATGAAATTGTTACAGAACCAGTTTTGCCAGGGACAATTCAGTTTACGCCCGAAGGTAAGCTCATTGTTTTAATGCGTGACGCACAAGTCACAGGTGGCTACCCGAGAATATTACAACTGACGGAAAACGCTATCAATATTTTAAGTCAAAAATCAGCGAAACACAAAATTAGATTTCGACTTATCGAAAATAATTCATGAATTTTTTGAACAATCCGACTTTATTATAAGGCGGATATTTTATGGGAATATCCAACCAATTTTTGCGATGAACGATTGATTTTTGGCGAGTAAAAGTTTCAAAAGAATGTTTGCCGTGATAATTGCCAACTCCGCTAGCACCAACGCCGCCAAAAGGCAGTTTATCATTGACAAAATGCACAATTGTGTCATTAATCACCCCGCCGCCAAAATCGAATTTGCGATTGATTTTTTTAATATTTGCTTTGTTTGTACTGAAAACATAAAGCGAAAGCGGTTTGTCAAAACGCTTGATGACATCTGATAATTCTTCAAAATTTTCATAGATATAAATTGGCAGAATCGGTCCGAAAATTTCTTCTTCCATAATTTTGGAGTCAAAATCTGGCGCATCAACCAAAGTAGGAGAGATGTGAAGTGATTCAGTATCGGATTCCCCGCCAAAAATCAATTTTTCTTCTTTCAGAAATTCCACAAGTCTTTCAAAATGTTTTTGACTAATAATTCCTGCATAATCAGGATTATTTTCAAAATCTGACTCATAGAACTCATCTAAAGTTTCAATCAATTTTTGAATAAATTTGTCTTTTATTTTGTGTTGAATCAACAAATAATCAGGTGCGATACAGGTTTGTCCAGCATTCAGAAATTTACCCCAACAAATTCGCTTTGCAGCAACGTCCAGATTTGCGCTTTCGTCAACAATACAGGGATTTTTACCACCCAGTTCCAAAGTATGTGGTGTCATGTTTTTGGCAATTTCCTGAGAAACAATTCTCCCAACAGGCACGCTTC
The DNA here is from genome assembly GCA_046260295.1 of Psychroflexus sp. Lineage (GTDB taxonomy): Bacteria > Bacteroidota > Bacteroidia > Flavobacteriales > Flavobacteriaceae > Psychroflexus. The sequence continues at coordinate 5,725 of JBHEPM010000019.1, forward strand.
CAGTGAAAAATACATAATCCCATTTTTGATTGAGTAAATTTTTAGCGGTTTCCACAGCGCCTTGACAAACTAAAGTTTGTTTGTGATCAAAAACATTTTCGATTATTTTTTCCATAACATCTGCCGTGTGTGGCGCATATTCAGAAGGTTTCAAAACGACGGTGTTACCACAAGCTATGGCACCAATCAGCGGTGTGATGGCCAACTGAAATGGATAATTCCAGGGTGAAATGATTAAAACTTTGCCCCAAGCTACACGATAAATTTTATCCTTTGAAGGAAAATTCAACCAAGCCGAAGATACGCGTCTTGGTTTTTGCCAAGATTTTAAACGCTTGATAAACAGGTTCAATTCTTTATAAACCACGAATAATTCTGTGGTTAAAACTTCGAATTCAGGTTTTCTAAAATCTTTGTAAATGGCTTTGATAATGGCATTTTCTTGAGATTTTATTTCTTGTTTTAGCGCTTTCAACTTTTGAATTTTAAATTCTAAATCATTGAGCGTTCCCGTTTCAAGAAATTCATCTTGGGCTTGAAGTTTTTTAGTAATTTCTTCGGTAGTCATATTATGCGTTTTGTATAAAATTAGGCTTTTCGATGTAATAAAATAAGTGCTTTAAGAGTTATTTATTAATCAAAAGATTGCTTTATTTGTAAAAGTGAATTTAACTAAGAACCACATGAAAGTTTTTTCGAAATTATGCTTGCTTAGTCTTGTTTTTTTGAGTTTTCAAAATATTGTTGCTCAAAATGATACCATAAAATCTGACCGTATGATTATTGTCAAACAATATTCGCCGACGGTCAATGATGCTTTCAAAATCAAGCAAAATCCTAGTGAGAAAGACACAATTAAGCAAAAGCGAAAAAGCTTAGAGTACGAATTTGTGGATGTGCCTGTCGCCTCAACATTTACGCCCGCAAAAGGCCAAGCTTCTGGCGTGAGACGCGCTCAAAAACCAAGATATTTTAATAATTACGCCAAAGTTGGCTTTGGAAATTATACCACGATTTTAGCTGAGTTTTTTGGTCAGGTGAATATTGATCGCGGTAAAAATTTAGATATTTTATTG
>JBHEPM010000019.1:6810-14261 GCA_046260295.1 Psychroflexus sp.
CGCATTTGTCATCACAAGGTGGCATTGACGATGTGGTTTTGGACGATCATTTTTCAGATTCTGAATTGGGTTTGAATTTTACTTCAGAAGAACGAAATTTTATATGGAATTCTGGCATCGAAATCTCCCATAGACAATACAATTATTATGGTTTGCCGAATATTAGTGAATTTTCTGATGCAGAAATTTCAGGAATTGACCCGCAACAAACTTATTTGGGTTTAAAATTATTGGGCGGCATCAATTTTTACAACGGGATTTTAGACAAAGTCGATTTATCTTTCCAAAATTTCAGTGATGATTTTAGCAGTTCTGAACAGCGATTTAAAGTGAAGCCGCAATTTAAATTGCCTTTAGCGCAACAAATTTTAGAAGCTGATTTGAAACTAGATTTCCTGAGTGGAAAATTTGAAGATGCAAACGCACTTGATTATCAATTTTTACAAATGAGTTTGAATCCGTTTATGAAATTTAAAATTGAAGATTTGAGTTTCAAAATTGGTACAGAAGTGGTGTATAATTCTGATCTTGAAAATAGCAATTCAGATTTTTTCATCTACCCGGATTTACGAGCTGATTTGAAAATCAATGACGGTGCGCAGAATATTTTTGTCGGTGCAGACGGTGGTTTAAAACAGAATTCTTATGCTGGTTTTGCTGAAATTAATCCTTTTGTATCACCAAATTTATTGATTGCGCCAAGCAATAATATGTTTGATGCCTTTGCGGGTTTCAATACAAAACTGGTCGATAATTTGTTCGTATCAGCGCAAGTGAATTATGAAAGCACAGAAAATTACGCCTTATTTAGAATGAATGGCACAGCCAATCAGCCATTGGAAGCTTATGAAATCGGCAACTCTTTTAGTCTGGTTTACGATGACATTGATGTGATTAGTTTTTCAGGAGAAATCAACTACGAAATCGAGGATTTGGATTTAGGGTTTTTTGCGAAATATTCAAATTACAGCACAGATTTTCAACAGGAAGCTTGGAATTTACCGAATATTGAATTGAAAGCTTTTGGTCATTATAATTTCACAGAGAAGTGGCGTTTTGGTGGCAGTTTGTTTTTCGTGGGCGAGAGAAATGTTTTATTTACCGATCAATCTTCAAGTGAAGTAAAAACACTGAAAAGTTTTGTTGATTTAAATTTAAGTGCTGAATATGCGATAAATAAACGCCTCTCTGTCTTTGTTAACGGCAATAATTTATTAGGAAATTCTTACGAGCGTTGGCAAAACTTTGATGTTCAAGGTGTTCAAGTTTTAGGTGGCTTGATTTATCAATTTGATTGGTAAAAAAATCTTCAACTTTCTTAACAAAAAAGAAACATTAGAACATTCAAAATAAGTAGATTTGCGTAACTTTATTATGTTTTAAATAATTAAAATGGCCAAAAAGTTTAAGCGTTACGACAGGAATCGACCGTATTTGAATATCATCGATTTCTTTTCTGAAGAAAAAACATTTTTGATTATTGTGGTTGTTGGGATTATCATTGCCGCAACTTCTACGACCAGCGCCAATTTCGCCATGTGGATTGGCTTCTTTTTTGCCGCTTATGCCGCAGTAGCCAACGACAGTATTCAGTCTTTGGGAACTTTTATAGAAAGCAATAAAGCCAAAAAATGGTGGGTTTTGTGGCTATTTATCGGTGGAATTTTTCTCGCTACCGTTTCTTTTAGTTGGTTTTATTTTGATGGTGATGTCACCTATCAGCGTCTTACAAATCCCGATGGCACAACCGATTATCCGCATCCGGAAAAATTCACATTTTTTCAAGTCATCGCACCATTGGTGCTTTTGATTTTGACAAGATTAAGAATGCCTGTTTCAACTACATTTTTGCTTCTTAGCGTGTTTAGTGCCGATACTTCAGGCATAACTTCAGTTGTGTTCAAAAGTTGGTCGGGTTATATTTTGGCTTTCATAATTTCATTTTTAGTTTGGTATTTGTCTTACAAAACCATTCGAAAATACTTTAAAAGTCGAAAACACAGTCAATATTGGGTTATTGTCCAGTGGTTAGTTAGTGGCTCCTTGTGGGCGACTTGGGTGATGCAAGATGGCGCAAATATTGCAGTTTTTCTACCTAGAGAACAAACAGCAATGCAATTCAGTGTTTTTGCTTTGACTATATTTTTCGGGCTTGGTTTGTTATTTTATTTACGTGGCGATAAAATTCAAGGCGTCGTGAGTGAAAAAACCAGAGTTTCAGATATTCGAGCGGCAACTTTAATCGATTTATCCTATGTGATTTTATTGATTTATAAACTATTTATTTCCACCGTTCCGATGAGTACAACTTGGGTGTTTTTAGGAATTATCGGTGGTCGAGAAATCGCAATCAGTTTATCCAGAAAGAAAAAAGGAAACAAACACAAGAAAAAAGCTTTAGGTATGATTGGTCGTGATTTTGGGTATGCCATGATTGGACTTTTAGTGTCTATTGCACTCGCGGCTGCTGGGAATCCTGCCATTCGCAAAGGAATTTCTGACTCAGTATCAAATTTTTTTTAAATGAAAATTAAATTCTATTATTTTGTAATTACAATTTTAGTTTCTATTACATTTTTATCATGTTCTGAATCAAAAATTCAAGTTGATACTTTATTTATCAACGCTAAAATTTATACCGTAGATTCTGATTTTAGCACAACAGAAGCGCTCGCTGTTAAAGGCGATAAAATTCTTGCCGTCGGTTCTGTTGAAGAATTACAATCGAACTACGAAGCTGCTGAAACCATTGACGCTAAAGGCAAAACTATGTTGCCAGGACTCATCGATGCTCACGCGCATCTTTATAATCTTGGTTTAAAACTTAACCAAGTGGATTTGGATGGAACCCAAAGTTTTGAAGAAGTTGTTTCAAAAACCAAAGAATTTTATAAAAAAAATCCAAACACAGATTACATCATCGGTCGTGGTTGGGATCAAAATGATTGGGACATCCAAGAATATCCTTCCAAAGATACTTTAGATAAATTATTTCCAGAAACGCCTGTGGCGCTGACCAGAATTGATGGACACGCAATGTTGGTGAATCAAGCAGCTTTGGATCGTGCTGAAATCGACGAAAACACCGAAATTTTTGGTGGTGAAATTCTGAAGGAAAACGGAAAATTAACTGGTGTTTTAATTGATAATCCAATGTCGAAAATCAGAAATTCTTTTCCTGAAACCGACAGAAAATCTCAAACTGAAGCTTTACAATCTGCTGAAAAAGTTGCATTATCTTTCGGATTGACCAGTTTAGTTGATGCTGGATTGAAAGCTGAAATCATCCATCTTATCAATGATTTACAGCAATCTGATAAAATGAAAATCAGGATTTATGCCATGTTGTCCAACAATGAATCTGAAATTGATCAATTTTTGGATTCAGGTATTTTAAAAACCAATAAACTCAACGTCAGGTCTGTAAAAGTTTATGCAGATGGCGCTTTGGGTTCTCGTGGTGCAGCATTGAAATCGCCATATACTGATAAAGATAATCACTTTGGAAGCATGATTATCGATTTAAATGAATTCAAAACTCTAGCGGCAAAACTCAGCAAATCTGAGTTTCAAATGAATACGCATGCTATTGGAGATTCAGCCAATTATGTAGTTTTGAAGACTTACGATAGTTTGTTGAAAACTGAAACAAATCGCCGTTGGCGTGTGGAACATGCACAAGTTATGGATGCTGAAAATTATAATCTTTTTGGTGGAGAAAACATCATTCCATCAGTTCAGCCAACACATGCTACAAGTGATATGTATTGGGCTGAAGAGCGTTTAGGTAAAGACAGAATCAAACATGCCTATGCTTACAAAAATCTTTTAAACGAAGCTGGAAAAATTGCTTTAGGTACCGATTTTCCAATTGAAAAGGTCAATCCTTTTTTAACTTTTTATGCTGCTGTTGCGAGACAAGATTTAGAAGAATTTCCTGAAGGTGGTTTCAATCCTGAAAATGCACTTTCTCGTGAAGAAACATTACGTGGAATGACAATTTGGGCAGCTTATGCTAATTTTGAAGACGAAGAAAAAGGCAGTTTAGAACCTGGAAAATTTGCCGATTTTATTTTTATCGATCAAGATATTATGAATGTAGATATTCATAAAGTGCCAGAAACTCAAGTTTTACAGACTTTTATCGGTGGAAAAGAAGTTTATTCAGCAGAATAATTTATTTCAAACTCAGTTTTGCCAAAAAACTAAAATGTCCATCGGTGCAAATTTTTTCACATTGAAATCCTGCTTCATTTGCTTTTGTTTTTAACAAATCAAAATCGATGTAAAGCCAATCAAATGGCTTGGAAGTTTTCGTTTTATAACTAATTCGGTATTCTATTTCACCGTAATATTTATCTGGATTTGTGATTTCATCATCATAGAGGTAAATCAAATCCGTAGAATCCAAAAGCACTTGTCCGTTGGGTTTCAACAAAAATTTCAGGTGTTGAAAAAAATGAGGTAAATTTTCAATTTTCCCAGCAATGCCAATTCCATTCATCAGCATTAATATGGTGTCATATTTTTCATTCACATCAAAAAAATCCTTTTGAAAAGCTTTTTGAACGCCGCGTTTTTTGCAAATTTCAATACTTTTTTCAGAAATATCTATCGCGGTGACTTCAAATTTTCGTTTTTGAAGTTCCAAACTATGACTTCCCGCACAGCAACCCACATCCAAAATTTTTCCTTTGCAAAGAGAAATCGCTTCCTGTTCAATTTCAGGCATTTCCTCATAATCTCTGAATAAATATTCAACAGGAATTTCATCATCATAAAAATCTTCAGCATGAACTATAATCGGTGTTTCGTCTTTCAATTTATAAAAAGCGTGGACTGCTAATCCGAAAATATCAGGGTGAAATTGACTAGAATTCAAGGTTTCGATTTTATATTTGTGTTATGGATGATTTTATAAAGCAATTGCCAAAGTTGGCCAAAGATAAGCATAAAACGCACAAAAGCTTTTTCAAGAAACTGAAAAAACGCCCACCAAAACATCTTGACCAAATTATGATGGAATTGCACGACGAAACTTTTCAAGAAGTAGATTGTTTGAAGTGCGCCAATTGTTGCAAAACGACTGGACCTTTGTTTACCAATAAAGACATTGAAAGGATTTCGAAAAAATTCAAAATAAAACCTTCCAAATTTATCGACACTTACTTGAAAATTGATGAGGATAATGATTATGTGTTGCAAGAAGTGCCGTGTCCGTTTTTAGGCGCAGATAATTATTGTTCGATTTACGACATCAGACCAAAAGCTTGCGCCGAATTTCCACACACCGACCGGAAGAAATTTCAACAAATTTCAAATTTGACTTTGAAAAATGTTGAAATCTGCCCAGCTGCTTACAAAATTGTTGAAAAAATGACTGAGCAAATTAAACTTTAGCCAATTGATCGTGATTTTCTTCAACGTATTTTTCCATTACGTTGAAAAAGTTCAAAATATCTTTGTCTTCATTATTGCTATTGATACTTACTAATCGAACAAAAGTTTCATCGTTGAATTCACCATAACCAACCATCAATTCAGCATCTTCATACATGGAATTGCATAAATCTTTTGGATCTATATTTTTATAATTGAAACAAATTGAAATAGAATCTTTGTAGGAATACAATTGATAATCCGGATGATTTTCAACATAATTCCTTGCCGTTTCAGCCAAAAAAAATTGTTGATCGACCATTGCGCCTAAACCTTTTGTTCCGACAGATTTCCAAAGTGTCCAGAATTTCAGTGCATCGTTTCTGCGACCACATTGCAAAGATGTTTTTCCTAAATTGAAATCATCGCCATCAGTTTGGTATAAATAATTGGCATCGCATGCGAAAGAATGTTGCAAATTTTGTTTGTCTTTTGTCACAATAATAGAGCAGGAGAGTGGCACATTCAGCATTTTGTGTGCATTGAAACTAAAAGAATCTGCGTTTTCTGCACCTTTTACCAAAGATTTGTAAGTTTCACTAAAAATCACAGAACCGCAATACGCGCCATCGACGTGCAACCAAATTTTTTCATATTTTTTGGTGATTTTGTGGATGGCTTCAATATTATCAAATGCACCAAGCACAGTGGTTCCGGCTGTTGCGTTTACAAAAAATGGTTTCAAACCTTTTTGGATATCAAGTTCTATTTGTTTTTGAAGTGCCTCAGGATTCATTCGACCGTGTTGGTCAATTTCAATTCTTCTGATTTGATCAATACCAATCCCACCAAATGTCGCGTTTTTTGTGATGGAATAATGAGAGGCTTCAGAAGTGTAAATTACCATTTTTTCAGAAACACCATTGTATTTAATGTCTCTATTGTACGCATCTCTGGCCATTAGCATTGCCATGAAATTACTCATAGAACCGCCTGGTGGAAAAGTACCGTCAGCATTTTCTCCAAAATTCAGCATTTTGCAAACTTGGTGAATTATGGCTTTTTCAATACCGACTTGTGGACCGCCAACTTTGTAAGTATACATGCTATTGTTCAACATAACGGCTAATAATTCGCCTAAACTCGCCCGAGAATTTCGTCCGCCAAAAAGTTGATTGAAAAATAATTTGGTGGACGTTCGTGGCGTACTTAAAACTACATCTTCCAATAATTTTTTAAATTCATCATCGTCAAGAGCATTTTCAGCGAGGTGTAAATCTAGTTTATCGTATAATTTTTCAGGTGAAATTGGTTTAACAACACCTTTTTCGGCTTCGTTTTTAATTAATTTTTCAGAAATTTCTTGAAATAATTTGAGGTCTGCTTGCATAAACTTAACTTGAAATTTATATTTACAATAATAAATATTTTATAGGAAAATTTTAATATGCCTAAAATAAGGTAAAAACATTAATATTTTGGAAACAATCACTTCTTTAAAAAAACTTTTAGAAAAATTACCCCATTGTGAAGGCGATGATTATTTTGAAATCGCCAGAAATATGTCTATTCCAATGGACGAGTTGAAACCTTACGCATTTTGGTCTGATGAAACATATACGAGGAATTGTGTCGCTAGAACAGAAGATTTTGAACTTTTGTTGCTCTGCTGGGAAGAAGGTCAAGAAACGCAAATTCATTGTCATAACGGTGAAGAATGCTGGGTGTATTTAGCCAAAGGAAAACTTAGAGAAAAACGTTTTGACACCGAAAACGGGACAATTAAAAAAACTGCTGATGTAAAAATGACGCGCGATCGATTGTCCTATATGAACGATGAGTTAGGTTACCATTCTCTTCATAATTTGAACGACGGGAAATCTATGAGTTTGCATTTGTACGTCGGTCCCATAGATGAATGTTCGGTTTTTGATGAAGACAAAGATAAATTTGTTTTTAAAGATTTGGAATATTATTCAGAAAAAGGTGAATTGCTGTCCAATACCAATATAAATTAATTATAACATTTTAAAAAATGAACTGGAAAACTGTCAAAGAATACACGGATATTA
>JBHEPM010000019.1:14271-23116 GCA_046260295.1 Psychroflexus sp.
CGGATATTACTTATAAAAAATCTGAAGGCATCGCTAGAATCGCTTTCAATCGTCCAGAAGTCAGAAATGCATTTAGACCAAAAACTGTTGGTGAATTATTTGAAGCATTTTTGGATGCGCGAGAAGATCCTAATATCGGCGTTGTTTTATTATCTGCTGAAGGTCCTTCACCAAAAGATGGCGTGTATTCATTTTGTAGCGGTGGCGACCAAAATGCACGTGGTCACCAAGGTTATGTGGACGATGACGGCACGCCAAGATTGAATATTTTAGAAGTTCAGCGATTGATTCGTTTTATGCCCAAAGTTGTCATTGCCGTAGTGCCAGGTTGGGCTGTTGGTGGCGGACATTCGCTTCATGTGGTTTGCGATTTGACTTTAGCCAGTGAAGAACATGCTATTTTTAAACAAACCGATGCCGATGTGACGAGTTTTGACGGCGGTTATGGTTCAGCCTATTTGGCAAAAATGATCGGTCAGAAACGCGCTAGGGAAATTTTCTTTTTAGGTCGAAATTATTCAGCAAAAGAAGCTTTTGAGATGGGAATGGTCAATGCGGCAATTCCTCATGATGAATTGGAAAACACAGCCTATGAATGGGCGCAAGAAATTTTAGAAAAATCACCAACTTCTATAAAAATGTTGAAATTCGCATTCAATGCTACTGATGATGGTATGGTTGGTCAGCAGGTTTTTGCTGGAGAAGCCACACGTTTGGCTTATATGACAGAAGAAGCCAAAGAAGGACGAAATGCATTTTTAGAAAAAAGAAAGCCAAACTTCAAAAATATCAAATGGATTTCTTAATTTTAGCTAATTATTAACAAATTATAAAAACTACAACTATGCCAGTCCTAACCGAAGAAGAATTGCAAGAGTACAAAGACAAAGTTGCTACAGCAGAAGCTGAAGCTGAGTCGAAAGAATATGAAGTCATAAAACTGACCAATGCTGTAGAAGACGAGCAAGGTCGAAAAAAAGGTTTTATGATTGCTGCCATTGCTTTACTTGTTTTATTAGTAGCAAGTGTAGTTGTGTTTTATGTGGTGCAACCAGATTTTCTAGGTTTAGAACAAGAAGGTGTTGAATTGGCTGAAGATGAACAAATTATCAAAACTTCTGAAGTTGAAAATTATGAGGCTCAAATTACTGATCTCCAGCAACAAGTTGAGTCTTTAAGTGAAAATGCTTCTGGAAATCCAATGGATACAAATGAATTTTATGCCGTTCAACTTGGAGCTTTCAAAAAATTCAATACTAAGTTATCATCAGATGAATTCAGCATTGTAAAAAATTCGCAATACAAAGATTTCAATACTTTTACGTTGGGCGTTTTTAACAATGAAGAAGAAGCCAAAAAGTTGCGAGATGTTGTGAAACGTATGAACTTTAAAGATGCGTTTGTTGGTTTTTACCAAAATGGTGAACGAAAAAGAATAGTTGATTAAATAAAGTTATTGAATGGTATTTGAAAATATTGAACTGCCAATTACAGATTTACCTGATTTTAAAACGGTTGATTTAAATGGTATTGAAAAATCTTACAAGAAAATTATTTGGATTAATCTAGGTCTCGTTTTTTTGTTTTTGTTCGCTTCGCCTATCGTTTTTTTGGTTTTGGACATTATTCCAATTTGGATTCCAATAACAGTTCTGGCAATTGTTTCAGTGATTTTTACAATCCAAGCTATTGAAATTGAAAAAGGATTTCCGAGAAAAAAATATGGCATTAGGCAACATGATATTATTTATCAGAATGGTTTTTTCTATTTTAAAGAAATTGTTGTTCCGTTTAATCGAATTCAGCATGTGGAAATCAAACAAGGACCGCTGTCCAGAATTTTCAAACTTTATGCATTAAAACTTTACACCGCTGGCGCTTCTTCTGGAGATTTGATAATCAATGGCTTAAATAAAGATAATGCTCAAAAATTGAAAGCTAAAGTTTTAGCCAAAACGTCTGATATTGATGAGTGATTTCGACTTTTCCGTTCCAAGAAGGCAGTCATTCAACGGCATTTTTTTAATTTTTTTGGCCGATATCGTTAAACGTATTCGTCAAAATATTTACTTACTAGCTGTGCCGTTTTTCAAGCAAAACTTAATGCAGGATTATGGTTTGTATATTTATTTAGGTTTGGCTTTGCTCTTCGTCATTCAGTTTATTTATTCATATTTATCTTACTTAAAATTTCAGTTTTCCATTCAGGAAGATGCGTTTCATTTGGATCATGGCGTCATCAAACTCAGTCATGTCGAAATTCCATTTGAAAGAATTCAGAATATCAATTTACAACAAAATCTACTTCAACAAGTATTCAATGTGGTTGGTTTTGAAATAGAAACCGCTGGCGAGGGCACGGCGGAAATCAAAATTAAAGCGCTGGAAAACAATTTTGCCAAAGCTTTGAAAAATAAATTGATAGAAGAGAAAAAGCGTGCTAAAAATGAAATCACACCTGAGGATGAAAATAAGGAAATTTATGAGGATTCCTCAGAAACAGCTCCAGGAGAAACTGAAAGCGAAGAAAAATCTTTACTCTTTCAGTTGTCGTTTTCAAGATTATTGAAAGTTGGCGTAAGTTCTAATTTTCTGAAAGGACTCGGATTGTTGTTTGCTTTTTTCGCTTATGTGTACAACTTTATCATGGATTTTCTTACCAATATTTATGACATTGATTTTGATGAAGATTTCAAAAATAGAATCCCAGAAACCCTGAGTTTTGCAGTGATTTTGATTTTCGGCTTGTTCATTTTAGGTTTTCTGATTACTGTTTTGATGACTATTTTAAAATATTTCAATTTGAAAATAGTCAAAAACCAACAGAATTATGAAGTTGAATACGGCTTGTTCAAACGGGTAAATAAAGTCATTAAAAAAACAAAAACACAGATTTTTGAAATTGAAACCAATCCGTTGAAAAAGATTTTCAAAATAAACAATATTTATGTGAGTCAAGCAGCGGCAAATCAATTGACAGATAAACAAAAAATCGGTTTAGTTGGTGTTTCAAAAGACAATATCAATACGCTTTTTAGCTCGATTTTCAACTTAGAATTACCGAAACAGAAGTTTGACCGACTTCAATCTCAAACGCGTTTAATTTTTCGATATTTATATCGAAATCTCATATTTTTAGGCGTTCTAAGTGGGCTTGCGTATATTTTCTATTTCAACTGGTTGAGCGTTTCAGCCATCATAATTATCGCGTGTATTTTAGCATATGTCATTCAACTTAAAGTCAAAAAAAGCTATATCGGAATCAATCAAGATTTGATTTGCGTTGGCGGTGGATCGATCCATACAAATACAAAATTCATTGAAATTCACAAATTACAATCTGTATATTTGAAACGAAATATTTTTCAGCAAAATAATAATCACGCAGATTTGGTATTAGAAACCGCATCTGGTACGATAACTGTAGAATATTTGAAAATCAAATACGCTCGAGCAATTTTCAATTATTTGATTTATAAAATAGAATCTACCGATAAAGATTGGATTTAGATTAGCTAGCTTTTATTTTTGAAATTGTTGCATTTGACTTCAGAATTACTCCAAAACGTATCATTTTTTAAAGTTATTCAATATTTTTAGGTCAGAAACCTCAAATCTTTGCAATTATTTGTCGAGTTTCATTAACTTTAAAGCCAAGCAAAATCAAATCCAAAAAAACAAAATCAAATGAATATCAAAAAAGTCTTAGTTGCCAATCGTGGAGAAATAGCCATTAGAATATTTAGAGCTTGCACAGAAATCGGAATAAGAACCGTAGGAATTTACACTTATGAAGACAGATATTCATTACACCGATACAAAGCAGACGAATCTTACCAAGTCGGCGATGATAAAGATCCGTTGAAACCATATTTGGATATTGAAGAAATAATCCGAGTAGCCAAAGCAAATGGCGTAGATGCCATTCATCCGGGTTACGGATTTCTGTCTGAAAATGCAAAATTTGCTCAAGCTTGCGCCGATAATGATATCATTTTTGTAGGTCCAAAAGTTGAAGTTTTAAAATCTTTAGGCGACAAAATCACAGCCAAAAAAGTTGCTATCGGAAGTGATGTCCCTGTGATAGAAAGCAATAAGAAAGATTTGACAAGTCTAGAAATTGCTACTGAAGAAGCCAAGAGAATCGGATTTCCTTTGATGTTGAAAGCAGCATCTGGCGGCGGCGGACGTGGAATGCGCGTTCTGAGAAGTATGGACGAACTCAAAAATGCTTATAGTGAATCTAGACGAGAAGCAAAAAATGCTTTTGGTGATGAAACTGTGTTTTTAGAAAAATTTGTTGAAAATCCTAAGCATATTGAAATTCAGATTGTTGCAGACAATCACGGCAACACACTTCACCTTTTTGAACGCGATTGTTCTGTCCAAAGGCGTTATCAAAAAGTGATTGAATTCGCGCCCTCTAAAGATTTGAATGAAACTATTAAAAACAAATTATACGATTATGCAGTCAAGATTTGTAAAGCCGTCAATTATAATAATATTGGCACAGTAGAATTTCTAGTTGATGATGATGGCAGCATTTATTTTATAGAAGTCAATCCACGAGTTCAAGTTGAACACACTGTTACAGAAGTTGTTACAGGTGTAGATTTAATTAAAACTCAACTTTATATTGCTGACAATTATAAACTTTCAGATGAAGAAATAAATCTAACAAGTCAAAATGCTGTAAGTGTCAACGGTTATGCAGTGCAATGTAGAATTACTACAGAAGACCCAAAAAATGACTTCAAACCCGATTATGGCGTGATTACAACTTACCGAAGCGCGTCAGGCTTTGGAATTCGTCTCGATGCGGGAAGCGTGTATCAAGGTGTTAAAATTTCACCATTTTTCGATTCGATGTTAGTGAAAGTTTCTGCCAGCAGCCGAACTCTGGACGATGCTTGTAAAAAAATGCGACGTGCTTTGGCAGAATTTCGAGTACGTGGCGTAAAAACCAATATGGCGTTTTTAGATAATATTCTAAAAGATTCTACCTTTAGAGAAGGAAAAGTTACCGTAAATTATATCAAAAACACGCCAGAACTTTTTAATATTAAAGAACCGAGAAATCGTGCCACAAAAATGGTCAATTTCCTTGGTGATGTTACTGTCAATGGAAATCCAGACGTAAAAAATACCATTGAAAATCCTAAGTTTTTAAAACCAGAGGTTCCAAAATGTTCGGCATCAACACCATTTCAAAAAGGTACCAAAGATATTTTGACAGAATTAGGACCAGAAGAATTTTCTAAATGGCTTTCTAATGAACAAAAGATTCATTTTACAGATACAACCATGCGAGATGCGCATCAAAGTTTGTTAGCAACCAGAATGCGTACTTATGACATGCAGAAAGTCGCAGAGAATTTTGCGAAATGTCACCCAGAAGTCTTCAGTATGGAAGTTTGGGGTGGTGCTACTTTCGATGTTTGCATGCGTTTTCTAAAAGAAAATCCATGGGAACGCCTCAGAATGTTTAGAAAAGCCATGCCAAATTTATTATTGCAAATGTTGCTAAGAGGTTCCAATGGCGTTGGTTACACTGCTTATCCAGACAATTTAATTGAAAGATTTGTCACAGAAGCTTGGAATAATGGCGTTGATATTTTTAGAATTTTTGATTCTCAAAACTGGATGAAATCCATCGTGCCATGCATAGAACACGTCAGGAATAATACCGAAGGACTTGCTGAAGCTTCGATGTGCTATACTGGTGATATTTTAGATCCAAAGCGAGAAAAATATACCTTAAAATATTACATTCAACTTGCGAAAGATTTAGAAAACGCCGGCGCACATATTTTAGCAATCAAAGATATGGCTGGACTTTTGAAACCAAAAGCTGCCACAGAGTTGATTTCAGCATTGAAATCTGAAGTTCAAATTCCAATTCATCTGCACACGCACGACACATCTTCTATGCAAGCTTCCACTTATATGAATGCCATAGAAGCTGGCGTAGATGTTGTAGATGTTGCGCTTGGCGGTTTGTCAGGCTTAACTTCACAACCAAATTTCAATGCAATGGTTGAAGTTTTAAAACACCATCCTAGAGAAAATAAGATAGACACAGATCGACTCAATGAATATTCAATTTATTGGGAACAAGTCAGAACCTACTATTATCCATTTGAATCTGGCTTAAAATCTGGTACAGGTGAAGTTTATAAACATGAAATTCCAGGTGGACAATATTCAAATCTAAAACCACAAGCAGAATCACTTGGTTTAGCTGATCGATTTCATGAAATCACTGATATGTATGCTAAAGTTAATGCGTTGTTTGGCGATATAATTAAAGTTACGCCAAGTTCAAAAGTTGTTGGAGATATGGCTCAATTTTTAGTTAGTAACAACTTAACGATAGATGATGTTTTGGAAAATGGCGAAAACTTGTCTTTTCCACAATCTGTGGTGAGTTTTTTCAAAGGCGATTTAGGTCAGCCGGTTGGCGGATTTCCAGAAAAAATCCAAAAAATTATTCTCAAAGGAGAAAAACCTTACACAGATCGACCAAATGCACACTTAGAACCTGTTGATTTTGAAAAAGAGTTTAAAGATTTTGAAAATTTATTTGCAGATGGCATGGATCGAGTTTTAGATATTACAGATTTTCTTTCGTATAAACTTTACCCGAAAGTATTTACAGATGCATACAATCATCATTTAAAATATGGAAATGTGTTTAACATTCCAACCAAAAACTTCTTTTACGGAATGGAGCCGGGAGAAGAGATTGTGGTAGAACTAGATAGAGGCAAAACTTTACTGATTACAATGGTTTCTATTGGAAAAGTGGACGAAGATGGTATGGCTACAGTATTTTTTAAGGTCAATGGACAAACCAGAAATATTCAAGTTAGAGATGAAAGTATTGAAGTGGAAAGTGTCGTGCATCAAAAAATCGATAAATCTGACGAAAAGCAAATCGGAGCACCATTGCAAGGTTCTTTGAGTGAAATCCTTGTCAAGAAAGGCGAAAAAGTAGGAAAAAACCAGCCTTTATTTATTATTGAAGCCATGAAAATGGAAACTACCGTCACCGCAAATGCTGATGGGGAAGTTAGTCAAGTTTTGCTAGAATCTGGTGTAATGGTTTATGCCGATGATTTGGTTATTCGTTTGAAATAGTTTTAGTTTGTATAAACCCTGAATAATTTCAAAAATGAATTAATTATTAACCGTGTTTTAACACAAAAGAATGTCTAAAAACCTTATTTTTGAATAAATCATAAAAAACTTTATAAAAATGTCAAATAACACAGGAAACACCGTTTTAGCACTACTTACAGGAACAGCAGTAGGCGTAGGCTTAGGTCTACTTTATGCACCACAAAGTGGAGAAAAAACTAGAAAACAACTCAAAGATGAGGCAGATCATCTAAAAGATAATCTTGGAAAAAAGTATGATGAAACCTCTTCTAGTTTGTCAGAATATGCAAAGACAGCCAGAAAAAGTATTGAAGAGCGTTTAGAAAAAACTTTTTCTAATGCATCAAACAAAGCTGATGATATGCTAAATACACTTGAAGGTGAATTGAGTGAACTAAAGAAGAAAAACGCAGAATTGCAAAAAGAGTTGAAAAGCAATAAAAAGTAATCAACTTTCGTAATCGACTTTATGAAAAATAACTTAGGTCAACATTTTGAGAATCTATCTGACGATACTAAGAAGTATCTTAAAAGTTTACTAGCATATTACAAGTTAGATTTATTAAAGAAATCCGCCTTAGCTTTGGCTACGGCAGGTAATTTATTTATCAGAACTGCTGTTTTACTTTTAATTTTACTTTTTATTTCCATAGGTTTGGCTTTTCTAATCGGTGAAGAAATTCAAAGCATTGCAGGAGGTTTCTTTATGATCGGCGGATTTTATATTTTAATTCTAATTATTACATTAGTTACTGGAAAAAAATTAGTTGAAAAGCCAGTTTTGGTATTACTCAACAAAATTTTAAATGTAAATGATAAAATTCTAGGTGATGACGATGATGATGAAAAATCTGATGCTTAAAATTTAAATTATGAAGCACTACAATTCGTTCAAAGAAATAGACAAGGATTTGAAACTTCTCAAATTAGAAGCTGACATTAATAAGCAAAAAGCCAATATTGATTTTGTTTATATAAGAAGATCGCTTTCTTTTTCAAATATCGTTGCAGAAATCATTGCATATTTTGGAACTAAAGCACTTTATAAACGTATAGGTTCTCAATTCTTAAAGAAAATTGGTTTATAGTTTATTTTAAAAATTTTATATAAAAGCCCGATTCATTTTTTGTGAATCGGGCTTTTTTGATGAAATTACTTTTTAGAGATTAATCTTCAGGTTGAAAACTTTTTAAACCAGTTTCTAACCAGTATAAATAGGCTTTTGAAGAAGGTTCGTAAGCTATGGTTTCGTTTAGCAATTCCAAATCTGGAGATAATAACACATAATAAGGTTGTGAATTATTTTGAAAATTCAAGGTTTGAAAAGTCGCCCATTTATCGCCGATGGTTCTAATTTTCTTTACAGAACCATTTGATCTTTGGAAATTAAATCGCTCATCATCGCTTAGTTTTTCTTTATCGTCAACATACAAGGAAATTAGTATATAATCGTTTTTAATCACTTCAAAAACTTCAGGAACACTCCATACTTGTTCTTCCATTTTTCTACAGTTGACGCAAGCCCAACCTGTGAAATCTAGTAAAATAGGTTTGTTTTCTGCTTTTGCAGCAGCAACGCCTTCATCAAAATCTTTATAAGCTTTCAATCCAAGCGGACCTTCAGTTTCTTTTTCATATAAACTATAAAATAGGGGCGGAGGAAAACCGCTGAGCAATTTCAGG
>JBHEPM010000019.1:23126-23434 GCA_046260295.1 Psychroflexus sp.
ACGTATTTGTAAGTCCTGGTAAAAGGTAGATGACAAAAACCAAAGTCAAAATTCCAAAAAATATTCTACCTCGGCTCAATTTCTGATTTGGACTGTCATGTGGAAATTTAATTTTTCCAAATAAATATAACAACATCGCAATTCCAATAAGAATCCAAATTCCGATAAAGATTTCACGTTTTAAAATGCCCCAATGTTCCACTAAGTCTGCATTTGAAAGGAATTTGAAAGCCAAACCGAGTTCTAAAAATCCAAGTACAACTTTCACAGTATTTAACCAACCACCGCTTTTTGGTAATGAATTCAAC
>JBHEPM010000190.1:0-3044 GCA_046260295.1 Psychroflexus sp.
ATTTAGACAAAAGCTGTTGAATCTTAATTCAAAATCCATAAAATTTACATTTCGATAATTGTGTCAGACATTGGTCGTCTTACTTTTTTGAAATCAGCAAAGGCATCGTCTTTGGCACGAAAACCGATTGGTAAAACCAAACTTGAAGAAATATTTTTAGCTTTCAAATCAAGGATTTCGTCATAAGCTTTATTGTCAAAACCTTCCATGGGACAGGCGTCAATTTTTTCTAAAGCACAAACCGTTAATAAATTTCCAAGCGCTAAATAGGCTTGATTTACTGCCCATTTTTTGATTTCGATTTCGGATTTCTCTTTGAAATCATTGATTAAAAACTCACGAAATGGATTTAAAATTTCATCGGTTGTGTCTCTAATTTCTTTTTGCAGTTCGAAGTTATGCTTAATGAAGTTAGAATTGATTGTATTTTCTGTACAAATGACCAAAATATGTGAAGCCGTTTTGACTTGCATTTGGTTATAACTGTATTCGTAGAGTTTGGATTTTATGTTTTGATCACTGATGACAATTAATCGCAAAGGCTGCAAACCGTAGGATGTTGGCGTAAGATTAAATGCTTTTTTGAGCAACTCAATTTTTTTTGAACTTACTTTTTTGTCTGCATCAAATTTTTTTGTTGCATAGCGCCATTCTAAAGCATTTATATTGTCCATAATTTAATTTTTGACAAATATAAATTTTTCACAGTGGTTCTGTTTAAATTAAATTAGAATTAACTCAACTTTTGTTAAATTGAATTACTTATTCTGAAACGATGTTTTCAATAGCTTTGGCTAATTTGAAATCTTTTTCAGTCACACCATCAGCATCATGCGTGGATAATGAAATTTCCAAAGTGTTGTAAACATTGAACCAGTTGGGGTGATGTTGTTGCGCTTCTGCTTCAAAAGCAATTCTTGTCATCGCTGAAAATGCGTCTTTGAAATTGTCGAATTCTAAAGTAGTGTGAATCGCATTTTCATTGAAATCCCAACCGTCTAAGGTTACTAATTTGTCCTGTATTTCTAATTGTTGTAATTTGTCCATAATTTTTTATTTACAAGTTAAGGATTATAAAGGACTATAGGTTGTAATTTATGTTTTTATTATCAAATTCTTTCATCATACTTTTATGGACTCCTGAATAACGTCTTCCACTGAGAATTGTAGATTTTTAGGCAGTAAATTGTCTTTTGGTAAAACTGCGATATACCGATCATCATTTGAATTGTAAACGTTTTTCAAAATAGGATTTTGAAGTTGCAAGCCTTCCAAAATATCTTCTACAAGTTGTTTGTGGTGAATTAAATTTTGACTTCCTAAATGAAACACGCCTTGCAATTCACGATTGATGATGAAATGCAGTTGCTGGCTAAACTTATCGTGAGTTGTGGCATTAATTACCACATTTGGAAAAACTTCAATAGGTTCTTTCAGTTCATGTTGAAGCTTTAAAGCTTTCACTCGTGGCGACTTGTGTCCATAAATCATCGGTAAACGCACGATATTGTAAAGTTCGTTTGGTAACCTGAGAAGTGCATTTTCAATTTTAATTTTGAACCTTCCGTAAATACTATGTGATAAAGTTTTGTCGTATTCGTAAGATGGATAATTGGTAAAAGTATCGAAAACATTGGCAGAGGAGAGGAAAATCAGTTTTTTTTGACGTTCCAATATATAAGCAATGATTTCAAAATGAGTGTGTAATTGCGCTTCAAAATTTCCGCGTAGGGCAGAAATAATAATATCTGGTTGCAGTTCTTCTAAAAGAATACTGACAGTTTCAGTTTCCAAATTCCACTGGAACAAACGCTTGTTTTTTTCGTGCTGCAAATCATCGGTTTGGAATGTGCCATAAACATCGAAATAGGGCGATAATTCTTTGTAGAGCGATTGTCCCAAGAATCCGCTTGCACCTAAAATGAGTATTTTTTTTGTGTTTTTGATAATATTTTAAAACTAATGAAGCCATTTCAGTAAAAAGAAATGGCTTCAATTTGACATGTGTTTTTTATTAAGCTTTATAAAACGGCGGTTTTACAATAATTGCCGGCACCGTTTTTTTCCTGACTTGAATTAAGATTTCCGTACCAAATTTACTAAATTCAGTTTTTACATAACCCATTCCAATGGATTTTTTTAGACTTGGCGACATTGTGCCGGAAGTCACGTGACCGATTTTGTTTTCATCAGTATCCAGAATATCATAATCTTGTCTTGGAATGCCTTTTCCAGTAATTTCAAAAGCGATTAATTTGCGCTGAACACCTTCTTCTTTTTGTTTTTTTAGGTTTTCTGAATTGATAAAATCCTTTGTGAATTTTGTAATCCAGCCTAATTTCGCTTCAATTGGCGAAGTGGTTTCGTCAATATCGTTGCCATAAAGACACATTCCCATTTCTAATCTCAATGTGTCTCTGGCCGCCAAACCAATGGGTTGAATGCCAAATTCTTCACCGGCTTCCAAAACATTATTCCAGATTTTTTCAGCATCTTTATTTTTGAAATAAATCTCAAAACCACCGCTGCCAGTGTAACCAGTTGCAGAAATTATGACATCTTGCGCACCGGCAAATTCACCAACTTCAAAATGATAAAATTTGATTGCGCTTAAATCTTTAGGTGAAATTTTTTGCATGGCTTCAACAGCTTTTGGGCCTTGAATTGCCAAAAGCGTCAAAATTATTGTGCTTGTTGATCCAATCCCAGTCCTTCTGAATATTTGAAGCATTAACGACCATCATGAATTTTTCAGCATGAAATCTGTAAATAATCAAATCGTCAACAATGCCGTTTTTTTGGTTTGGCATACAAGTATATTGTGCCTGTCCGTCAACGAGTTTTGAAGCGTCGTTGGTTGTTATTTTCTGAATTAAATTCAGGGCTTCTTTGCCTTCAACAAAAAATTCACCCATGTGCGAAACGTCAAAAACTCCTAGTTTTTCTCTTACGTTTTGGTGTTCTTCGTTGACGCCAGCGTAAGATACTGGCATTTCGTAACCTGCAAATGGAACTATTTTTGCGCCAAGCGCTTTATGTACTTC
>JBHEPM010000191.1:0-2789 GCA_046260295.1 Psychroflexus sp.
TCAACTCAGAATTGCCGGGCGATACGCTTTATCTGAATTTATAGACACGCCAACTTTTGAAAATTATACCGATAAAATTTTTCAAAATACAGAGATATCAAACTTTTCTAATAGTGAAAACCTAAGATTATCCTCTGATATTAATTTACAGTATTTCGATGCCAATCTGCAATTTCAAACCCAATTGAGTGAGAATACAACTTGGCAAATCAACGCGATGGGCATTTCAAATGAACTGAATTTTACAGAGCAAAACACCAATACTTTAGATAGAAAAGACAATAGGCTTGCTCAAGAATCTTATGTGGTCAGCACAGATATAAAAAAGCGTTTTTCAAAGCGTTTTTCCGTAAGTGCTTTAGCTTATGCGTCTTATTATCAATTGGATGGTAAAAACGCTTCGGCACTCAATAATCAACTTTTAAACCAAACGAATGATGTTTTAGATTTCGGGGCAAAACTGCGAAGTGATTTTGATTTTAATGATAAATTTAAGTTGAGTTTTGGCTATCAATTCAACGAAATAGGGATTAGAAATGATAATATTGTCAATATTCCAGAAGTAGAAATCCGACAAAAATCAGTCTTACAAACCCATGCTGGGATTTTAGAAACCAGACTGAAAAATTTCAACCAAAAATTGACAACACGCTTAGGTTTAAGAGTCAATTATTACGATAAATTTTCTGAATTTAAATTTGAGCCTCATGTCAACATGACTTATGAAGTCAGTCCGTTTTATGATTTGGTTTTGATGGCAGAGCAAAAACACCAAGTTACCGCTCAAGTCATCGACTTACAGAATGATTTCTTTGGGATTGAAAAGCGAAGATGGGTTTTAGCCGACCAAAATCAAATCCCTATTCAGCGTTTGAGACAAGTTGAAATTGGTCAGGTTTATAAAAAGAACGCTTGGTTGTTTACAGCCAATGTGTTTTATAAGCAAATAGAAAACATTTCTTCTTCCAGTCAAAATTTTCAAAATCAATTAGAATTTTTGCAGCTTTCCGGTGATTATCATACTTACGGTGCGGAATTTTTAATTCAAAAGATGTTTGATGATTTTAGGTTTTGGGCAAATTATGCTTATAACGAAAGCGAGTATGAATTCACTACGTTTTCGCCATCAGTTTTTCCTAATAATTTTGAAACCTCACATCATATTGAGAGCGGTATAAGCTATGTGGCAAATCCTATTAAAGTGAGTTTAAGCGGTCGCTATTTTTCTGGAAAACCCACAACACCAATCGACCAAAACCGGCCGGTTTTAAATCCAGACATCAACCCGCAAATCAATTTTTTAACTCCAAATGCCTCAAATATTACCGATTACTTTCAAGTTAATTTTTCAGGAAGTTATACCCATTCGTGGTCAAAAACACAAGTAGAAATTGGCTTGGCCATATTGAATTTATTAAACACCAATAACACTGTCAATCAATTTTTTAGACTTAATAATGATGTCTTGGAAATTGAACAAGTTTCTAACCAAAGCTTAGAATTGACACCTAATGCTTTTTTAAAAATTAATTTCTAATCTATAGCAAAACGCCAATTATGGGGATCTTCGGTTCTATTGTACTGAATATCCTGAAGTTTAGATTTAAAAAAGACATTATAGGGATTTTCCACTTCAGGCAAATCATGATACTTATTTTGGTATTCAAAACCTGTAACTTGAGCAATGGTTGCCGCTGTGCCTGAACCAAATATTTCTTTAAGTTCACCTTTTTCAGCGGCTTCTATTATTCGTTTTACCTCTACTGGACCAACTTCTACTTCTATACCATTATCCTTGGCGAGTTGAATGATGCTTGCACGTGTCACTCCTTTTAATATTCTTTCGTTAGTCGGTGCGGTAACAAGCTTATCATTGATACGAAAAAAAATGTTCATCGTTCCTGCTTCCTCAAGGTATTCATGTTTGTCTGCATCAGTCCAAATGACTTGTTCATAACCTTTGGCTTTGGCCAAATTGGTAGGATAAAATTGAGCTCCATAGTTTCCAGCGGCTTTTGCAAAACCAACACCACCACTTGCTGCACGGCTGTACTTTTCTGAAAATAATACTTTCACTGGCTTGTTATAGTAAGCTTGTGCTGGACAAGTAATGATCATAAATCTATATGAGGTAGATGAAGCTGCCGCGACACCACTCTCAGTAGCAATAACAAACGGACGAACGTAGAGTGAATTGCCTTGACCTTTTTTGACCCAATCGTGGTCTAATTTTAAAAGCGTTTTTAAACTTTCAAAAAAATACTCTTCTGGAAATTCTGGTATGGCTAGCCTCTTTGAAGATTTGTTGATACGTTCAAAATTTCTTTCAGGCCTAAACAACCAAACCTGGTCATTATCATCTTTAAAGGCTTTCATTCCTTCAAAAACCGCTTGTCCATAGTGAAATACTTTGGCTGAAGGATCAAATTCCATGGGCCCATAAGGCACAATTTGAGGCTGCTGCCATTCGCCATCAAAATAGTCACAATACATCATATGGTCAGAATATACCTTACCGAAAGGTAAATTACTAAAATCAACTTGATCAATTTTAGATTCTGAAACTTTTTTGATATTTAGTAGAGCAGCATTTGTTTCCATTTGTGTATTTTTGTTAAGCACAAATATAAATTATTTGAATTACTTATACTTTTGCTTAAATATTAAAATTATCCTATAATTAAATCCTCAAAATACTTTTAAATTATGAAATATTCAATAATATGCCTGTTTTTTTTAATTTTTGTTTCTTGTAATAAGTCTCAAAAACAAACTAATCAACAAGTTGA
>JBHEPM010000191.1:2799-3037 GCA_046260295.1 Psychroflexus sp.
AAAATTTGATCATTCCAACCCAATTGAATCAAAAAAAGCATTTACTGCTTATAATGATATGCAAGTTGGTGATACTTTAAAAATCACTTTTTCTTCAAAAGTTAACTCGGTTTGTAAAAAGAAAGGCTGTTGGATGCGCTTAGAATTACCTGAAGGGAAAGAAAGTTTAGTACGGTTTAAAGATTATGGCTTTTTTGTACCCAAAGATATAGAAAACCAAACTGCAGTGGTACATGGC
>JBHEPM010000192.1:0-2442 GCA_046260295.1 Psychroflexus sp.
AATTCAATAGCGAAAACACTGAAGTTTCAAATGTAAATCAGCAAGAATATCAAAATTTGGTTGAAAATTGTATTCAACAAATTGAAAACAAAAAATTCATTAAAGCTGTTTTGTCCAGATGTATTGATTTAGATTATGAAATGAAAGATTTGGGGTTGATTTTTCTACGTTTATTGAAAAAATATCCTGATGCGATGACTTACGTCTGGTTTCATCCTAAAGTTGGTTTATGGTTGGGAGCTTCGCCAGAAATCTTAGCCAATTTGAAACGCAACAAATTAGAAACCATGGCACTCGCTGGAACGCGTTCCGTCAATGATTCAAAAGATTGGACGGAGAAAGAAAAAGATGAACAACAAATTGTAGTTGATGAAATTGTAAATTCGCTGAAACACAACACCAGCGATATTTTGATTTCTGAACGTGAAACTATTCAAGCAGGAGATTTATTGCACTTGCGAACAGATGTCTCCACTTTCATAGATCGTACAAAATTTGATGATATTTTGAAATCTTTACATCCCACGCCAGCAGTTTGCGGATTGCCAAAAGATTCGGCCTATTATTATTTACTGAATCATGAAAAATATGATCGTCAATTCTACACCGGATATTTTGGAGAAATCAACATGAAAAATGAAATTAAACGTTCGGAAAAGGCACGAAATCAAGAAAATCAAGCCTACGCTGCGGTTTTGGCATCAACGGAATTGTTTGTCAATTTGCGTTGCATGTCATTTCAAAATGACCAAATGAAAATTTATGTCGGCGGTGGAATCACAAAAGACAGTCAAGCGGAAGCCGAGTGGGAGGAAACCGTTCATAAATCTCAAACCATGTTAAAAGTGCTATAAGAATTCCCTAGAAAGCACCAGAATTTGGCATAATGCCAGTATTTTTGTCACATGAAGCACATTTTTTCTTCAATTCCAACAGCACAAATTATCACAGAAATTTGTGTTCAAAATAACATCAAAACAGTTGTGATTTCTCCAGGATCGCGAAATGCGCCATTGACGATTTCTATGGCAAATCATCCAGAAATCCAAGCTTACAGTATTGTTGATGAGCGTTGCGCCGCTTTTTTCGCATTAGGAATGGCACAACGAACAAATTCTGCTGTGGCTGTAATTTGCACTTCTGGTTCGGCTTTATTGAATTATTACCCAGCGGTTTCAGAAGCTTTTTACAGCAATTTGCCGTTAGTTGTCATTTCCGCAGATCGTCCGGAACACCTTATCGATATTGGCGATGGGCAAACTATTCGACAGAAAAATGTTTTTGCCAATCATATTTTATTTTCCGCCAATTTGAAAGGCGATTTTCACGAAAATTCAGACTCAAAATTACTTAATTTTAATACTGAAGAAACACATAAAGCTTTGCAAATTGCAAATCGCGATCAAGGTCCGGTTCACATCAATGCGCCATTTGACGAGCCACTTTATCTTACTTCAGAGCAACAAACAGTGAAGATTCCAAAGCTTTCTGAGTTACCAAAATCTAAAATTGAATTCGACGATAATTCATTTGAAACAGCTTGGAATTCAGCCAAAAAGAAACTGGTTTTGGTCGGTTTGAATTTAGATGAAAAGATTTCACCTGAAATTTTAGAATTATTAGCCCAAGATGAATCTGTGATTGTAATGACGGAAATTACGTCGAATATTTCAAATCAAAATTTCTTTACAAATATTGATGCTATTGTGGCGCCAATAGAAAAATCTGAAAATTCCGAAGCTTTGTTTGAAGCGCTTCAACCAGATTTGTTGGTGACTTTTGGCGGTTTGATTGTGTCAAAAAAAATCAAGAAATTTCTGCGAGATTATCAACCCAAACAACATTTCCATATTGATCCACGCGAAGCCAATGACACATTTTTTTGTTTAGAACAACATTTTAAAACTACGGTAAATTCATTTTTTGATGTAAAAATAAAGTCTTTAAACTCAGTGAAATCGAATTATTTCAACACATGGAATGCGATTCGGAAAGAAACTTTAGTTTACAGAAATCAGTTTAAAAATGAAATTCCATTTTGTGATTTTGCCGTGTATTATAATCTTTTTGAAGCTTTGCCACAAAAGAAATCGTGCATTTTGCCAATAGTTCAAGCATCAGATACGCCAATTTATTCGATTCCAAAAAACCGATTAAATCTTTTGCAAATCGAGGCACAAGCGGCATCGACGGCAGTACGTCTACAGCAATTGGTTATGCTGTGGCAAGTGGCGAACCGACGACTTTAGTGACTGGGGATTTGAGTTTTTTTTACGATTCTAACGCATTGTGGAACAATTACATCCCAAAAAATTTCAAAATCATATTGTTGAACAATAGTGGCGGTGGAATTTTTAGAATTTTACCTGGAAATAAAACTGCTGAATATTTTGAAAATTATTTTGAAACCACGCACAATCTTAAAGCCAATCATCTTTGTGC
>JBHEPM010000192.1:2600-2973 GCA_046260295.1 Psychroflexus sp.
ATTTCAATCAAGTTTTGAGATAACTTGTAGAATTTACTTGAAATAATTCAAATTAGAAAAATAAGTTTTCCAATTCTAATTTCAGTATTTTTGCAATCAAATTAGAAAATAATGCTAGAATTAGGCTTAAAACACACATTAACGATAGATCGCGACACATCGCCGGGTTTGTTTTTGAAAAACGAAGCTGGCGATGAGGTTTTGCTTCCCAATAAATACAAACCAAGTCATTTTGAAATTGGTGACAGTTTGGAGGTTTTTGTGTATTTAGATTTTGACGAACGCCCTGTAGCTACGACTTTAGAACCGAAAGTTATGCTGGATGAATTTGCGTATTTGAAATGTTCAGATAGCAACGATTTTGGTGCTTTTT
>JBHEPM010000193.1:0-2929 GCA_046260295.1 Psychroflexus sp.
GAATTATAAAGTCTTGTAAAAAATCAGTCAACTAAAATTTAATAATTTTCATTTGATACTAATTCGATTTAAATCTTAACCAGCATTTTCCCTTTATTTTTTCCTTCGAATAGGTCTAAGAAAGCCTGTGGTATATTATCAAAACCCTCACGTATGGTTTCTTCATAATAAAGCTTGTCTTCCTGAAGCCATGTAGCTAATTGTTCGATTCCTTCTGGATGTCTGTCTACATAATCAAAAATAACAAAGCCTTTCATTAGAGAACTTTTCTTGATCAAAAAAGGTTGCACACTTGTGCTTTGCGGTAATTCTGTATTGTTGTAAATTGAGATTGCTCCACAAACAACAGTTCTGGAAAACTTATTGATATTGAAGAGCACGGCTTCAGAAATTTCACCCCCTACATTATCATAATACACATCAACTCCATCAGGACAAGCGCTGGCAATTGCTGCTTTCATGTCTTTTGTAGTTTTGTAATTGATACCTTTATCATAGCCAAATTTTGAGGTAATCATATCAATTTTTTCATCGGTTCCGGCAATACCAACAACGTGCAATCCCAAGATTTTTCCAATTTGCCCTACTACAGTACCAACGGCTCCAGCTGCACCAGATACCAAAAGTGTTTCTCCTTTTTTGGGTTTACCAATATCGGTGAGTCCAAAATAAGCGGTTAACCCTGTCATCCCAAGAACACCTAGATAAGCTGAAAGTGTGGCCTTTTCGGAATCTATTTTTTGTAAATTTTCAGCTTTAGAGATTTGTTTTTCACTCCATTGCATCAATCCGGTTACATGATCTCCAGTTTTTATTTCGGAGCTCTTAGACTCGATAACTTTAGCTACACACCCCGAAATTATTGGTTTATTAAGTTCAAATGGTTCGATATAAGATTCAGCATCGCTCATCCTGCCTCTTAAATACGGATCTACAGAAACGTATTTTGTCTTCAGTAAAACCTCACCATCTTGCAATTCTGGAAGTTCTGAAGTGTTAAATACAAAATTGGATAAGTCCGGTTTCCCTTTAGGTCTTTTCTTTAAATTTATGGTTTTTGTTGTTTTCATTTTTATTTATTTTAAATTGAGTTCAGTTAAAATTATAAATTTTCTATTCTGAATTATCTCAAAGTTAATTTAGAACTTTCGTTAATAGTCTTAAAACAACAATAAAATTCGTAATAAATTCAGTATATACCAGCTTAATATCGGCTTAGAAAGCTGAAGTCTTTTTTTATACGTTTAATGCTCCATTTTTTGAGAATAACCATTTATAAAATCAATTCCTCTTTTTTATTTCCCTTCTTTTGTAAATTTAATTTGTCCACCACCTTGAAATAATACCATCGTATCTTCATTCGGATTAAATTTAAATTTTGCGCCGACTTGATCCAACTTAAATTTGTCTTTTGCTGTTGCTTCAAGCGTAAATGCGGGTTGTCCTGTGCCTTGCGCGATTAAAGTGTTGCCGTCTTTGGTGATTGTAATTTTCAATGCTATTTGTTCAGAGGCGTAAACCCCTAAATATTTGTCCAGCTCTTCCGCAGTCAAGTTGAGAGTTGTAAATTCTGGAATGTCATAAGGTTTGTTGTAAACAGCGCTTAAAACGGCAATAGTAATATCATTGTTGTTGAAATTAGTTCCATTCGAGGTTAAAGTATACGAAATATTTTCATCAGCGTAGTGTGAAAAGATAGACCTAAAGCCGTCAATTCCACCTGTGTGTCCGTAGCCCGTGCTATTATAAAAAGGGAGACGAAACAAACCAATTCCATAACCGTCTTTTATGGTTTTCATTATTTCAAGACTTTCAGAAGTCAATAGTTTTCCACCAAACAAAGCGTCAACAAATTTTGTCAAATCAATTGGTGTTGAAATTATCGAACCTGCACCCAAAGGAATTGTAGCATCTGTTTCAGGTTGAAGTTTCCAAGACCCTAAGAAATTGTATGATTTACTTTCGTTGTTTTTCGGGTTTGTTTTTTCAGGAACGTAAGTATTTGTCAAATTGATTGGTTTTGCGATAACCTCTTGCAATAAGTCAGCATAGGATTTTGAATAGGTCTTTTCAAGAATGTAAGTCAAAAGCACAAAATTTGAATTAGAGTATTCTGATTTACTGTCTGGTTCAAAATCGCTTCCGCCGTTCGCAATGATTTCAAGCATTTCTTTCTCAGACTTAGGTTGTGTATTATATGTTAAGTAGTCTGCATCGTTTGTAAAATTGTGTATCCCACTTCTATGGCTGAGCAATTGTTTAAGAGTTATCTTATTGGCGTTAGTGATTTTTGGAAACCATTGGTCTAAAGTTTGATTTAAATCTAACTTTTCTTCCTCTACAGCTCTTAAAACTAAAACTGCAGTAAAGGTTTTTGAAATTGAACCAATCCTATATTTGGTTTTTTCAGTTGCTTTCACCTTGTTTTCAAGATCAGCATACCCGATTGACTTTGTATAAATGATTTTACCATTTTTTGAAACGGCAACGCTTCCCATAAATTTATTATTTTCTTCGAGTAAATTGAAGTAATTATCCAGTTTTGCTTTGTCAAAATTGGTTTGCGCAAAATTGATTTGACCTAATGC
Organism: Psychroflexus sp.; assembly: GCA_046260295.1. Classification (GTDB taxonomy): domain Bacteria; phylum Bacteroidota; class Bacteroidia; order Flavobacteriales; family Flavobacteriaceae; genus Psychroflexus. The sequence goes on from JBHEPM010000193.1 coordinate 2,589, forward strand.
TATAAGTAATATGAGGGTTAAGATTGTTTTTTTCATGGTTATCATATTGTTTTGGGTTGGTTATAAAATAGATTTCTCCAGTTCTAAAACAAGTATGTTAGCGATTATAAGCAAACTTGCTTTTCAGTTTAGCATTCCCGATAGCTATCGGGATTGATTTATACTTTTATTTTCATTTAATCACTTAATCCCCATTTACTTATAGCCTATATTATGCGCTGGCTTTTCCACTGTCCAATTGATTTTTTACTATTTTTTCCAACTCACTTTGCTTAAAATCAAACCAATTTTGTCTGAAATCTGAAAGGTCGATTTTATGCTTAAAATTCCGAAATGGTTTT
>JBHEPM010000194.1:0-2847 GCA_046260295.1 Psychroflexus sp.
CAACTATATATCCTTTATCTTGAAGGGTTTGTCTCAGCATTATCACATAATCAGGCTCGTCATCAACGATTAAAATTGTTTGTTTGCCCATAATTCACCCCCCTTTATGATTATCTCTTTACATTTATTTATTAATACCATGCCAAAAATAATTTGTCGATATTATCATCAATCCCAAATCCACCGCCTAATTTTATGTAGACCTGTCCAAAGGAAATTCGGGGGGATTTTTTTCTTGGCGAGGGTCGATTTCGGCCGGATTTAGCCTTTTTTTAACTCAGGCATCTGATAACCCCCTTAGATCGGGGATTTTTTGACGTAACTATCCCATTGGTAAGGCGGGAAAAACAAATTTTGGTGAGCATTTCTACCATAAACTTACCCGGAAGGGTCCCAGATCCCTTTAAACATGGCAATTCGCCTACGTGCTTCAACCAAAACACTATATGATGGATGCCCTTTGGATAAACGCAAAAATAACTCATGGGAACGTTTGATGATCCTGCCCGGGATATTTATAATTGAAAATCTGATCCTTTTCATCCGTGTGGCTTCTATGGAAGGATCCAATGCTAATTTCTTCATCATCACATTTAAATTCAGGGCCAATATCATAATCCACCACCATGCTGCATTTTCACCAAAATCTGCAGATGGCAGTTTCCCTCCGGCCAGATCGTCTTTCATCACCGCATGAACTTCTTCACTTTTGCCACATCGTTCATGAAGCCAATGAATCAGGTCCTCTCCGTTCATTTCTGCATAGCTTATATTGGTCACAATACCAAAAATCTTGTATTTTGTCTCCACCATTTGCATGGTCGGAAAAGGAAGGGAAGGCTCCGGTTCTTCCATACCGGGCAAAGATGATTGCCCTTCAAGAACTTGGCGTTTGGCAAGGTATCTGTATTCCGGTGCATTTTTGCTATGGCACAATTCATCGGGAACAAAACAAACTTCTGCCCATTCACTGCCGGTCTTCATTTGTTTGCCACTCTTCGTTTTGTAAATCGGCTGCCACTCTGAATCAGGGATTTGCGCCACAGCAATTTTGAAAGCCTGGGTCACATCACACCCAATTGCAAATTCAATCCTGCCAAAGCGGTCATTTTCTCCTGTCTCACAGTACGTTAAAAGATTGTGCTGATATCCTGCCGTGTCGGATCTGAGCTTTACTTTTTCCACATTTTCCGGAAGGCAGTCCAAGGCGCTTTTGAAAACTCTTAACTGTTCAAAACCGGCAGGGACATTACCGTCACGAAATTCTGTGTGCAAAAGAATTCCCTGTTCAAACCACCAGGTATTTAACGGCTGATAGGATTTGAATCCTTTATAACAGTAAAGCGCATTCGCTTTACTGGATTGAACCAGAGTTGCGTCCATATCCAATGTGGCAGTTTGAATCGGTTTTACCGCATTCAGACATGCACACATATCTTTGTTTGTTTTTGCCAGACCATTCAAATGCTCATTGGGTGCAGGGATGAATGCTTTTACTTTTCTTTGCTCTCGGTTTTGTTCCTGCGTTACGTCATGAAATTCAGACAGATATCTGAACGCCGCAGAGGGGGATGGCACAAATCGGATTCTTTCTTTACGCCATCTTCGTTCCAGGGCTCTGCGTACTTGACGCGATAGGCCATGCATTTCGGATTTACGCAGTATTTCACAAAAACCCTCATCCGCCTCCAGTATTTTTAAATCATCAACACAATCTCCGCCCGCAAGATTGAGCAGCACCAACGACAAAACCATCTGGGAATCGGTCCAGCCTTGGGAATTTTCTCTAATTTTTAAATGCTTTTGAAGGGACTCGGATAATCCTATAACCTTGGCCAGATCGAGATAAACTGGCAATCCTGCCAGTGCGGTCATACCGGTTTGAGTTTTTTCTTCTTCATATTTGAATGGAAGAACGCCTTGTGTCATAGCGTGTGTCATCCCTGTTATTAATGGTTTTTGGGTTGCACGAATACTCTATTTGTTTAACAAATTGAGCGTAACGGGGTCTTTTCCTTTTTTTTCATGTTGGCTCGAGGATTCACTGTATCTAAAACCTGCTTTAATCAGAATTTCCTCTAAAACGGCCCCGACTTCTCCTTGTTCCTTTAATTGATCAACCATCCATTTTTGAATTCGGGCGGGTACGTGAACGCGTTTTAGATGTGGTGGTAACTTGGGTTTTGGTATTCCCCTGTATCCTCCGCGTTTTGACGGCATAAAATCACCTCTTAGTTGTTCGTTTCATTCTGAAAATGCCCAATAAATGAACATATTAGACTAATGTATAACGCTTTGCAAACAAAAAGTGTGATTTTAGCTGTTTTTTTTGGCCAGTTCATATACTTACCATCGCTTCCTTTTTTACCCTGGAAATATTTTCTCACGAATGGGGAAGAGTTGATGGTTCATAACCGTATAGGAAAATTCATTCTATCATCGATCTTTTTAAAACGTATGGCAGGCATTTCACCTATTTGATGATAGTTTTTTTTTAGCGAAACGATCTATCTGATTGTTTTTTCAACAGAATAAGAATTTAATATTTTTTTGATGGTGAATTGGGGGAAACCCGTAAAAATAGTGGAACTGTCGGGGATGTCAAATTGGAATTTCCGATGAATCTCTTTATCCGGGAAAAGGCTTCTTGACAGGAGCACCAATTTTGGTACATCATGACATATGGATTTCGATGATATCAAACTGAAAGTTCATTTTTTTAAGACAGTTTCCGGAACAGAACCTGTTAGGAAATGGCTTCAATCACTATCGTCAGCGCACAAAAAAGCAATTGGTGAAGATATTAAAACTGTTCAGTTTGGATGGCCTCTTGGCATGCCTTTTATA
>JBHEPM010000195.1:0-513 GCA_046260295.1 Psychroflexus sp.
GTAAAATAAAGCTCTAAAGTTTTACCATCATCAGTTTTGACGTAAATCTCAGATTTATCAGCTTCAACTTCTGTAATTGTTCCTTGATAAGTACCTGACTCAACGACATCGGTAGTTTTGCCACAAGCAATAAATAATGTAATTGATAATACGGTAAGTGTTTTTGTGATAAATGTTTTCATGATCTTATTTTTGATAATATTTTTTATATTTTCTGTTTGCAAAATAGCCAATTAATAATAAAGCAACAAAAGTGATGATTATAAATTGGTAACTTATGATTTGATCACCGCTGGCATAAGAATGCAAACCGGTCAAGTAGAAATTAACTCCAAAATAGGTCATCAAGATTGAACCAAAAGCAATAACAGCAGCCCAATTGAAAGCAAATCTGCCACGTAAGCCAGGAACAAAGCGCATGTGTATCACAAAAGCATAAACTATAATGCTAATGAGCGCCCACGTCTCTTTAGGATCCCAACCCCAATAACGGCCCCAACTTTCATTTGCCCA
>JBHEPM010000195.1:523-2846 GCA_046260295.1 Psychroflexus sp.
AAAGTTTCCTATTGTCAACATGACCAAACCAACAGTTAACGAAATTTCGTTAATAACAGTCAATTCTTTTATGTTAAGATCTAACTTAACTTTATTTCTTTGTGTGGTAACCAAAATGAGAAATAATGCGACTAAACCAATAATCATACTCAATGTAAACGGACCATAACTTGCGACGATAACGGCTACATGTATCATTAACCAGTAAGAATCTAAAACGGGTTGTAAATTGGCAATTGAAGGATCTAACCAGTTCAAATGTGCAACCCAAAGTATGATGGAAGTTACGAAAGCTGTTGAAGCCATGGTCAAATCACTTTTTCTTCCAAATGCCAAACCAAAAAACATCGTTGCCCAAGCGACATATATCATACTCTCATAGGCATCACTCCATGGGGCATGCCCAGAAATATACCAACGTGCAGCTAAACCTAAGGTGTGTGTAATCCAAAGTAAAAGTAAGGTGATTTTAAATACATTAAGAAGACCTAAATTGATTTTTGTTTGTTTAAAAATGCGATATAATACCACTATAATCATTAATGCACCTGCTAGCAGATAATATTTATAAAGCCTATTGAAAATATCAATTTTGTTGTAAAGCACTTCAACCTCAATTTTTTCTTCGGATAGCATCACCTCAGATCCAAAGCGCTCTTGGAAATTTTTCATCCCTGTCAAAATTTCATCAGCTTTTTTGTATCCACCTGTTTGTCTAGCGTCCTGCAAACGTTGCATATAGATAGGAAGAATCTGCAGTGTGTAGACCGAATCCATTCCTGTAAAATAATTTTCTTTTAAAGCTTCATTACGAGAAACCCATTTATTGTTAGGGTTTTCTGGTATCGGAAAAATTTTCAACAACTTACCTTGTAAGGCATCAGAGAGTAAATTGACACGTTGATCTGCAGCGACATAATCTTTTTGAAATTGGTTTCTCACCTCAGCACGATAAGCTTCGCCAAGGAAAGGATTTAATTTGTAGCTCCCATCAGGATTAAAAAAATCTAAAAGTGATGCATATTCTTTCTCTTTTTCAATTCCAAGAACTTTTCGTAAACTGTCATTTCCTCTTTTTAAGTATATCAAAGGTCTTGAATACCAGGGCATGGGGTTTTCTATCATTGACAGCATTACTTGATCTGCGGTCAAAGTCTTGTAAGAGTCTTTATGACTTATCCTTCTCAACAATTCCGATGAAAATGTGTTCATCGGTTTCATGCGACCGCCTTCATCTTGAATCACAAGCTTACCAAACTTTTCGGCGTGTTCTTTTTCTATTTTATTGGCTAAAATTATAGAATCAAAACGCTTAGAATTGAAATCTATTTTTTCATTTTGTACTTCTACATGATCTTCATGTGGTTGAGTTTTTTCTGTAGAGTTTGTATTTTGTGCTTGAGCAAATCCTGATAAGCCCAAAGTCAAAATCAAAACACCAAAATATTTCGCTTTTTTGGCTTTAATCTTTTCCAGTTGTTTTCTGAGGTTTCCAAATCTTGAACCGCTGTCTATGAGAATGAGCATCATACCGAGGTAGAGTAAAAAATATCCAATATAAGTGATCCAGGTTCCCCAAAAATCATGATTTACAGAAAGAACAGTTCCGAGTTCGTCAGGATCAAAAGACGATTGGAAAAATCTGTAACCTTCGTGATCTAAAACATGATTCATATAAATGTGGTAAGGGTATGTGTTGCTTCCATCTACAACCTGAACTTTACTTTCAAACGATTTGTAACTCGGGTTTCTGCGATCTTCTGTTCCAGGATGTTTTTCAGCTATAAAATCTTCTAATTTTATAGCGAAAGGCAAATCTAATATTTTACTCCCATAACGCAGACTGATATCAAAATCACCAAGTTTAGTTTTTTCCATAGGCTCAAGCATGCCTTGACCACCAATGAGATTTAGGGTGTCTGCTTCTCCTTGAGTTTCCACTTTTAAAATCACACCATCAGGTTGGTTTTTATCAGAGCTTTCAGATTTCACGATCCCTTCAACGCCTTTTATGGGCATCTCAGGAATAACAAATTGCATCTGACCAATACTGTATAAAGACCTAAACTTAAAGGGTTGTAAAGAATCCTTGGCGAAATTGAACTGCTGTTGGTCTGCCATCCGCATTACCTGACCTTCAAAGGGACTTGAAATGCTAAAGTTTTCAGCTTCATTTTCTGTAATATTGATAGCGCCATCAGTTTGTTGATTGTAAGCAAACAACGTGTTGTGAATATTAACAACTTCACCTTTCTTTAAATAGTGCTCATGCCTTTGACCATCACCGGACTCAACAATTTTAAGATGTTTTATACCATTAGAA
>JBHEPM010000196.1:0-2804 GCA_046260295.1 Psychroflexus sp.
CCTATCCTGTTTCCGTTTTAACCGGGCAAGACGGATATACCGGCCATGTCCTGTTGATCAAAGGCACCGCAGACGGATTGGTCGATGTATGCCACCGCATCCTGATAAACGGTAAGATCGCAATTTTAGATGAAATGGCTGACAATCGGGGATATGCGAGCAGCCAGACTTTATGACTGTACCGATAATTTCCCCTTTCAAGGATCATTATCCTAAACTTGATCATACCTGATGGCCAAAACTTCAAGGCTGCCGGTGGTATTCATGACTTTTTCTATACATTGGAAATCTGTTTTTCATTAAATTTTGAATGATAAGAAGCCACACTATTTCAATGATTAAAGAGTCTCGGACAAAATGGCTCAACCACAATATATTGTGATGGCATTCAATTTTTGAAATGTTTCATCGATGAAACAAACTTTTTAATCAATGGCAACTGGTCCTGCTGAATTTTTCCTGGCCGGGCCAATGAACACATCTTCCCGTAAAATGCTTCTGCAAGCACATCTTCATCCATTTTTCATCTAAAGGTTTTCCCTTATTGATTGCCCTTGAATAGCTTGAAAATAGATTTTTTAAAATTGATAGCATTATGCCATTGATGAAAATCCATTGTTGTACTATGGTTCAGTTTTTGGAGTTGTGTGGTCTGACAACATTCCAAAGGACACAATGGACGGAAATACACATTATTTTGTTCGGGGAAAAAACTTGAAGATCATGACAAAAAGGTAGTCTATGAAAAAATCGATTAAAATCAGAGAGCTTAATGATGATGAAACTGTTGCAACAATGAATATGGCAAAATTTGATTCACTCAAACCCGTAAGATGCTCGAATTGTGACCATCGAGGGAGTTTTGCAAGGAGACTGTTTGCTGTATCAGGTGTTGCAAAGAATAAGTTTTCCGACGATCAAACCCAAAACACGATCAGCACCTTTATAGCAGAGCAGTTCGGAATTGCGCATGTCTTTTTCAAAACACCAGGATCTGGAAACAAGTTATATATTGACACCGCCATTTGTCCTGAATGCCAGTCAACTAAGATCGTTTTTGATATTGAACTCAACTCGGATTTCTTTTGCGAAATTTCAAAAGCCATTGGCCAATCTGAAGAGGATGTGAAAATGAAATTCAGGTAGCATGTCAAAGCGCCGTAGAGACATACAGATCGGAAGCCGAAAAGGCCAGTTAGTGAGTCGCAGAAAACTGCAAATCTGCCAAAATTGAAACCATTGAATCCCATAATTTTTGCATTCTGTGGCCCGGTAACCTTCAAATTTACAAGATGGACGAAAAAAAAAAGGAGGTTTAAATGCTATTTCGAATATCCCCATTTTGGTGGCCAGTTTTAGGGTTGGGGTCTCCTGTTTTGATTCCTTTTTTATCAGTAAAAAATCAGAAATTTAAAAATAATTGCAATTACGCCTCAGAGCTAAACAAAGAACGTCTGGATAGATCTGAACCGATAGATTTGCCGGAACTTGAGTATCTGGATTTAACCGTCTTGGTAGAGGAAAAAACTAAAGATGGTTATTTGGGAGACGCGGGTGTTTCTTATTTTTTTCGTTCTGATCTCGGCTCATTATTATTTGATGTCGGTTTTGGGCCAGAACGTCCTGCTTTGGCGCAAAATGCTACAAAATTGGGATTCAATTTGGATCAAGTAGATTCACTGGTTATCTCTCACCTTCACCCTGACCACATGGGAGGCATGCAGGCAAGTCGCTTAAAGCGTGTGACTTTGCCAAAAACGATTGGTAAACCAAGTGGTAAACCATGTTTTCTTCCAGCAAAAGCTGAAGCAGAAGGATTCAAATGCGATATAATTGATAAACCCCGTTTATTAACTGCTGGAATCGCCACTACTGGACCACTCGCTCGAAGCCTCTTTTTCTTGGGTTTAACAGAAGAACAGGCGTTGTTTGCAAATATCAAAGATAAAGGATTGGTAATCTTTACAGGATGCGGTCATCCTACAATAGAGTTAATAATTCAGATGGTGAGGAGTGTTGCAGATAAAGATATTTACACAATAGGCGGTGGACTTCACTTTCCAGTTACTGCAGGCAGAGGAAACCGAGCGGGAATTCAATTCCAAACCATTCTGGGAACAGGAAAACCTGTATGGCAGAAAATAACAGATGAAGACCTGAGCAGCACAATTTCAGCTTTAAATAAAGCCAAACCAGAAAAAATATTTTTATCAGGACACGATAGCTGTGACCATTCTCTTAAAAGAATGAAGGCTGAGCTTAAATCTGAAACAGAAGTACTCAAAGCTGGAGTGAAATATCGATTGTGATTTGTATAAATGAATTTTCACAGCGCACAAAAAATCAATCAAACCCACGGCACAAGCAAATTTGCGGCCTTTTGCTGCCCCAAAGATTTATCACCCGTACTGCTTCGTCTCCAGTTCTGTGTGTGCCAAGGCTTATAATGATTTTATATGAAAACAGAGGAACCTGTTTATGATTGATTCAAAGACAAAAAAGCCAGTAATTGCAGTTCAAAAAGAAGATTTTATTTCCATAACCCTATATTCCTGGGGTGATTTACCGATACTTGAAGATTATTTGGAAGATAGAATCGGAATCGAAATTGAGTTTTTCAAACCAATCGACGATGAAAACGGAAATGAGATAGGATGTGAGCTATTGTATCCAAATTCCCATAAAATCGAGTTAATACAGAACATCATTGATGAAATTCAATAATCAGAGACAAGGTCCTTGCACTCGCCGCGCGGCTGGTGAAGGCCACCATGTCCATCAACACTGGAGATTATAGATGTCAG
>JBHEPM010000197.1:0-2803 GCA_046260295.1 Psychroflexus sp.
ATAAAAGATTCTTTATTCCATGGTGGATTGGTAGCATATTCTTGTTCAAATTGTGATTGCAATTTTAACAAGTGCTTTTGAAGTGAATTTTCAAGAATTTTCTGTTGTTTCAGATTTAAAGTGGTGTGAATAACCAATCCGTCTTCATATAAATTGTATGATTTTCCATTTGGTTTTTCAATTGAATCTAAAATTTGTTCAACCCGATTTTTAACCAATTCTACAAAATAAACTTCTTGATATGGATCCTCATTAGAATAATTCAGTTCAATTTTATTCGACATTGCTGAATTTGCTTTTCCACTGGAAATGTAGCCGTATTTCAGCATTTGTGTAATCACAACATCTCGGCGCAATTGGCTGCGCTCTGGAAATAATCTCGGGTTGTAAGAGTGGTTTGCTTTCAAAGTTCCAACTAAAGTTGCAGATTCTGAAAGGTTCAATTCTGAAGTGGATTTGTTGAAAAATTTACGTGAAGCACTTTCTATGCCGTGGGTATTTCCGCTGAATGGAACCGTATTGAGATACATTTCAAGAATTTCTTCTTTGCTGTAGACAGATTCAATTCGCTTTGCCACAATACCTTCTTTCAACTTATTTACTGGCATACTGAAAATGCCATAATTTTTTCTGCCATATAGATTTTTGGCAAGTTGCAAGGTAATCGTGCTTCCGCCGCCAGAAGAATCGTCTCCAGCTAAAATTGTTTTGAAAAAAACGCGCAACAAACTCAAATTATCTACGCCATCGTGTTCATAAAACCTAACATCTTCTGTAGCGACTAAGGCATCGATAAGATGTTGTGGAAAATCATTAAAACCGATAGATTGGCGATCGTATTTATAAACTTTTTCGATTACTTTTTGGTCTTTATCCACAATCATACTGGCTTCTGATTGGTGGATATTTTTGATGTCTTCTGTGTTTTCAACTTTTCCCCAGAATCCAAAATATACGCTTCCAAAAAAAGCGAAAAACGCCAAAGTTAGCACCAAAATGAATAGTGCGATATATTTAAAAATCTTCTTTTGAAGCGATTTTTTCTTAGGTTTCCTTTTCTTCATTTTAAAATTTCTATCAATTGTCAAAAGTATAATAATATCAACAGATTTCAGCGTTAAATATTTTTAAAACAGGGAACAAATATTCATTTAGATTGTAACTTTCGATTGAATTATTTTAAAAATTAAAATTATGAAAAATAAAACAGCATTTATAACCGGTGGGAGCAAAGGTATTGGTTTTGGCATTGCGGAAGCTTTGATGAAACAAGGCGTTAATGTTGCAATTACAAGCCGTTCGCAAGCTTCAGCAGATGAAGCTGCCAATTTGTTAAATTCAAATATTTCTAACGCAAAAGCTTTAGGAGTTAAAGCTGATGTAAGACATTTAAATGAGCAAACAAAAGCCGTTGATAAAATATTGTCTGAATTTGGACAATTGGATTATGTCATTGCCAACGCAGGTTTAGGACATTACGAAAACGTGGAAGATTTAACAGAAGAACAATGGCGAGAAACGATAGATACTAACTTAACTGGTGTATTTTTTACAATAAAATCGACTGTGGAAGCTTTGAAAAAATCTAAAGGTTATTTCATTAGCATTTCTAGTTTGGCAGGAACAAATTTCTTTCCAAATGGCTCGGCTTATAATGCTAGTAAATTTGGTGTAACTGGGTTTACGCAAGCAGTAATGTTAGATTTGAGACATCATGAAATCAATGTTTCTACAATAATGCCAGGTTCTGTAGCCACGCATTTCAATGGAAATACGCCAGATGAAAGCGATGCATGGAAAATTCAACCTGAAGATATTGGAGAAATGGTCGTTGATTTGTTTAAGATGAATCCAAGAACTTTGCCTAGTAAAGTTGAAATGAGACCGTCTCAACCGCCTAAAAAATAGGAAATTAAGTAAATTTTGAAAAAAAAAAGACTTTTGTAATTTACAAAAGTCTTTTTTTTGTTTTATATGTTGAATATTAACCTAAATATTTTTTCAACATTTTATTTTTCGACTGGTGTTTTAGTCGTCTGATGCCTTTTTCTCTAATTTGTCTCACACGTTCTCTGCTCAAATCAAACGTATCGCCAATTTCCTGAAGCGTCATTGCCGGTTGATTTCCGATGCCATAATTCAATCTTATCACATCAGCTTCACGTTGAGAAAGTGTCTCCAAAGCACGATTGATTTCGATACTTAGAGAATCTCTCATCAACTGATCGTCTGGCGTAGGCGATTCTGCCGAACTCAACACATCGTACAAGTTAGAATCATTTTCGCCTTCTTTAAATGGCGCATCCATTGATAAATGTCGACCAGAATTTTTGAGGGCAACTTTTACCTGAGATTCGCTCATATCCAATTCCTTAGCAATTTCTATGGCAGAAGGTGGACGTTCATTAACTTGTTCAAGATGAGAAAAAGTTTTGTTGATTTTATTGATCACGCCAATTTTATTGAGCGGTAATCTCACTACACGAGATTGTTCTGCTAAAGCTTGTAAAATGGACTGTCTAATCCACCAAACTGTCTCATATATAATATTTATATAATAATTAATAACTGAAATCCTGCTATATTACGAATTTTAAATGAGAAATTCAAGTTTTCCTGCCTTTTAAATTTAGGATTTTGATTAATTATAATTTATTTAAGAAAACACAACAAACAAAGACCAAATGAAGATTAATGACCACTGTAATGTTCGCCACCAATTCCCGCTTTCCAATCGTCTTGCAGAATCTGACATATTTATTTCTTTGTTTAAATTTTTGTGCAAAGGCACAAAATATAAAAA
>JBHEPM010000198.1:0-2773 GCA_046260295.1 Psychroflexus sp.
GTGCTTATTCCGTTTGTAATTTTGAACTCTCCTTTTTTAAGTATTCTTTAATTTCCGAAAAGCTCAATCCTTTCAAGTCTTTTGAAATTTTGTCTTTGATTTTTCTAAACGTTTTTACCGTATCAAAATCTTTTTTTGTGTTTTCTTCTTTAGTTTTCATATTCGACAATTTCTTTAGGTGAACGTATTTCCAATGATGGATAATTCATTCTTAAATTTATTGAATTATATCCTCTTATTCTATAAACGTTCACAATATGTTTAAAATTCCAGCTTACTAAAATATCCGCTCGCTGAATTGTTGCGGTTGCGATATGGATACAATCGTCAAAACTTGTTTCTCCAACAACTTTTTCATCTATATATTTGGTCGCAAGTGCAAGAATATCATCCGTTATTTCGACTTTTTCTAAACTCACTTTTGGTAAATCGGCAAAAAAGTCTCTTACTTTTTTTGGTGCTTTTACAAGTTCGGTTTCAACCAATTCAGAGTATACACAGATAATTTTTCCAAGTTTAATCCGCTCAAACAATTGCAAAGTAAATTCATCGAATTCTTTGTCAAATACTCCTCCAAAAACTGAAGTGTCAAGATAAAATCGTTGTTTCATTAAAATACTTTCTTTAAATTCAAATTTACGAAATTTTTAAATTAAAAATATGTTTCAATTTTGCAAGATTTTTCTATCATTACACACAATGTTTGGTACATGTTGTCGGGGCGGATTTCGGAGCGCGTTCCTGTCCGAAGGACACGGAACTGCGATGCGGGAATCCGCAGTTGGCGTATTACCGAACCCCGCCCTGCAATATGTGCAATGTTAGCGTTTCGGTTTTTGTTTCTTCCATCCTTAAAGTTGGATTTTATATGGTTCTCTTTTGTCAATAATTTTAATATTTCCACTAAATATTGCAACCAGCCAACTTTCAGGAATTATCATTCCAGCAGTGTAGCCATATGGTAGTTTTTTAATCTTTTTTATTTTATTCTTATTTACAGAATTTGGGTTGTATAAATTATAACCATCAGAATTTTTGAAGTCATAAATTACATATGGTTGTTTGTTAATTTTTATGATTCCTTTTTGTTCAAGAGGATTTAAAGGAGGTTGAGTCCCAGGCTCCAAAGGTGGAATAAGACTTGGTTCTCCAATATGCCCTGAAATCCAAAATTTAATCGTGTCACTTGTGTGAATAAAGTGAATTTCAAATGTAGGTTTAACATCCAATTCATTTGGAATGTCAGGAAATTGCTTCACATATTTTAAAATTATTTCTTCAAACAATTCTTGGTCGGTTTTGGCAGTTGAGCAAGAAGAAGTCAATGTTAAGTGCAGGCATAAAATCAACAAAAACAATCTCACAAAATTGTTGGTTTTCATTTGTTCTGTTTTTGATTTCGTTGTCAATTATTATCAACATTAAATGTTATTCTAAATTGTTTTTCAAACTGAACGCTAACATTTTTGTCTGTTCATATTTCCCGAATCCACCAAACACCATTTGTTCAGTGGATTCATATTTTTGCCTACCTGTAGTTTTATCAAAAACCTTCTGATTGAAAGGACACTCAATCCTTAAAATTTCAGGCTTTCGGTAAAGCGCTTTCCGGGGCAATATTTCGGGTGTTTTGTTCATGCAGTTTTTGTTTCAGTTTCAAGGCATTAAAACTAAAAATCTTTTGGTTGAAAAACAAGTAGTTGGTTGAAATTTTTATTGTTTAGTTTAGAATTAAAACGCTGACAGGTGGCGCCCACGATGTCGGGTTTTAAAAACCTGCTGCCTGTATGAATTTGACACGAATGATTCCATTCGGGTAATTCGGAACTTTTTAAAAATGTACCTTTTAGGTTCGGCACCGATTACAAACCGGCACAAGCGGGGTGCATTTCGATGGCAGGTACTACTTAAAAAAAGACAGTAAGTAAACCTGCTGCCTTTTTTCGGGGCTCAACTGTACCTTGATTGCTAAAATGTAAGAGTGCGTTAATAATTCATTCTTTTAAAACAAAAATCCCATGCTTTTAGTCTTGCTTCAGTTTTAATCGGATAATTCGGATGTGGTAAATTATAATAATCAATTTTCTTATCACCAATTAATACACTTCCTTTTGTAGCATATATTGTTTTATTTTTAGATTGAATCTCCAATATTTGTTTGTCAATTATCTTTTCTTTCAGATTCAAGTATTCGTTAAGTGACCGAGAAAATGTTATTAACATTGAAGGTTTAAGATATTCAATAAGTTCCTCAAATAATGGAGCACACAGTTCTTTATCTTTTCCAGAAATTTGATGTTCATACTGAGATCGGAAAAAACAGAAATTTGTTTGAATCCCGCTATTTGCTTCAGGTAAATATTTAGAAAACAAGTTCACAACTTTTACAAAAGAGCCTAATTCAGCATATAATCCGCTAAAAGATGAAAATGGATAGTCTTTTTGAATTGCTTGGTCTTTGAATTCTAAATCCCAGTTATTTCCTGCTCCCCAGTTAAATCCAACAATTACAGGTTTGTTCTTTATAAGCCTGGTCGCAGTTATGGAATAACCCCAATTTTTATCTTTGAAATTATTGAATACATCGGATTGCCTAAATGCTATCTCTGTTTTTTCAAGTAATTTATTGAAAAAATTAATATGCTCTTTATGTTCTTCAATGCTTTTTTCTCTCATTTCTTTGGTCCAATTATTATGATCTTCAATATTTCCAGTAAATACAAAAAGTGCTTCTTACTTTGTCATTTGAGATGCTTTTAGCACGTCTTTTAAT
>JBHEPM010000199.1:0-2735 GCA_046260295.1 Psychroflexus sp.
TAGTACTAAAATTAGAAATTACGCTTCAGAATTGGCTCAAATACCACTTTGGCTTTTTGAAGAATCCTATCATATTGTTGGCGATTTAGCTGAAACCATTGCTTTGGTTGTGCCAAATGCAGAATCACAAACCGATAAAAGTTTAACGGAGTTTCTACAAGAAATCATTGCACTCAAGCCAAAATCTGATAGTGAAAAGAAAAAGTATCTGTCAGAAAACTGGCAACAACTCGATTATTATGAGCGTTTTGTTTTTACTAAATTGATTACCGGTGGTTTCAGAATTGGGGTGAGCCAAAAACTGATGACACGCGCTTTGTCCAAAGCGACCAACATAGATGAAGATATTTTAGCTTTCAAATTGATGGGAAATTGGAATCCAGATAAAATTTCTTACAAAGCATTGATTTTAGAAGAAAATGAAGCCGATTTTTTATCGAAACCATATCCGTTTTATTTGGCTTATGCTATTGATGATGAGGTGGAAGATTTAGGTGCGCCAGAAGATTGGATTTTCGAACACAAATGGGATGGCATCCGAGCGCAATTAATTGTACGGAAAAATCAGTTGTTCGTTTGGAGTCGTGGCGAAGAATTGGTAACCGATAAATACCCGGAGTTTGAAACTTTTACAGAATTTTTACCAGACGGAACCGTACTGGATGGCGAAATTCTACCATTTCCCAATCATAATATTGGTGATTTTAAAGACTTGCAAACCCGAATTGGTAGAAAAAATGTCACCAAAAAATTGCTTGAAAAACTTCCTGTAATTTTGAAAGCTTACGATATTTTAGAATTCAAAGGCGAAGATATTCGGAAAACACCGTTTATAGAACGACGGGAAATTTTAGATGATTTATATGCGAATTTTAAACAGAAAATCCCTGTATTTCATCTTTCTGAAACTATGATTTTCAGCACTTGGGAAAATGCAGCCACAGAACGCCAAGGTGCGAGAGACATTAAATCTGAAGGTTTGATGATTAAAAGAAAAAATTCCATTTACGGTGTTGGTCGAAAAAAAGGCGATTGGTGGAAATGGAAGTCAGACCCGTTTACCATTGATGCAGTTTTGACTTACGCCATGCGAGGTCACGGACGGCGAAGCAATTTGTTCACAGATTACACTTTTGGCTTGTGGAACGACGACAAAACCAAACTGATCACTTTTGCCAAAGCTTATTCGGGTTTAACAGATAAAGAATTTAAAAAAGTAGATGCTTGGATTAAGAAAAACACCATCGAGCGTTTCGGACCCGTGCGAAGTGTGGAATATCAACATGTTTTTGAAATTGCTTTTGAAGGCATCGCCGAATCCAAACGCCATAAAAGTGGTGTAGCAACCCGTTTTCCGAGAATTTTACGCTGGCGAACTGACAAAAAAATTGAAGACGCCAATACCATTTCAGATTTAAAAGCTTTGATTCCTGACTGAAATCAAGATTGATTTTTGACTTTCTTTTTGTAAAGATATTCGTTCAAATGCCATGTAACAAAACCATAGATTCCACCACCTAAAACTAAAGAAATTAGCAGAGAAATCAACAAAGAATCCCATGCCATGCTTTCCCATTTTCCCCAATAATTCATGCTTGTATTGACAATAAAAATAATAAGTCCAAAAGCCAAGCCGTGGGTGATAATATACTTTTTTTTACCTGCTTTTTTGGTGGCTTTCCAGTTTTCAATAAATTTCTTATCAGATTCTTTCATAAATATTATTTAGATAAGTAGATTTTATCAATTTCTATTTGAAACTTTTCGACTCTTTTATTCCCTATTAATATGGCGATTTCCTGAATGATATCAGCATTAAAGTTGGGTAAATTTAAACTTCTTCCCCTATATTTAGGATAAAAGTCAGATAGTTTTAGTCGAACGGTTTTCCATTCAGAAGTAACCTTGAATTCCTTTACATATGAATGAACTTCTTCCGCTTTGTTTTTCTTAATTCTGAACTGGTAAGTAGAAGGTTCACCTTTGACTTTCAGATTTACATATTGATAATTTTGAACATTTTCTATTTCAGTTTGATGTCTTATTGAAGCAAAACCACCGTTGTTTTCTAAAGATATTTCCCCAGAAAAAAATGCATTTCCCTTTTCATTAAGTTGAATTGAGCTCTCTGATAATCCTCCCATGACACCATCGTTTACAATTTTCCAATCCTTAAGATTTGAATTGATTTCAAAATTGTATATAAATTGATTTTGAGCCATTATTGTTGTGCTTATAATTAAACAAAAGATTAAAGTTTTCATAGCAAATTAATAGATTAATTATTAAATTTAGTTATTTTAAGGCGAAATCAATGTTTATGTCTAGAAAAATTTCAGAAACCTATTTTGAAAATAAAGATGTGGTTCATTTGGCCAAAGATTTAATCGGGAAACACATATTCACCTTTTTCGATGGGCAATTGACTGGCGGTCGCATCACAGAAACCGAAGCTTACGCTGGCGTTGGCGATAAAGCTTGTCATGCGCATTTGGGGCGTTTTACAAACCGTACCAAAGTTATGTACGAGTCCGGCGGAATTGCTTACATTTACTTGTGTTACGGCATTCATCATCTGTTCAATATTGTCACTAACACCAAAGGCAATGCAGATGCCATTTTGGTTCGTGGTTTTGAACCTGAAATTGGCATCGAAAGCATGTTGAAACGCCGCAAAAAAGAGAAAATTGAAAAAAACTTAACCGCTGGTCCGGGAAATGTTTCACAAGCTTTGG
>JBHEPM010000002.1:0-13301 GCA_046260295.1 Psychroflexus sp.
CCAATCACTGGGACGCCCTGAGAAGTTCCTGTACCTAAAAAAGTTATTTTCAAAATGTTATTTTTACTACAAAACTATGTTATTTTTTTCTTTAGACATAAGTATTAACTACTTTTGTTGTGAGTTTAAAAAGTGTTTAAGACTTCAAAAAAATACAGCTTATGTCTATTACAATAATGGGTGACAAGGACTTCAAAAGTGCACCGTCTATTAAGGATAAATCTTTACGAATAAATCTAAACGAAAACATCTACGGCACTTTTGCTGAAATTGGTGCTGGACAAGAAACCGTTCGTAATTTCTTTAGAGCTGGTGGTTCTTCTGGTACAATTGCCAAAACCATGAGTGCTTACGACAAGGATTTCAGTGATGCAATTTACGGCGTAGAAGAAGATAGACGCTATGTAACAGAAAGTCGTTTGCAAAAAATGATTGATCACGAAACACAGCTTATTGAAGATAGAATTCACAGAAGTAAGCATCCTAATAAATTATTTTTCACTTATGCCAATACAGTAGCAACCATTGACTTCGCTAAGCGTTATAAAGGTCACGGCTGGGTAGGCATCAAGTATCAATTGAAACCCAATGCTGAATACAACAAAATTGTGTTGCATATTCGTTTCAAAGAAAACGACGCGCGTTTGCAACAAAACACCTTGGGAATTTTGGGAACAAATCTAATTTATGCAGCTTATTATGCGCATAATAATCCGAAACAAATTCTAAAAGATTTGTACGATCATTTGCATAAAGACCAAATTGAAATCGATACGATAAACTTTTCTGGACCTGATTTTGCAGATGTGGACAACCGATTAATGAGTTTGCAGTTGGTCAAAAATGGAATGACTGAAGCAGTTATGTTTGCTCCAGATGGTAATAACATTCTACCAGCCAAAGCACTCTACAAGAAAAATATTATCGCCTTAAGAGGAAGTTTTAGGCCAGTGACTAAAGTAAATATGGATATTTACGATACCGCCTTAGATTTGTTTAAAAAAGAAAAAAAGGTCAAAGAAGGTAATATCCAACCTGTTTTTGAAATCACATTGTCCAACCTTCGTTCGGAAGGTGAAATCAACGAAGAAGATTTTATGGATCGTGCGAAATTGCTTTGTGCCTTAGGTCATACAGTAATGATTTCAAATTTTCAAGAGTATTATAAGTTGGTTGAATATTTTTCAAATTACACCAAAGAACGTATGGCACTCGCTATGGGTGTGAATAACCTCATCGACGTGTTTGATGAAAAATATTATCGCCACTTAAGCGGCGGAATCCTAGAAGCTTTTGGCAAACTATTCTTTAAAGATTTGAGAGTTTATTTGTATCCTTACAAGGATCCCAAAACTGGTAAAATTACAACTAGCGATAACTTAAAAGTTCATCCGAGAATGAAGGAACTTTACAAGTTTTTCAAATACAATGGTAGAGTTGTTGACATTGAAGATTATAATGAGGATATTTTAGGATATTTTTCAAGAGATATCTTACAAAAAATCTCTAAAGGTGAAGATGGATGGCAAAAAGCAGTACCGGAAAAAACAGCCAAAATGATTGAAGATCAAGAACTTTTCCAAAGAGAATACAAGCACGAGCCTGAGAATGTCGGTTATTGATTATTTTATTAAGTAACTTTCTTGAAAGGCTTGATTTTATAAAAATCAAGCCTTTTGTATTGAAAATGACGGTTGTAGATTGGGTTTATTGTAATTAGAATCAACTTCTATTCTTACAATTAATTATAAAATGTAGTAAAAAAAACAAAGTTATTTTTTTGTTCTATGACGTGACCCTGTGATTACTTTGCATAGCCAGTTCTGAAGCTTCGGGAGTATGAACAAGAAAATAGCCCCGAAACCTCGAGGGAAAACGAACGCGTTTAATGCGATATTTTATTGCTAAAGGTTGGTGTTATTCTAGCATCGCTACAATCCTAAGCGGAGCGCCACTCCCATTTTTAATTTTCATCGGTAAGGCAATTATTTGAAAATTAATATTCGGTAATTGGTTTAGGTTATTTAGATTTTCAAAAATAGGAATGTTTTGGGAAAGTAAAATTATGTGACTTTCAAAAAATTCAGATTGACCATAATCAATGCTAGGCGTATCAATTCCAATTGCATTGATATCACGTTCGTCGACAAGCCATTGCGCTGCTTCTTTAGAAAGCCCCGGAAAGTGTAGTTTTTCTACAGCATTCTCTCCACGCTCGGCGGTTCCCATATATTTTGTCTTATCGGGATAATATTTTGAAAATCCAGTTTCTAACAAAACGATACTTTCTTTTGGAATTTTGATTTTCTCTGCTTTTTCCCAAGCCTTTAAATCCTCGATTTCTATCAAATAATCAGGATTATTTTGTGTTTTCGAAGACACATCGATTTTGATTGCTGACCCAATTAACTTTTCAAGTTGAATTTCTTCTACAGATTGTCCGTTTTCTACAAAATGAATAGGTGCATCCAAATGCGTTCCGCCATGTTCTGCTGTGGTAAAATTGTTTGCACAATAATAATAGCCCTTTTCTGTGTGACCTTTGAAAACAGTGTCTAAATGAAATTCTCTCGCTGTGACCCAATATACAGTTTCATCGGAATAAGCGTGAGAAAGATCAACTAATTTTTGTTTAGAGTTAACATCTTGCGTTGATTTCACAGAATCTGATGGAGTTGTTTGTTTCTCGTTACAGCAAATCAATAAAAGAAGCATTGGAAAACCAAATAGAAGTTTTTTTGTTTTCATTTCTAATATTTTAGATTGAAATTAGCATCTATAATCTTTGTCAAAATTGAACAAACTTATAAATGGCACTATTTCACTTCTAAAAATACGATATTTTATGATAGGATAGTGTACTCTTTAATGTTTTTGGTAAATATATATTTAGTCCACGTAGCCGTTGTATCCAATTTCTTTCAAAACATCATCCTTAAATCGAAATATAAAATAAGAAGTTTGCTCTAAAACCCCGATTTTTATTAAATTTGATTCCAATTCGATCCCGATTTTTTTTTGAAAATTATCTTTTGATATTCCGGTTTTTATATCATCGTAAAATTCAAACTCAGGGTTTTGAATTTTCGCCTTATAAATTGATTCCCATTCAGTTGACTGGTATGATATAATTTCTGTTTTATCATAAGTTAGTGTCTTAATTGTATCAATAACCTTTTCAGTATGCTTATTTTTTGTTGGTTCAGCCTTTAAATTGAATTTTGGGTTTAAAGCAATTTCATTTAAGTTGGAACTAAATAAGACTAACAAACTATCATTTATAATGTATTGTTCTTCAACTTTTACAGGTTCTTCAATAGCAATTTCACTTTTAGAAGTTGATTTAGTAATTGTTTCTATTTCCTTATTTTTCTCCTTTTTAGATTCTTCATATTTACAAGAATTAAGCAAAAATAAAATTACCATAAGAGCAATAGAATGTCGTAAGGCTGGATTGATTTTATTAAAACGAAAATACAGTTTAGATTTAATAACAAAAGAACAATATAATCTATTCAGAATTCTTTTCATTGATTTTAAGGTTTTTATGTTTGAAATCAAAAACAACACATCAAATATATACAATTTTGATAGAAAGAAAATACAATGAAAAGTTTAAAACAAACGCCTAAACATTTCTCCAGAAATAAGGGGTCAGAATAATCAAAACCGTAAATAATTCCAGACGACCAATTAACATTAGAAATGAACTCCAAAACTTACCAAAATCAGTCAATGAAGCAAAATTATCCACCGGACCAAAATCACCAAATGCTGGACCAACATTACCTAAAGAAGCTGCTGACGCACCAATAGCAGTTTGAAAATCCAAGCCTGTGCCGGCAAAAACTACAGCCCCTAAAATAAATGATAAAGAATATAAAATAAAGAAACCTAGAATATTATATACAATTTTCTGATCTACAGCTTTACCTTTGTATCTTACAGGCAATATGGCGTTGGGATGCAAAATTCTTCTGAATTCTTGAAAGCCATTTTTGATCATTATAATATGTCGCACCACTTTCACCCCACCAGATGTGGAACCGGCAGAACCGCCCAAGAAAAACAATCCGAAAAATAAAATAGTCAAAAATGGTGTCCATAAAGTATAATCTGCCGTCACAAAACCTGTGGTGGTTACTATTGCCAGTACTTGAAACAAGCCATGTCTCACTGCACTTTCCAATTCACCAAAAACCATTGGATGAGTTATACTAGAAACACTCGGATCTGCATAGAAATAAATCACTCCAGCAGAAATCAAAGTAAACCCAGCAATAAAAAAGAAAAACCATTTGAATTCTTCATTATGCAAAACTTTCTGAAATTTCCCTTTAAAGGCATAATAACTCACCACAAAGTTAGTCCCCGCCAAAAACATAAAAAAGATGATGATATATTGAATAACAGGATTGTCATTCCAAAAAGCTAAACTGGCATTTTTGGTTGAAAATCCGCCTGTAGCTATCGTACTCATGCCATGGTTGACAGCGTCAAACCAACCCATTCCAGCAACTTTTAGCAAAATTGTTTCAGATACAGTATATCCAAAATAAATCAGCCACAAACGTTTGGCAGTATCTGCAATCTTTGGTTTCACCTTATCTGCACTCGGCCCAGGCGCTTCTGCAGAAAATAACTGCATACCGCCAATACCAAATAATGGTAAAATAGCCACTGCCAAAACTATAATTCCCATACCGCCAATCCAGTGTGTCAAACTACGCCAGAGTAAAATACTCTTTGGCAATGCTTCAATATCCTTTAAAATTGTTGCGCCCGTTGTGGTATAGCCAGACATGGTTTCAAAAAAGATGTTTTGAATACCGGTAATGCTTCCAGAAAATGCATAGGGCAACATCCCGCTCAAAACCATAAACAGCCATCCTAAAGTAACAATTATGTAACCTTCTCTTTGGGCGATGGCTTTATCATGGTTTTTCGTTAAAAACATCATCAAAAAACCGATAAAAATTGAAGTTGAAGCCGCTACTGCCAAATCAAAAGTAACTTGCTCACCAATAACCCAACTTAAAACCGTGGGAACCAGCATAAATCCACCGTTGAAAATCAGTAAAACGCCCATAATGTGGGTGACTACTTTTAAGTTTAGGCTATGCATCAACAGAATAGTTTTTCTACTTTTTTAATAGATTTTGGCAAAGTACAAATCACCAGTCGGTCACCTTCTTTAATGACGAAATCCCCCAAAGCAATGATGCCTTTACCATCACGAATAACACCACCAACAACAGAAGTCCGTGGAAAATCAATATCTACAATTTTATTGTTGACCACTTTTGAATCAGCGTTCACTACAAATTCTAAAAGTTCAGCATTCATATTATTCAATTTCGTCATGGCGACTACATCTCCTTTTCTAATATATCTAAAAATACTGTTGGCTGCCAGAAGTTTTTTGTTGATTAAAGAATGAATCCCGATAGAATGACTCAATTGAAAATAATCCATATTTTCAACCAAAGCTATGGTTTTCCGTACAGATTTAGAATTGGCGACCAAGCAAGACATAATATTGGTTTCAGAATCTTCAGTAACTGCCACAAAAGCATCCATTTTAGTGATGTTTTCTTCTTCAAGAATTTCCACGTTTCTGCCATCAGCATTAATGACCAAAGCATTGGGCAACAAATTGGCTAATTCTGTCGCTTTTTTATAGTTTTTTTCAATGAGTTTTACTTTGAAGTTTTGATGACACAAGGTATTCGCCAAAGTCCGACCAATATTGCTTCCGCCAAGAACCATCACTTTTTTGATAACACGTTTTTCTGCTCCGGTGAGTTTATAAAGCTCTTCAACGCCTTGACCATCCGTAATAAAATAAACCCGATCGCCACGTTTAAAAACCGTATCGCCACGCGGAATTATGGTATATTGCGTACCATAACGTTGTAATGCTATCGGCACAAAATGCAAACCAGGAAATATATCTGCCGCTTCTTGTACTGTGTTTCCAAGAAAAGGTGCCTTGGAACGCAAGGTTAGCCCTATCATAGTCAAAGCACCATCATCAAATTCAAAAGTATCTGTAAATGCAGACTGATTGAGCAACATCATGACTTCTTCAGCTGCTAAAGCTTCTGGTGAAATCATCTCATCTATTCCTAAAGCTTTGATGTCCAGCAAATCCTTATTATCAATTAATTCTTGACTGGAAACTCTGGAAACTGTTCGACCGCAACCCAATTGTTTAGAAAAAACACATACAGAAATGTTGATAGATTGGTTAGAAGTTACAGCAATCACTAAATCCGAATCCTCAACCTGTGCATCTTTAAGTATACTTGGCGATGTGGCATCACCATTCAAAGTTCTAATATCTAAATGTTTGTCGGCGTAAGCCAAACGTTCTTCATCTACATCAATGAGTGTAATCGCGTGAGACTCGTATGAAAAAAGCTTTGCCAAATGAAATCCGACTTCTCCTGCGCCTGCAATTATTATTTTCATGAACGCAAAATTAAGGTAAATTTATAAAAAAGTGAGTTTCAAGTCGCTTATATTTTGAAGATTAGTTTTTTAGAAAATGTATCTTTGCAAAAAAAAAGGATGAGCAAAAAAGTCACACCATATAAAGATTCCAAACTCAAAAAGAAAAAACAAGTCGAGCAGATGTTCGATAATATTTCTGAAAATTACGATGGTTTGAATCGTGTGATTTCCTTTGGTATTGACACCAAATGGCGGAAAAAATTAATAAATATTGTAAAAGCTTCCAAACCCAAAAGCATTTTGGATATTGCAACCGGCACAGGAGATTTAGCGATTGCCTTGGCAGATTCTGAAGCTGAAAAAATTATCGGTTTGGATATTTCTGCCGGTATGCTTAAAGTTGGTGAAGCTAAAATTCAAAAAAAGAATCTAGACCAACGCATCGAAATGGTGCAAGCCGATTCTGAAAAATTGCCCTATTCCGATAATTCATTTGATGCAATTACCGTAGCTTTTGGTGTAAGAAATTTTGAAACTTTGGAAAAAGGTTTGGCAGAAATATACAGAGTTTTACGCCCCGGTGGTGTTTTTGTAGTTTTGGAAACCTCTGTCCCTACTCGATTCCCTTTTAAGCAAGGCTACAAATTCTATTCAAATTATATTTTACCAAATATTGGCAAAGCCTTTTCAAAAGATAAAAGTGCTTACAAATATTTAAGTGAAAGCGCTTCGGTTTTTCCTTATGGCAAAAAATTCAACAATATTTTGACAAAAATTGGGTTTATAGATGTGAAAGATACGCCACAAACATTTGGCGTCGCAACAATCTATTCAGCATCAAAAAAATAAATATGAGGACACTCGTACTGATCATGATTCTTTTAGGGTCAATACAAGCTGAAGCCCAGCTTTTTAGCAAAGAACGCGTTTTGAATAAAGAAAATTTCGATAAAAAACGTTGGTCTTGGGGGTATTATTTAGGAATGAATTTCTACGATTTTCAAATCAGATACAAAGATCAAGCAGATGATATTGCAGTGGATAAAGCACCGGGATTCAATGTTGGGCTGATCGGAAATTTAAGAATCAATGACTATATTGATTTAAGGCTAGAACCTGGCGTTACTTTCGCCAATAGAAATCTGAATTTTCCAAATTTTGAAGAACAAAATGATGCGTTCAGAGAAGTGAAATCGTCTTACATCCACATTCCATTATTGGTGAAATTTTCTACAAAACGCATGAATAATTTCAAACCTTTTTTGGTCGCTGGTGCATCGATTTCCCACAACTTATCTAGTAATCAGGAAAATCCAGATGATAATTCTGCCGGGCAATTCAGAATGAAAAAACAGAACTATTATTACGAAGTTGGTTTTGGCATCGATTTCTACTTAGAATATTTCAAATTCACCCCTTCCATTCGTGGTGTTTTTGGCATGTCTGACGAATTGGTTCGGGATGAAAATCCAAACAGTCCTTGGACTTCGAATATTGAAAGTTTAAAAACCCGCGGCATTTTCTTGAATTTCACGTTTCAATAAAGTATCGTCGTCGAAACTCGCTCAGCAAAATAGCACTAGCTGTAGCAACATTCAAGCTTTCTGTATCTTTGATTTTTCCAAATTGTGGTATGCAAATTTTATGGGAAACCAAATTTTCGATCTCTTCAGAAATCCCGTTGGCTTCATTTCCTAGAACAATAATCGCATCTTGAGTAATGGCTTCGTTTTGGTAAACACTTTCACCATTCATTACAGCGGCAAAAGTTGGTTGCGGGGTTTCCGAAAGAAATTTTGGCAAATCTGTGTAATGCAAATTAACTCTTGCCAAAGATCCCATCGTGGCTTGCACAACTTTACTATTAAAACAATCTACTGTATCTGTGGAACAAAAAATATCTTTAACGTCAAACCAATCGCAAAGTCGAATAATTGTGCCCAAATTCCCTGGATCGCGTAAACCATCCAAAGCTAATTTCAAACCTTCAGGAGAAAAAGATGCTTTGGATTTAGGGATTTTAAATACCGCCAAAGCAGTTTGTGGCGTTTTCAAATTGGAAATCGATTTGAGTTCTTTTTCAGAAATAATATGTGACTCGCCTTCTTCAATATGAAAAATATCGGCAATCGCATATAAAGCGTGCAATTCTATGGAACTTTTTAGAAATTCTTTGATTACTTTTACGCCCTCAGCTACAAAAAGACCATGCATGTTGCGGAATTTTTTTTGGCTGAGACTTTTTATCAATTTAATTTGGCTTTTACTGAGCATTTAAAAAATTTTAGAAAATAAATACACTTGAATAATCAATTTACAAAAATAACATTAATTATTCTAACACTGCTTGTTTTCAGCGCCTGCAATGTGACCAAAAAATTAGATGAGAATTCATTTTTAATTACCGAACATGAAATCCTCAAAAAAGATTCTGTTTCAGAACACAGAGAACTCTATAACCAGCTGCAACAAGAACCGAATTCTAAACTGCTTGGCTATCCGCTGAAACTCCATATTTACAATCTTGCCAAAGACAATCCCGAACAGACTTTTATCAACTGGATTGAAAAAAAACCAAAACGCAAGCAAAAATTGGTTTCAATTTTATCCCAAAAACAAGTCATTCAGTTAAAAAAATCCTACATCAACATCAACGAAGGCATTAAAAAATCAGGAGAACGACCAGCGATATTCGACCCAAGTTTAGCTGAAGAATCAACTGAACGCTTAGAAGATTGGTTTTGGAATCATGGCTGGTTCAATGCAAAATCTGAATACAGTGTTGAAAAAGATTCTGTAAATCAATTTGCCAAAGTCACTTACAAAGTATTTCCAGGCAAAGCTTACATCATCGACACCATAACTGAAAATATCGAATCCCAAGCAGCAGATTCTTTATACCAACTTATTAAAAAACAAAGCTTCATCAAAACAGGTGAATCATATAACACAACAAATTTCAACTTAGAACGTGATCGAATTACACAGTATTTTAGAAATCAAGGCTTGTATCATTTTGAAAAAGAATACATTTCATTTTATGCCGATACCATAAATACAAACCATAAAATAAACTTAAAAATCAATATTGCCAACCGTAAGATTCAGGAACGCGACAGCACGATTTCTATCCCATTCAAAGTTCATAAAATCAGCGACATCAATGTTTTTACAGATTACGATGGCACCACAACTCATGTGGAAGACAGTACGATACACAATAAAATAAACATTTTTAGCTTTGGTTTATTGAAATTTCGTCCTAAAGCGATTTCTAATTTGATTTTTATCAAAAAAGACAGCATCTATCGAGATATTGACCGTTCCAGAACAAACAGCCGTGTGTCCGAAACCAGAATATTCGAATACCCAAATGTGCAATACCAAAACGATCCGCGTGACACCACCAACACAGATTTGATTGCCAACGTATTTTTAACGCCAAAAGAATTGTTTTCTACAGATTTTAGCGTGGATATCTCCCAAAGTAATATTCAGGAATTTGGTATCGGTTTTAACTCTTCATTATTAGCGAGAAATGTATTTCGTGGCGCGGAAACTTTAGAACTCTCTGGACGTGGCAATTTCGGTTCTTCTAGAGATGCTGCCAATCCAGATGACCAATTTTTGAATATTTTGGAATATGGTACTGATTTGAGACTGAGTTTTCCGAAAATTATTTTTCCCTTCGTCAACGAAAGGATTATCGACAAACGCATGTCACCTTTTACGTCAGCTAGTATTGGTTTTAGCTCGCAACAAAATATTGGACTAGATCGTCGCAACCTCAATGCTACATTTGGTTATCGCTGGAAACCCAAACGCGAACTCTCCTACCAATTAGATTTGATGAATATTCAATTTGTAAACAATCTGAATATTGATAATTTTTTTAATGTATTTAGGAATTCTTACAGTGAACTAAACACGATTGCACAAAACAATATCGACCAGTTGAGCAGTGATTTTTTTACTGAAGTAGAGCCTGAGGAAACACCAAACTTATCTATTCCGAGTGGCGCAAATAATTTCATCAGCGCTATTCGTAACAATGAGGTCAATTTGGATACCGAAGAACAACAAACAGCCAATTCCCTAATAGAAAGAAAAGAAAGATTGACCGAAAACAACCTTATTATCGCATCTAACTTTTCATACGATTTCAGTACAAGAAAAAATATTTATGATGAAGACTTTTCGCAATTTCGTGCGAAAATTGAAATGGCAGGCAACCTACTGAACCTCTTGGCCGAACCTATCGGGCTAAAGCAAGGAAGCAACAACAATTACCGTTTATTCGACGTTCAATTTTCACAATACGCCAAAATGGAATTGAATTTTATCAAACGTTGGGATTTGGGCGATCAGCAAGTCTTTGCTACCAGAGCTTATGGTGGTTTAGCCGTTCCATATGGCAACTCCAATTCCATTCCGTTTGCTCGAAGCTTTTTTGCTGGTGGCCCAAACGACAATCGCGGATGGCGACCTTACGATCTAGGTCCAGGCAAAACTAATGGCGTGAATGATTTCAACGAAGCCAACTTCAAATTATCATTCAACGGTGAATACCGATTCAATTTATTTGGCGCATTCAATAGTGCAGTCTTTATAGATGCTGGAAACATTTGGAATCTTTGGGACAATGTGGAAGATCCTGAAGCAAGATTCGATGGTTTAGAAGATTTAAGCGAACTTTCTATTGCTTCCGGATTTGGACTGCGCTACGATTTAGAATTCTTTGTCATTCGTGCAGACCTTGGTTTTAAAACCTACAATCCAGGAAGTGATGGTCAAAAATGGTTTAAAGATTACAACTTTGCCAACGTTGTTTTCAACTTTGGAATTAATTATCCGTTTTAAAATATTATATTTTCTTAATTTTACCGTTTTAAACTTAAAAATCAATATTATGAGCCATAACATCAAACCAGGCGTTGCCACAGGAAAAGAAGTTCAAGCTATTTTCAAACACGCTAAAGACAACAATTACGCACTCCCTGCAGTAAACGTCGTTGGTTCTAACACCATTAATGCGGTTTTAGAAACTGCTGCTGAATTGAATTCTCCAGTGATTATTCAGTTTTCGAATGGTGGCTCTCATTTCAATGCTGGTAAAGGCTTGTCCAATGAAAACCAGTTGGCAGCGATCAAAGGTGCAGCTACTGGTGCCAAGCATGTTCACGATTTAGCTGAAGCTTACGGAGCTACCGTAATCATGCACACCGACCACTGTGCCAAGAAATTATTACCTTGGATTGACGGTTTGCTAGACGAAGGCGAAAAGTTTTTCGAAATTCACGGAAAACCCCTTTATAGCTCACATATGATAGATCTTTCCGAAGAACCTTTGGAAGAAAATATAGAAATTTGTAAAACCTATCTTGAACGCATGAAAAAGATGGGCATGACTTTAGAAATTGAACTCGGAGTCACTGGCGGTGAAGAAGACGGTGTAGACAATACCGATATTGATTCTTCAAAACTGTACACACAACCGGAAGAAGTCGCTTATGCGTACGAAGAATTGAGCAAAGTTTCAGACCAATTTACCATTGCAGCAGCATTTGGAAATGTTCACGGCGTTTATAAACCTGGTAATGTAAAATTGACACCGAAAATCTTGAAAAACTCTCAAGAATATGTGTCTAAAAAATATAATGTGGAGCATAATCACATCGACTTTGTATTCCACGGCGGAAGCGGTTCCACTGTAGAAGAAATAAAAGAAGCAATTGGTTATGGTGTCATCAAAATGAATATCGATACAGATCTTCAATACGCATTTACCGAAGGCATCAGAGATTATATGAAAGATAAATATGACTATGTCTCTACGCAAATAGGAAACCCAGAAGGTGGAGACTTACCAAACAAAAAACACTATGACCCAAGAAAATGGTTAAGAGAAGGCGAGCAAACTTTCATCACTAGATTGAAGAAAGCTTTTGCAGACTTAAACAATATAAATACTTTATAATAAAAGCAAAATATGGGTGCTTGGTTTAAAAGAAAAAAGAAAGGAATACAGACGGCGACAGAGGATAAAAAAGACGTACCGAAAGGTTTATGGTACAAATCTCCTACTGGGAAAATAATCGATGCCGAACAATTGGCTAAGAACTTCTACGTCAGTCCAGAAGATGATTATCACGTCAGAATTGGAAGCGCTGAATATTTTCAGATTCTTTTCGACAATGAATTCAAAGAATTGGATGAAAAATTAAACGCAAAAGATCCGCTGAAGTTTGAAGATACCAAAAAGTATAAAGATCGTCTGAAAGAAGTGCAGGACAAAACAAAGCTAAAAGATGCCATCAGAACAGCTGTGGGAAAGTCCAAAGGCAAAGAAATTGTTGTGGCAGCAATGGATTTTAGTTTTATTGGTGGCTCAATGGGTTCTGTGGTTGGTGAAAAAATAGCACGTGCTGTAGATCATGCCATTGAGCATAAGTTACCTTTGGTCATCATTTCAAAATCTGGTGGTGCCAGAATGATGGAAGCCGCACTTTCACTGATGCAATTGGCAAAAACATCCATCAAGTTAGCGCAGTTGTCCAACGCCAAACTGCCTTACATTTCATTATGCACAGATCCAACAACCGGCGGAACTACTGCATCTTTTGCCATGCTAGGCGATATCAATATTGCCGAACCTGGCGCACTAATTGGTTTTGCAGGTCCGCGTGTTGTCAAAGACACCACTGGTAAAGATTTACCAAAAGGTTTTCAATCTTCAGAGTTTTTACAAGAACACGGCTTTTTAGATTTCATCACACACCGAAAGGAATTAAAAAATAAAATCAATCTGTATATAGATTTGGTGATGAATCAAGCTGTCAGAGCTT
>JBHEPM010000002.1:13311-26929 GCA_046260295.1 Psychroflexus sp.
AAAAAAAGCTGCCAAATGGCAGCTTTTTTTTATTCTTATTAATCTTAAAAATTATTTTTGCTTTTTAACTCAATTGATTTTAAACAAGTCATAAAAATAAAAACTGATATCGAAAAAAAGAAAACTCAACAAAATGAATAAAGAAATGAGGACACTAATGTATTTGTAAGGAAAATATTTTTTAGACGAAAACAATACCAGAAACTGAAATAGTCCAGAAACGAGAATCAGAAAAACTGAAATCAGTTTATAGCTTAGGTTTAAGTTTTTCTCCACATTACAAAAAACACCATTTAACAAAGAAAGTGAGGCAAATAAAAATGTATTCGCAAAAGAAATTAAAAAAACTTGCATCCATCCATAGTTTTTCAACTTTCGGTCTAAAAAATAAAGCAAGACACTCAAGCAAACCAAAACAACTACTGGAAATAAATAAAAAAGACTCTTGATGAAGATTGAATCAAATTCTAAAAACCATTCATTAAACACGATCCAATCCATTGAATTTGTGTAGATAAAAAGGCTCAGAAATAGAATCAATAATCCTATGAGGAACTTTTGAATAAATTGGTAAGATTTAGATTTTATCATTTACTTTATGTTTGATTCAAGCTTTTGCTAAATATAAATAAAATAAGAAAACAAAACACCTATCACCTACAAATTGAAGCATTTATAAACGAAATTTTATTTTTACGTTCGCAATTCAAAAAATAAATTATCTTTGCACTTTTGAATAGAAAATCTATTCTCGCATAAAAATTATTGAAATAATATTGGCATGTACTTAACACAAGAAGAAAAGGGCAAATTATTTGCTCAACACGGCAAGAACGAGAAAGACTCTGGTTCTGCCGAAGGACAAATTGCATTGATGACCAAAAGAATTGAATTCATTTCTAATCATTTAAAAACGAACAGAAAAGATTACAATTCAGAAAGATCACTTGTAAAACTCGTAGGTAAGCGTAGAAACTTATTGAATTATTTGATGAAGAAAGACATCATGAGATATAGAGCAATTGTAAAAGACTTAGGATTAAGAAAATAATTTTCAAGGGGCAATTTGCCCCTTTTTTTATATTAAGGAGGCTTTGAAAAAGTATTTTCGCAAAGAAATTCAAGGCGACAAGAATTTTTAACCCGCAGTTTACTTACTGTAAATGAGGACTTAAAAATTCTGACAACGAAGAAGTTCAAAGTGAAAATGCTTTATCTATAGATTTTACACCTTATTCATAGTCTCCGATAAAAAAACCGTTCCTTATTTTTTGAATACTTCTTTTGGATTATACAACTCCTTCCAGACCAACAACACAACAACAGTTCCGTAAGGACAATTTTGTATAACATTTAAAATCATTTTTATGATTCCAAAAACATTCAAAGAGGTTATCGATTTAGGAGATGGAAGAGAAATTTCTATCGAAACCGGAAAATTAGCAAAACAGGCCCACGGGTCGGTTGTTGTTCAAATGGGCGACGCCATGTTGCTTTGTACTGCAGTGTCGTCTTACAAAGAAAGTACTTTGGATTTCTTTCCATTGACAGTTGACTATAGAGAAAAATTTGCCGCAGCCGGTCGTTACCCTGGTGGTTTTTTCAAAAGAGAAGCAAGACCAAGTGACGGCGAGGTTCTAACAATGAGAATTGTTGACCGCGTATTGCGTCCATTGTTCCCAGAAGGTTACAGAACGGAAACACAAGTCATGATTCAGTTGATGTCTCACGACGAGGAAGTCATGCCAGATGCTTTGGCAGGACTTGCCGCTTCAGCAGCGATTCAGCTTTCAGACATTCCTTTTGAGTGTGCTATTTCTGAAGCTAGAGTTGGTAGAGTCAATGGTGAGTTTATCATCAACCCGAGCCGCAGCCAACTGAAAGAATCAGACATCGATATGATTATTGGCGCATCTGCAGATTCTGTCATGATGGTAGAAGGTGAAATGAAAGAAATTTCAGAAGAAGAAATGGCTGAAGCCATTCAATTTGCTCACGAACACATCAAAAAACAAGTTGATGCGCAATTGCGCTTAGCCGAAGCTTTTGGTAAAAAACCAGTGAGAGAATACGCTACCGCGGAAGAAAAAGAAGACATCGAGAAAAAAGTTCGTGATGTAGCTTACGATAAAATTTATGAAATTGCCAAAGGCGGTCACAGCAAAAGAGATCGTGGTGAAGCATTTTCTGCCGTAAAAGATGAAGTTTTAGCTTTATTTTCTGAAGAAGAATTGGAAGAAAACGAAAAGTTAATCAAAAATTATTTCTACAAAATTGAGAAAGAAGCGGTCAGAGAATTGACCCTTGCAGAAGGTTTGCGATTAGACGGAAGAAAAACCGACGAGATTAGACCTATCTGGTGTGAAACCGATTATCTACCATCGGTTCACGGTTCTGCAATTTTCACCCGTGGGGAAACTCAGGCATTGGCAACTGTAACTTTGGGAACTTCCAGAGAAGCAAATACCATAGATATGCCAACCCACCAAGGCGAAGAAACTTTCTATTTACATTATAATTTCCCGCCATTTTGCACAGGAGAAGCTTACCCAATTAGAGGGACTTCTAGACGTGAGATTGGACACGGAAACTTGGCACAACGAGCCCTAAAAGGAATGGTCCCTCAAAACAATCCATATACCATAAGGATCGTTTCTGAAGTACTGGAATCTAACGGATCTTCTTCTATGGCAACGGTTTGCGCTGGAACTATGGCGATGATGGATGCTGGGATTAAAATGACGAAACCGGTTTCTGGTATCGCAATGGGATTAATTTCTGATGGTGAGCGTCACGCTGTATTATCAGATATTCTTGGTGATGAAGATCACCTGGGCGATATGGACTTTAAAGTAACTGGTACGACTGACGGGATTACCGCCTGCCAAATGGATATTAAAGTTAAAGGATTACCTTACGAGATTTTAGTAAAAGCACTAAAACAAGCGCGTGAAGGTAGACTTCATATTCTTGAAAAACTTAACGAAACCATTTCTGAGCCAAACCAACAAGTGAAAGCTCACGCGCCTAAAATTATCACCAGAAGAATTCCTAACGAATTTATTGGTGCATTGATTGGCCCTGGAGGAAAAGTGATTCAGGAACTTCAGAAAACGACAGGAACAGAAATCGTAATTAATGAAGATCCTGTAACCGAAGAAGGTATTGTTGAAATTCTAGGAACTAAACAAGAAGGAATTGATCAAGTTTTGGCTAAAATAGATTCTGTAACTTTCAAACCCGAAAAAGGTAGTGTTTACGAAGTAACAGTCGTCAAAGTCCTTGACTTTGGAGCCGTTGTAGAATTTAATGACGCACCTGGCAACGAAGTTTTACTTCACATTTCTGAACTGGCTTGGGAACGTACAGAAAACGTTGCTGATGTTTTAAAACTCGGTGATGTTCTTGATGTAAAATATTTTGGAATAGACCCTAGAACTAAAAAACAAAAGGTATCACGAAAAGCTTTATTGCAGAAACCTGAACGATCGGATAATAGTAAATCTGAATAAAGACAATTGAGTCATTATACAAAACGGTTTAGAAATTCTAAACCGTTTTTTGTTTTTGGAAAACTTTGATTTGACAGGAATTCAACTGACATATCTGCGCAACTGACAAAATAGCACCAAAAATTCTGATTAAGCAGTTGAGTTTATGCAAAAAAGTTTGAAAAATTTACAAAAAGACTTAAATAATATTAAATAAAAGGATAAAATTAGTATTTTAGTGAATGTGCATGAAACTTGCACATTTATAAGTAAAATCATTTTATTAATCATTAAAAAATTAAAATGAAAGTATTAGTTATTGGAGCAGGTAATATGGGGTTAACCTACTCAGAAGGCATGGCAAAATCCCCACTTTTAAACCGAAAAAACCTAATGATTCACGATGTGTCCGCAGACACCATCGCGACACTAAAAGAAATATCCTATTATGATGTTTTTGAAAAATTAGAGGATTGTCTCCCAAAAGCAGACATCATATTTGTGGCTGTAAAACCCTACCACAGTGAAGAATTGTTCGAAAGAATGAAACCGATGATGAACAATCAGCAAATCGCAGTTTCATTGATGGCTGGTGTAACCATTGAAAACATCCAAAATGGACTCGGCATTCAAAAAGTCGTGAGAACAATGCCAAATCTACCAGCTAAAGTTGGTAAGGGCGTTACTTCTTACACAGAATCTAAAGAAGTTTCCAGAGTCGAATTGCTGATGGTTAGAAATTTATTGGATACCACGGGAGAATCCATTCATGTGGAAACCGAAGAATTCATCAATAAATCGACAGGAATTTCTGGAAGTGGTCCAGCCTATATTTTTTACTTTATGCAGTCAATGCTTGAAGCTGCCAAAAAAATGGGCTTTACAGACAATGATTCAAAAGTTTTGGTCAGTAACACTTTCGAAGGTGCGGTACATTTATTTAATGATGCCGATTTATCGCCAGAAACTTGGATGGATCGTGTAGCTTCTAAGGGTGGAACTACTCGTGCTGCGTTAGATTCAATGGACGACAACAATGTAAAAGAACTTATTAAAGAAGCGGCATACGCTGCCTTTAATAGAGCTGTAGAATTAGGGGATGAATAATTTAAACGCTGAAGATATGCACGCTAAAAGAATCGTCGTGAAAGTTGGGACAAACGTAATGACCAACACCAATAATAGAATTGTCGGGCCAATTCTTAAAAATTTGGTTAGACAAATCGCATATTTATATGAAAGAGATATCATTACCATTTTGGTATCCTCTGGTTCTGCAATTGCAGGAAAAGAAGTCCTTGGAAGTAGTAATACGGAAGACAAAACCACAAGACGACAGGTGTATTCTTCTGTAGGACAACCAAGAATGATGAGACATTATTACACCATGTTCCACGATTTTGGAATGCGTTGTGGACAAGTTCTGGCAACCAAACGTGATTTTGCCCCTGGCAAATACCGTGAAAATATGATCAATTGCTACGAAGGTTTATTATGTGAAGGCATCATTCCGATTGCCAATGAAGATGACGCCGTTTCATTATCAATGTCGATGTTTTCAGACAATGATGAATTGGCGAGTTTAGTTTCAGAATTAGTCAACGCAGACATGTTAATTATGTTGACTGATATTGATGGGCTTTACACTGGTCATCCAGATGATGAAAATTCAAAATTGTTACGCCATGTTCGTGTACACGACAATGTTGAAAAATACGTTCAAGAAAATGAAAAAGGTGAAGGCGAAGGCCGCGGTGGCATGGAGTCCAAATTGAAAATCGCCAAAATGACGGCAAGCAAAAACATTCCGACATACATTGCCAATGGTAAAGAAGAGAATATAATTCTTGACATTATGGAAGGCAAAGAAGTCGGAACAAAATTTACTGTTTAATACAAAAAAAAAAATTATGAAGTTACTAGATACAAAAGTTAAAAATGATGTTTTACAAACTATGATGACCATTATCGATCGTCGTAGAGATGAAATCATCGCTGAAAACAAAAAAGATCTTGACGCTTTCAATAGAGAAGATCAAGCCCTATACGACAGGTTAGTGGTTGACCAATCTAAAGTTGATGGCATGATTCAAGCCATCAAAGAAGTTAAAGATCAAGATGATCCGGTCGGCAACACAATTTCTGAAAGAACCCTAAATACAGGTTTGAAAATTGTCAACAAAACCGATCCATTTGGCACCATAATGATTATTTATGAATCTAGACCAGATGTCACTATTGAAGCTGCAGTATTGGCATTTAAAGCCAATAATAAAATATTTTTAAAAGGTGGAAAGGAAGCCAACAACAGCAATATCATTTTAGAAGAATGTTGGCATCAAGCTTTAGCTGAAAACAATCTAGCTAAAGATTGGATTACATTACTTCACCTCAACCGTGAGGAAACCAGAGAATTTTTGAGCAATCCTCCAGAAAAAATAGACTTAGTTGTACCAAGAGGTGGCGATAAGTTAATCGATTTTGTAAAGAAAACAGCTAAAGGTGCTGTACTTATAAGTGGTCGTGGTAACAACTTCCTCTATGTAGCACCAGATGCCGATTGGGATGTCGCTAAAAAAGTCATCATCAATGCTAAAACCGATAAGATTTCTGGTTGCAATGCTTTAGATAAAGTCTTAATTGATACGAACATGCCAGATTTTGAACATCGTGTTAAAGATTTAGCTGAAACTTTAGAGAATCAATATAAGGTTGAAATCTTAGTTGATGGAAAAGTAGAAACTGCATTGGCAGGTAAAAGCAAAATCCCATCTGAAGATACTTGGTACGAAGAATTTTTAGCCTTAAAAATTGTATTGTCTTCCATCGATTCATTTGACGAAGCCCTTGAAAAAATCAATAAATATTCTGGCGGACATTCATCTGTAATCATTACGAAAGATAATCAGAAGGCATTAGATTTTATGCAGCAAATAGATTCTGCAGCTGTCTATCAAAATGCTTCTTCAAGATTTACTGATGGCGGACAAATGGGTGTTGGTGCCGAGTTGGCGATTTCTACTGACAAGTTGCACCACAGAGGACCGCTTGGTCTAAAACAATTGGTCACCAATAAATACTATGTTTGGGGTGAAGGCCACATCAGAGAATAATTTAACATCAACGAAATATCTTTCAAGTGCCTGTTTTACATCCTTAAAGCAGGCACTTTTTTTATCATCGAATTTTATTCAGAAAAAAGTCTCATCACTTTGTAACATTTTAATGAAATACAACGTAAAATAATATGTAGATAAAAATTTAATCTGGATTTTATTCAATGAGACAATTAAAAATTACCAAGCAGGTTACGAATAGAGAAACTGCGTCCCTAGACAAGTACTTACAAGAAATTGGAAAGGTTGATTTAATTACCGCCGAAGAAGAAGTTGAATTGGCGCAACGCATCAAAGCTGGCGATGATCGTGCTTTGGAGAAATTGACTAAAGCCAATTTGCGTTTTGTCGTTTCTGTATCAAAACAATATCAAAATCAAGGTCTGACCCTTCCCGATTTAATTAATGAAGGCAATTTGGGCTTGATCAAAGCGGCTAAACGTTTTGATGAAACCCGTGGTTTCAAATTCATTTCTTATGCCGTTTGGTGGATCAGACAATCCATTTTGTCTGCTTTGGCAGAACAATCTCGTGTTGTAAGATTACCGCTGAACAAAATTGGTTCAATCAATAAAATCAACAAAACTTTTGCAATTCTGGAGCAACGTCACCAAAGACCGCCAAGCCCAGAAGAAATTGCTAAAGAATTGGAAATGACCATAAATGACGTGAAAGAGTCTCTTAAAAATTCAGGCCGTCATTTATCTATGGATGCGCCATTAATTGAAGGAGAAGATTCCAATTTATACGATGTCTTGAAATTTGGTGAATCGCCAAATCCTGAAAACGATTTGCTTCACGAGTCGCTTCAAACCGAAATAGATCGAGCTTTGGAAACCTTAACCACCAGAGAAGCGGACGTCATTAGGTTATACTTTGGCTTAGGCAATCAACAGCCCATGACTTTAGAAGAAATCGGTGAAACATTTGGTCTCACCAGAGAACGCGTCAGACAAATCAAAGAAAAAGGCGTGCGAAGATTGAAACACACCTCTAGAAGTACAATTTTGAAGACTTACCTTGGTTAAATTTTAATCAAAACTTTATACATAAAAAAACCAGCAAAATTCATTTGCTGGTTTTTTTTATTATAATCAAGTATTTTAATACACGACAAAAATTCAAATTAAGAGTAACTATGGAAAATTAGCTTTACCCTAACCCTAAAGGGAATCTGATTTTCCTAGATTTATCCCTTTAGGGTCTGGGAAAAAATCGAAGAAATCTTGTCAAATGTTTTTTGTCGTATACTAAAAATTAAGTATTATAAAACTCATCATCATCTCATAAAATCTGAAATCTCCCCTCTCAGCTCTAAAATCGTATTGGATAATATGCTGTGCAAAAAAGGCAATTACTTTTGAGGCATTGAATAAACTTAGTAAAAAATCATTAACTTTCGTTTAAGCTAAGCACAGTGTTGTTGGTGGTGCTTTAAAAGCTTTCGTTTAATTCTCTAAACATTTGGATTGTATCAATATATCTGATGTTAAAATGATTACATACTTCAGGGATTTTTATTCTATTTTTTCTTTCGGGCTGACTTTTTTCTTGAGTAACAATAGTCCAATTATTACTCATAGCAAATGCAACTAACCAAGGGTCGGCTAAATCAGTATCAAGAAATTCCTGAATTGCATTTGATGTATAATGGTGAGACATCGAATTAGTCCAATTTACAATTGCAATATAATTGTGAAGGACAGAATCTGTGCTTTGAAAAAAGTCGTTTGGCAAATTTAAATTACACCATAATTTTAATTCATCTTCATGAGAAGAATTGTCATATATTTCTTTTTTTACTTTATCAATACTTACTATCGTTCCATTTTGAGATAAAGCATTGACCTTTAACCAAAAACTTTGAACTACATCAAGAGGATAAATTGAACGATGGGCTTCAATGAAAAAGTTTGAGTCTAAAATGTATTTACTCATACTTGTTGGTATAGGTATTCATTAATAAACTTCTCGTATGTATTCCCTTTTAAACTAGTTAATTTGTAAGCATCTCTATATAAAAGATTGTTTTCGTTTACTGCATTATTTACATAACTAGCAAATCTTAAACTAATTCTTTTTTTAGCCGTGGCATAAAAATTTCCTCCTGAACTTTGGTTCTCTTTTTTGTTTTTAAATTCGGCTACGTAATTATTATAAAACTCAAAAAAAGAAGACTTAGAAATTAAATTGAAATCTAACGCTCTTCTTGCTATTACAATTGGACTCACCTTAAAAACGCTGCTTAAATATTTTATGTTTTGACTATTATTCCATTTTTCTCTAAAGAATACTTCAGGCACTAAAAATTCGGCTGCTACTTTATCACATAATAATTCAGTTGGATCATCAGCAGGAAGCATTTGTTTATTATCAAAACCAGCACTTTCACCTAGCCAAATATGAGCGATTTCGTGTATTAGAGTAAACATTTGAGCTGCTTTAGCATCTGCAGAATTTATAAATAGAAAAGGTGCTTTTTTGTTGACAAGAACAAAACCTCTACATTCTTCAACTAAAATTTTTCTTCTAGTATTGTTTCCAACAATTCCATTAAAATTGATAATTATTCCAATTTCCTCAATCTGTAATGTTAAATAATCTAAAGCCTGTTCCCAAGCATCAAGTTTATTAGCCCAATTAACTGGCAATTTTAAAGTATTCTTTATATCATTTGCAATCGCTTTATAGTCAGAATTATCCTTGTATTTTCCGACAAAATCTAAATCAGGATAATCACTTTCTTGCAAGTAGTTGGTCAACCAATTTTGTCTGTCTTTAATTATCTGGATAGTATGATAAACATTTAAAGAAACATTATCTCTAGCGGCTACTCCAGTTCTGAAAAAAGGTATAGATATTTCTTCTTTTGGTGGCTCACTCATGAACATGTATCCAAAAGGAACATGAACTTTATGAGTAAAGTTTTCTAATTGTTTTATTGTAGGTTTTTTATTTCCTTCTACCCAATCTAAAACATCAGGATTGTCGACATAAAATTCTTCTAGACTATTACCAGCTCGAATTATTGCCCAGTTTATGATATCAGAATTAATATTTTCAACCCTTGTTGCCATATGGCAAATATAATTTATTATTTCTTACTAACTATGTTTATCTTTAGTCGATGGTTAGCATTACCTACAACTCATCATCATCTCATAAAAATCTGAAATAAAAAATCTGCCCTCTCAAGTCTAAAATCTCACCAAAATAACTACAAACTCCGCTTAAAGCGTTGCCAAAAGCTTTGCTTCTCTACACCATAGCCATAGCCATATTTGTTTCCATAACCATAATTGGCGATTTTTACGTCATTGAGGACAAAACCGATATCTTTAAGTTTGCCATCTGCTTTAGAATCGTTAACAAAGTCTAACAGACGCTTTTCTGTATATCCAGCACGAACCACGTACAAGCTTAAGTCTGAATGCTTATTGATCAAGAACGTATCAGAAACCAGCATCACTGGTGCTGTATCCACAATAATATAATCGTAAACAGTATTGGCTTTAAGTTCTTTAAAAAGTTGTTCAGCGCGATCGGTACGCCATAGTCTTGCCGGGTCAGGCGCAATAATTCCAGAAGGCAATAAATCCAAGCTCTCGTGTAAACCTGAATGTTTGATCAACTCATTTAACTCTAAATCTGGATCGACTAAGAATTCGCTAATTCCATTGAAATCTTTGGTTTCTTCCGCATAACGTTGCAGTTGCGGGTTTCTTAAATCCGCGCCGATAACCAGAACACGTTTTCCTGCATTAGCTAAAGTCAATGCTAAATTGAAAGACACGAAAGTCTTCCCTTCACCCTTGATGGTAGAAGTTACAAAAATCATTTCTGCAAGATTTTTGTTCGCTTTCGCATCCAACAAATATTGCATATTGGTATGTAAAATCCTAAAGGCTTCAGACAAGACTGAACGGTCATTCTTCTGAATCAACTCATGGTCTTTTCTTCCCAATCGTGGAATTTCTCCCGCCAATGGAACATCATAAGTCGCATCTTCCAAATCATCTTGGTCATTAATTTTGTTATCCAAGACATATTTCAAATAAATGATAATAAAGGGAATGATAATTCCAAGAACCAAAGCTATCAATAAAATGATATTTTTCTTCGGCGATACAGGC
Organism: Psychroflexus sp.; assembly: GCA_046260295.1. GTDB lineage: Bacteria > Bacteroidota > Bacteroidia > Flavobacteriales > Flavobacteriaceae > Psychroflexus. Next base: position 24,052 of record JBHEPM010000002.1, read on the forward strand.
TCATAGCCTGTAAAGGCGCGATCCACAATTTTAGCCTTGGGTGCGGTAACCGCTAAAGACAAACTGGTTTCTTCTCGCTTTTGCAATAAAAACAAGTATAAAGCTTCTTTGATATTTTGCTGACGTTCTATCCCTCGATATTGCTTTTCTTTACTCGGAATGGAGGAAATTCTTGACTTCAGTGCGGTGGCCTCTTCATCTAAATCAGCTTTAGTGATTTCTAAATTCCGCTTCATCTGCTTCAGTCCTTGTAGCACATTCTCGCGTACTTGTTCTATTTCATTATTTAAAGAAATCACGACCGGGTTTTTCTCTGAAGAATTTCTCAAAATACGATTGCGCTCCAAGACCAACTGGTTAAACTCACTAATCACAGAGTTGACACCTTCTTCTTTAATGCCTAAATTGGCAGGCAATAATTCGCTTTCATTATCAGAATTCACATAATCAATCATGGCTTCACTCAACTCCAATTGGGTATTCACCTTTTGCAATTCCTTATTGAAATCACTAGCGTTATTGATAAACAATTCAGACTCAGCTTTGATGTCCGTCAATTGATTGGCTTCCTTAAAGTCTTCCTTACCGGTTTCTACAGAATCCAATTCTTCAGTAATGATGCTAAGACGTCCTTCTATAAATTTAGCAGTATTTTTAGCCACCAAATTCTTATCTTCAATGGACTGTTTGTTATATTCAAAAATCAGTTGATCCAACACATCACGACCACGCTCCTTGATGGGATCATTCAAACCGAGTTCTATAAAACTAGAATTTTTACTGGTCAATTCCACGTTGATTTTTGCTCGGTATGCCCCCGCTGTAGCTGAGGCTGAACTAAAATGAACACGCAAGGGTTTTTCTGCCGTAAAATCATACAAAGAATCTACCGATTTCTTTTCAAAGACAAGGGTTCCAAAATCCAAATCTACTGGTTCGCCGTAATTGGCTTGCGTAGTGGATTCGGTTTCAATATTGATGATTTTTAAATCTTTACCACTTGATTTATAAATTTCGTAAGCATGACCTTCTGCTAAAAGTTTTTCATCTTTGCTTAATATGTTGGCTTGAAGTGGTTTATTGTTGTTGTAGAGTTCTTGGGTTTTAATTTCACCTTCAATAAAATACCTAATGTTCAGATGCAAGGCTTCCACCACATTGGTAATCAATTTTCTAGACCAGAGAATACCGACTTCATTATCAAGATTATTAGTACTCATGCCGCTCAAAAGTCCCATGTCTTCAAAGCTAGAAAGCTCTGACATCACACCTCCACGCTTTTCATCTTTGATGATGATCGTCGCTTTGGAATGATAGACCGGTGTAGAATACCTTAAGTAAAAAAAGGCAATTAAAATACAGAGAATGACACTGATAATGAACCATGGCCAATATTTTAAATATCTACCCAATGATTCTCTCAAATTCACATCATCTTCTTCGAAGAATTGAGCCGGTTGTTTTTGTTGTTGTGACTTCATTTATCTGGCAATCAATACGGTTAATGAAACTAATACAGAGGCAATCGATATGTAAATCGAGGCATTTCGGTTGTAGGTAGAAGATTGTCTTTGGGCGCGATTGGGTTCTACGTACACCACATCATTCTGTTTCAGGTAATAATAAGGGGAGTTGACCACCTCAGCTTGGGATAGGTCTAAATATTCATAAGATTTTGATCCGTCTTCTTCCCGAACCACCAAAACATTATCACGTTTACCATAAATCGTCATATCGCCTGCTAAACCAAGTGCCTTTGGCACGGTTAAATACTCATCCATGACAGTAAATGTACCCGGACGATTGACTTCTCCCAACACACTCACTTGAAAGTTCACAATCCGAACATTAACGATGGGATTATCCACATATTCTGACAATTGTTCTTGCAGGTCAGCGGCTAAATCTATACGTGATAAACCCTCAACTTTAATTCTACCCAATTCAGGAAAATTGATGTAGCCTTCACTATCCACCAAATACGGTTGTAATTGCGGCTGACCGCTCACCCTCAGCGAAGCTTCCATATCTTGCCCTGCTCTTACGCCAACAACAGGTAGATTAAAGGGTTGCGCTGCCTGTAAATCATAGGCATTAACGGTAATGGTGATTAAATCATTGGCTTTGATTTCTAAATTATTGATGGAAGCATTTTTTTCTAATTCTAATTCTTGCATATTCTGGAAGTAGGCGATTTTTTCACGGGAGACGCAAGAAGTAATCAATATTGAGCCGATGATGATAAAACACAATCGTTTTAGGCTGCTTTGGAATTTCATCTGGTTGAATTTTTTGCGAATATAATATTTATATGTAATATTTTATAACTTGTAGATGTATATTGGTATTTTTAAAAGCATTTTTTAAATTTCAGTATTTAAAACTCCATATTTTTAATTTGTAAGCTACAACTCATCAAAGAACATGTAAGCAGTTCTAGAATTTTAAGTTACAAGTTTCATCGAATTCAAAAACCTGTAACTAAAATAACAATTTTGAAATTTGAAATGAAAAATTTGAAATACTATGCTATCAGCTCGAGCCTACGAAAATTTTGGATTTTATTTAATCAAAAGTAACGTTTTATAATCGAGTCCTTCAACGGAAATTCAAAACTGGCCTATATATAAAAACATCGAAAATCAAGGAAGTAGAAAGGCTAGAAGATGAAAATCTGTTTGAGTCAGGCGATAGCCTGATGAGTTATTTTTCATCTGTGGCTGGAGGATTCCGTAGTATTTTCTTATGTTTTTATATTAAGCCTAGACTTTTTTGGTTCTTTTTTGGGCAATGCAAAAAAGAACAAGAGTTATTTTTTAAAATACTAAAAATGAGTTAATTACAAAAAACATCATTGGTAGTGATTTCAATGTAATTT
>JBHEPM010000002.1:27023-39137 GCA_046260295.1 Psychroflexus sp.
AAAGTATTATTTTGAAATTTAAAATATCACTCCGAACTATTAGGGGGCTAAACTACCTGGAACCTGGAACTTGAAATTAAAAATAAAAAGTAATGAGAAAACAGCTACGAAACAAGGAAACACGAACCACGAGAAAAGATTTCAAAAAACTTGCAACTCGAAACCTGTAAACAAAAAATACCCAGTACTAGGTATTGTGAGAAGTAAAATCACCCTATATATTTGTAAAGTGATTGAGATAGAAATGGGCCAAAGATATTATCTATTGTGAAATCATCCTAATACCAATCTGACAAGCCTGATCATTTCATCCGATGGTCAGGTTTTTTTATTTCAGATTTACTATTTCAAATTTTTCATTTCATATTTCAAAATAATTTGAAACCTGTAACCTAAAACCAGTCCACCAGTCACCAATCACCAATTCACAAGTATTCCAGTCCTGAAACCAATCAATCTAAAATCTAACCCCCAACAATCAAAAAAAATATCTAATTTCGTAAGCTTGTTATTTTAAAGTTTTCTTATAAATTCGCTATGAACTTTTAAATGACAATTATTTAGAATTTAAAAAACAAAAAAGTCTATTATAATTAATGACATCATAAACAAGTACAATGACGAAATCTATTAAAAACATCTGCTGTATTGGCGCAGGTTATGTCGGTGGACCAACCATGGCGGTGATCGCCCAAAAGTGTCCAGAAATTAAAGTGCATGTGGTCGATATCAATGCGGAACGCGTAGCAGCTTGGAACGACCCGAATGTGGAGAATATTCCGATTTATGAACCTGGATTGTCCGATATTGTGGCTGAAACCCGTGACAAGAATTTGTTTTTTTCGACCAAAGTCGATGAAGCCATCGATGAAGCTGATATGATTTTTATTTCCGTCAATACGCCAACCAAAACTTACGGAATGGGCAAGGGCATGGCGGCAGATTTGAAATATATCGAACTTTGTGCACGACAAATTGCGCGCGTCGCGAAAGACGATAAAATTGTGGTCGAGAAGTCAACCTTACCGGTGAGAACAGCAGAAGCTTTGCAAGATATTCTTCATAATACCGGAAACGGCGTTAATTTTCAGATTTTGTCTAATCCTGAATTCTTGGCAGAAGGCACAGCGATTGATGATTTGCTAAAGCCAGATCGTATTCTCATCGGTGGCGATGTTGATACAGAAGGAGGTCAAGCAGCAATGCAAGCCCTTGTCGATGTTTACGCACACTGGGTGCCAGAAGCCCAAATTTTAACGACCAATGTATGGTCTTCAGAATTGTCGAAACTATCAGCCAATGCCTTTTTGGCACAACGTATTTCCAGCATCAATGCCATGAGCGAAGTTTGTGAAAAAACAGGCGCAAATGTGGATGAGGTGGCGCGTGCCATCGGTATGGATTCCAGAATTGGACCGAAGTTTTTGAAATCTTCTGTCGGTTTTGGAGGCTCTTGTTTTCAAAAAGATATTCTCAATTTGGTTTATATTTCCAAATCCCTTGGCTTGGAGGAAGTTGCCGATTATTGGGAGCAAGTCATCATTCTGAATGACCACCAAAAACGAAGATTTGCAAAAAACATAGTCAAGACTTTATACAACACCGTCTCTGGCAAGCAAATTGCCATGTTGGGATGGGCGTTCAAAAAAGATACCAACGACACCCGTGAATCTGCTGCGATTTACGTATCAAATCATTTGCTGAACGAGCAAGCAGATATTATTGTTTACGATCCGAAAGTTAAAACTGAACAGATTTACGCCGACTTGGAATATTTAGGAGACCATGATCCGGAAGTGATTCGTCGGCGTGTGAAAGTTGTCAGTTCAGCCAAAGAAGCTTGCAAAGATGCGCATGCCATTGCTGTCATGACGGAGTGGGATGAATTCAAAACATTAGATTGGCAAAGCATTTACGACAACATGTACAAACCAGCCTTCGTGTTTGATGGTCGACGAATTTTGGACCAATCTGCGATGGAAACGATTGGTTTTAAATTGAATATCATCGGAAATTAGAAATCTATAAAAGGCGTTTTTATTTTAATCTGAAAACGCCTTTGTGGAGGCTTTGAAGAAGTATTTTCGCAAAGAAATTCAAGGCAGCAAGAATTTTTAACCCGCAGTTTACTTACTGTAAATGAGGATTTAAAAATTCTGACAACGAAGAAGTTCAAAGCGAAAATGCTTCTTCGTTGTGTTTTTATTAGCTTATTCAAAGCCTCCTTTATATTTAAATAAAAAAACATAACTAAAAAAATCAATTATAATGAAAGGAATAATCCTCGCCGGTGGTAGTGGCACAAGACTAGACCCTTTAACGCAAGTCGTATCTAAACAACTGTTACCGGTTCACGACAAACCCATGATTTTCTACCCTTTGTCCACCTTGATGTTGGCAGGAATTAAAGATATTCTGATTATTTCTACGCCAAAAGACCTCCCTTTGTTTGAAAAACTCTTAGGAGACGGTTCTGCCTATGGCATCCGCTTGTCTTATGAAGTGCAACCCTCGCCAGATGGTTTGGCACAAGCCTTTATCATTGGTGAAGAATTCATCGGGAATGATGATGTTTGTCTGGTTTTGGGCGATAATTTGTTTTACGGACAAGGTTTTGTCCCGATTTTAAAAGCTGCCGTTCAAAAACTAGAAGCTGAACGCAAGGCCACTATTTTTGGGTATTATGTAAAAGATCCGGAGCGCTACGGCGTCGCCGAATTCGATGAAAATCGAAACGTCAAATCTTTAGAAGAAAAACCCAAACATCCAAAATCCAATTATGCAGTGGTCGGTTTATATTTTTACACCAACGACGTGATTCAGAAAGCCAAAGCTGTTGAGCCATCAGACCGAGGAGAATTGGAAATCACTTCAGTCAATCAGGCATATTTAGATGAAGATAAGCTTGCCATTCAACTTTTAGGTCGTGGTTTTGCTTGGTTGGACACTGGTACACATGAAGCCCTGAGTGAAGCCACGCAATTTGTCCATGCAATAGAAAAACGTCAAGGTTTAAAAATAGCTTGTTTGGAAGAAATCGCTTACCGCCAAAACTGGCTGACCAAAACCGACTTGCAGACGAAAGTCGAAGGTAAAAAGGGCGAATATTACACGTATTTAAGGAATTTAATCAGTTAGATTTTGAACTAATTGGTGTGTTTGAAAGCAGGTTTAAGATTGAAAAGTACAAATCAATTTCAAATTCCAAGTTAGAATATTTCAAGTTCTAAGTTAAAATCATACCGAAATAAATATCACATTCTGAAAAACGAAAATAGAGGCGGCTGAGTGATTTTAAAAAGGTGGCTGAGTGATTTCGCGACAGCGAAATAGTACCGAAGCCCCTTTTTAAAATCGTACCGAAGCCCTGGCTTAAAAGAGAAACACGAACCACGAGAAAAGATTTCAAAAAACTTGCATCCTGAAACCTGAAACCACATTCATTTCAAATTTACTATTTCAAAATTGCCATTTCAAATTTCATGAGAACTGAAACCTGTCACCAGTCAACCAGTCCACCAGTCAACCAGTTTCAATTCAATCCCGAAATTTCTGGACAAAATAACCTGAAACCACATTCATTTCAAATATACTACATGTCAGCTCGAGTGATTTCAATGTAGTTTTTTAACAAAAAAATATATTGAAATTGTATCGAGAGCTTGATGAATGTATCAAGAAGCCATCTGAACTGAGAGTGCATTATTTCAAAACCATTAATCTAAAGTTCAACATCTAAAGCAAACCGGCTTACTTTTAAAATACGCCTGAAATATAAAAACAAGACTGCGACAGGACGGCGATGGAAGCATTAGTTTACGGTTGCTGAAATAGCAGGAGGCAGGATTGTCCCGAAGCTTCGGGATTTTGGTTCTTCCGATGTTGACAGCAACTGGCTTTTTTCATCAATATTCTTGAATCAAAATTTCTGTCGGTATATGCAATTCGGTATTTAACTTTCTTATCATATTCAAAGTCAACTTTCGTTTCCGATTTAGTATTTCACTTACTCGACTGGTAAATCCAAAGATATCAGCCAAATCTTTTTGATTCATTCCCATTTGTTCCATTCGGAATTTAATTGCTTCAATTGGGTCAGGCATTCCAATTGGATAATGTTCATCTTCATATTTTTCAATTAGAATCGATAACACTTCCGCTTCATCTCCTTCTGGGGAGTCAATTTCTGCGTGAAAAATTTCATTTAATCTTTCCAATGCTTGGTTATAGTCTTGTTCTGTCTTAATTGCTTTAATTTCCATATCAAATGTTGTTTGCGTCTATTTTGTCATAATCGTTGTGGGTTCCAATAAATCTTATGAATACCCATTTTCTTGGGAAGTTGATTTCGACAATTAGTCTATATTTATTTCCACAAATGTTAAATACAACTCTACTATTTTTTAATATACTTGCTGATGCGTATTGCGATTTGATTTCGTTTGGGGTATTCCAATCTTCTTTTGTAGCTTCCCGATACCAAACCAATAATTGCTGTTCGCTATCTGGATTAATTTCCCAAAACTCTCGTAAAGTTCGTTTCGCAATTACTCTCAAAATATTTTATTGCAAATATAATAAATAATTACCAAATTGGTAATATTGTCGATTTTTTTTCAGCTTGTTGCCAACTATCGGAATTCATCAATGGAAACCGACTATAAGGAGGTTCACGAACACTTAATCAATAACAACTGGGGTGAGCTAAAAAAGAATGGAAAGGATTTTTAAAAACTATAATTATTCATTTAAAGTTCTCGATAGCTCTGCTGAGTTTACCAAAGTACGCATTCACTTCAAACTTCATTTTCTAATTTTTTAAATTCAATTCTTAACCTGTCAGATTTTGGAGACCTGACAGGTTTTAGGTTTCATTCAAATTTTATATGTGACTAGAATCCAGCCAATCACACAATGTTCTACCTTAATTTTCAATAAACTTTAAAAATATATACCAGCTTTTTATATTTTTGTAGGAAACGCACCAAAATTATGTTCAATACTTTTGATTTTTATCATGAGAACCCATTTCTTCAAAACCATAGATTTACCGACGAGATTATATCTGAAGGAAGCTTTACTTTTTTTGATTTTTTTCTGAAAAATTTCTTTGCGTACCTTATTTTTTATAAAAAAGTTGACAATTTAAATTATCATCAAGATAATATCTCGTTAACTCAAGAAATTGAAAGAAGGATAGTCAATATTAGCATAAATTTTTTTGATTTTAAAGATGATGAAAATAGCACTTATACTTCATCGCCAATGAAAAGCTTTGCGGATATAGAACTGATGGACTTAAGACTTTTCATTATGGAACATCCTACTCAATCATATGACGAAGGTGATGTTACCAAAAAAGCAATTGAAAATGGTGATTCTGAAAACTTAGCTCGAAAATATCATGATTGCCTCGCCGAGCAATATCAAAATTTTAAATCATTTGATGCTTTAATGGATTATCTCACTAAATATGTCAGTTTTGAAGAAGAAAATTATTATAACAACGAAATTTATTTTCTTGACTACATGCTAGCCAAAGGAATAAATAGAGAGTTTGTTGAATTAGAGAATTTAGACCATGCACTCGGAGAACTTAGAACTATCATCTGTAAAACCATGATCAGTGATTTTATAGAAATTGGCAGTTTTGATATTGAAATCAATGACGAGATAAAACAAGTCATTAAAAAGATTTTATACTTTTCGGATTCTCCTATAACGCCTTTAAATCAGCAAACTGAGCTCAAAAAAGGCGTTTATGTGTGGTATCTGCAGATTGTTAGAGACATTGATTTGCAGGCCAATTTTAATAACATGCCCAAAATTTTTGAAGTTATTGAACAGGAGTTTAAAACCTTGTTCAATTTGGAGTCGAATACCCCAAAAACAGAACAGCCCGATGAAGAGAAAACACCCGACTTCCCACAAGATATTTTTCTAAATTACCAAGCTTATGAGGTGTTTTGTACTTTGTCAAATGCAATTTATATACGTCAGTCCGTATGCTACTTTTACAGGCGTATGTGTGAAGAAGGATTTATTCTAGTCATGGATAAAGACTTTCGAGAATGGTTCAATACTGCTGAATTTCCTATCAAATTAATCACTCCCACAGAAACTATGAAAAAATGTTACTCCAACGAACGCCAAAAATACATGGATTTGGTCTATAAATTAAAGGGCTTAAGTATTGATAATCAACAACTAGAAAATTAGCCGGTCAACTCGGCTAATTTTCAGTTAAAACTCGGCTATTTTTCAGTCAGAAGTTTTGAATATCCCCGCTAGCTTTGTCAAAAACAAAACCCATGATGGTTTCCAATCAATTTGACAAAAATATAAAAGCTTTATTGTATGCTAGCTGCAATAACTTAATACATATAAACACCTTGCTAGCGGGTATTCAATTCTATATTTTTATGATTAGTATTAGACGGGTTAAAAAGATTAACCCCATGGCGCCAGAAGCGCCACAGAAACATTACGCAAGAGCCATTCAGAAAGGCGTTGCGGATTTGGATGAATTAGCGATGCTGAGCGCCAAACAATCGAGTTTGAGCAAGGCAGATTGCTATGGTGTCTTAATCGCTTTACTCGATGCCATCACGTATCGATTGAGAGAAGGCGATAAGATTGAACTCGGGCATTTGGGCTCGTTTAGAATTTCTGTCAGCAGTGAAGGCGTGGCTGACGAGGAAGATTTTAGTGTTGCGCAAATTAAAAAGGCGCGAATACTATTCACGCCTGAAAAAGACCTAAAGCATTTGTTAAACAATCTTGAGTACGTTCGCGATTAAGAACAGATACTTTTAGGCGAAAGCCCTGATGAAGTGACCGCTTCATCGGGGTTTTTTATGTTTTTTCATCAAAATCGACCGCCGTCAAAAATAAATCGACCGCGGTCGATTTATTTTTGGTGCTGGTCACCCCTTCAAACGACCGCCGTCGAATAATTTTCGGTGTAGCACCAACTGAAAAAAAGCCATTTTGAGCTTTAATTCACCACAAATGTATCCAAAATTAGCTTTAAAACCACATTCATTTCAAATTTCAAATTTCAAATTTTTTATTTCAAATTTTATAATACGGTATGTCACTTCGAGTGATTTTACAATGGACTTCGGTAGTTCTGCTGAGCATAGTCGAAGTACAAATTGCTTATCAGCAATTCACTCAGCCCCCTTGTAAAATCATATCGAAAAAAATAGTAAGTTTTGAAAAACAAAAACATAGGCGGCTGAGTGATTTTAAAAAGGTGGCTGAGTGATTTCGCGACAGCGAAATAGTACCGAAGCCCCGGCTTAAAAAAGAAGCACGAAACAGGAGAACCACAAGCACGAGAAATGATTTAAAAGCTTGATGAATTGGAAAGTTGACAAAAGGAATGTGCTTATAAAGGTTGATATTGAGCAAATTTGAAGCCTTTGAAACCTGCTTTTAATGGGGGTGAGGTGAATATTCTATTAAAATACAGATTAACAGTGTATTATATTTTGAACGGAAAACATAAAAATCTTGGTGTGTTAAAAAAAAACATTATATTTGAACATTCATAAAAACGTTAACCATGAAAAAATTTACATTTTTTACAATGCTCGTCGCTTTATCAGTTTTTACTGTACAAGGACAGGAACAAGAGCAAAAAGACACTTTTGAAAACATTGACTATAATAACTGGTCTATTGATTTTGGTTTTGGGGTCAACAAGCCTTCAAGAAATTTAACTCCCGGTGCACAATCAGAATGGTTAGAGAACTATTCTTTGAACCTTGGTGCACGTTATATGTTTAACGATAAATTTGGTTTAAGAGCGACAGCTGGATATTATGAAATATTGTCTTCAAATGATATTTACGATTTTGAAAACAACTTCTTTTCAATTTCTGGTGAAGGGGTTGCTAATTTAGGAACTATTCTTGGATTTAAACAATGGACTAATCGCATCAATTTATTGGCTCATGCTGGTTTGGGCTATGGGCAAAATAATTTTGAGACCAATTCACCTAAAGATGGTGGTAAAGATGGGTCTATTCATGTGGTTGCTGGTTTAACTCCACAAGTTAGATTGAGCGATCGTTTTGCTTTGAATTTGGATGTGTCCTACTTTGGGAATGTGAGACAAGATTGGAATTGGGACGGTTACCAGAGAAATTATGGTTCTGGCTTTGATGGGTCTATGGTGAATGTGAGTCTTGGATTATCGATTTATTTAGGTGATGCTGATCAGCATGCCGATTGGGTAGATAATTCGCCAGAAGAGCGCTTTGCGTCTAAGGTTGGTGATATGGAAAATAAATTAGACCAAATGGAGCGTGATATGCAAGATGATGACAAAGATGGTGTTCCGAATTATTTAGATTCTGAGCCAAATACAACTTCTGGTGTAGCTGTGAATTCTAAAGGTGAAGCTGTTGATAAAAATGACAATGGTGTGCCTGATGAGATTGAAGCTTCATTGGATAAAAAATATGCCTCTAAAGAAAAAGTTGAGCAACAGATGCGTGACGGTGGTGCAGGTGGTAGTGGTTTGAACGGTGTTAAAGCATTAGCTAATAATGGATTGATCAACGTTTACTTCCAGTTCAATAGTACACAACCTGAATATTATTCCCTAGATGCTATCAATAGTATCGTGAAATACATGAAAGCCAATCCAGAGGCACAAGCTACACTAACTGGTTATGCAGATGAAATCGGTAGTACTAACTACAATAAAAACTTATCAGAAAATCGTGCCAAGCGTGTTTACGACATCGTCATTGCTTCAGGTATTGATGAGAGTCGTCTAGACTACACAGGAGGTGGTGTTGATGATTCAGTTGATAAGTCTTCTAAAGCTGCAAGACAAATCGTAAGACGTGTGACTTTCGAATTAAAATAAGCCTATCATTATAAATTAATAAAAAACCGTTGAGCTTTTGAGCTTAACGGTTTTTTAATGTCTGAGGTTTAGATTTTAGAGCTCAGATTTTAGAAGTTAGATGTTTGACCTAGGATTTGAGTTTTGAATTCCTGAAACGCCATAATCTGAGCATTTTGACCTTAAAAAGTTAAGTTGCATATTTTTTAAACTTCTATGGAATTACCGTTTAAATCTTGTGTATTTATTTTAATTAAATTTAATTTGCAAGTTTGAAACTAGACTTGAATTTTTAACTGATTTAAAAATTTACTTTCAATCATAGAAATTCGAATAGGGTTTTAATTTGGATTTGAATTTACAAAAGGCTAAGGTCATAAATAGGTGAGTTGCAATAGTCAGAATGTGACTTACAACGGCGAAGCCGTCAAACCAATTGATTTAAAACTATAAACATGGAATACTTTGCGCACGAAACAGCCGTCATAGATGAAGGTTGTAAAATTGGAAAAGGAACTAAAATTTGGCATTTTTCGCATATAATGAAAAGCGCTGTTTTAGGGGAGTCTTGCAACTTGGGACAAAATGTGGTTGTTTCTCCAGACGTGGTTTTGGGTAAAAATTGCAAAGTTCAAAACAATGTGTCTATTTATACCGGTGTGATTTGCGAAGATGATGTTTTTCTAGGGCCGTCGATGGTGTTTACCAATGTCATCAATCCGCGGAGTGCGGTCAATCGTCGTGATCAATATACTAAAACACATGTAGGACAAGGGGCTTCCATTGGGGCTAATGCCACTATTGTTTGTGGTCATGATATTGGGAAATACGCTTTTATTGGTGCGGGTGCCGTGGTGACTAAAGCTGTCCCTAATTATGCGCTTGTCGTCGGGAATCCTGCCAAACAAATTGGCTGGGTGAGTGAATATGGACACCGTTTGCATTTTGATGAGTCCGGGCTTGGTATTTGTCCTGAAACCCAAGATCAATACAAATTAACAGAAGGACAAGTTGTCAGGTTGTAAGGTGGTGTATTTCTTAAAAATTAACTAAATTTATCCCCAAATTAATTAACGCAAATTTAATTTAGAATGAAAAATTTCGCACTCATCGGTGCGGCGGGTTTTGTAGCACCACGCCATCTTAAAGCCATTAAGGAAACCGGAAATCACCTCGTAGCGGCTTTGGATAAGTTTGACAGTGTAGGTATTATGGATAGCTATTTCCCTGAAGCCGATTTCTTTACAGAGTTTGAGCGATTTGAACGTTATGTATCCAAATTGAAATACGAAAACAATCACAAAGTTGATTATGTATCCATTTGTACCCCCAATCATTTGCACGATTCCAATATTCGTTTTGCGCTTCAACAGGAGGCACATGCCATTTGTGAGAAACCTTTGGTCTTGAACCCTTGGAATATTGATAATCTGAGTAAAATAGAACAAGAAACCGGGAAAAATGTCTTTACGATCCTTCAGTTAAGGCATCACCCGAGTATTGTGGCATTAAAACAAAAGATAGACCAAGGCCCAGCCGATAAAATTTACGATATCGATTTGACTTACCTGACTTCACGGGGGAATTGGTATTATACCTCTTGGAAAGGCGATGTGACCAAGTCTGGCGGTGTGGCCTCCAATATTGGGGTGCATTTTTATGACATGCTGAGTTGGATTTTTGGTGACATCAAAGCCAATACCGTGCATTTGCATAGCCATGATCGGGCAGCTGGTATTCTGGAATTTCAACAAGCCCGTGTGCGTTGGTTTTTAAGCATCAATGCAGAAACTTTACCGCAAAACATCAAAGAAAAAGGACAAACCACCTATCGTTCCATTAAAATGGATGGAGAGGAAATCGAATTTAGCGATGGTTTTAAGGACTTGCATACCGAAAGTTACCGCAATATTTTGGCGGGTAAAGGTTTTGGCTTAAAAGATGCTCGAACCTCTATACAAATCATTCATGATATTCGAACTGCAGACCTGCAAGCACTTCGGGGCGATTATCATCCCTTTTGTAAACTGTCGCAAAGTACACATCCTTTTGAGGTTTAAGTTGAATGTTTTTTTATTAATTATTATTTACTGAATTGGCAAGAGAAATTATCTACATTATGTTCGATAACCGTTCGGGCTCAACCCTACTTGAAAACATATTCTCCAAATCCCCTGAAATTATTTTTTTGGGAGAATTGCACAATTTACACAGCCATCTAGAGAAAGATCCAATAAGAACCATTATTAATTGGAGCTGGTCTTGTGGTGTTCAAGTTGATCAAAATAACTTTTGGGCAGATGTTTTAAATAATAGAAGTCTATAACTTGGCAAGCAAGATAAATAAATTACTTAAAAAACATGGAACTGCAGCAAACTATGTAGGGTCTGGTTTAGTTAAAACCTTATTTCAAACTTTATCAGGTTTTATTGTATTAATGTGGATTTCCCCAGAGGAACTTGGACAGTGGCAAAGCTTTACCGTTTTTGTAGGGTATATAACAATTTTAGGTTTAGGCGTGCCTCATGGATTAAATAGAGAGTTACCATATCTATTAGGAAAAAATAAATTAGAATTTGCCATGTCTCTATTAAAAACTGCGGGTGCCTATGTCACAATGTTGAGCTTTGGTATTATTCTTTTGGTTGGCTCAATTAGTATTATTCTTTATCTTTTAAAAGTTTTTACTATGAGCCAATCCCTAATGCTTTTCGCAGCATTCTCAATTGGCGGATTTTCTTTACAAACCAACTTAATAGGTGCTACATTCAGATCTAATCAAGCTTTTGATAAGTTAGCTTATCTTCAATATTTTATGGCATTGTGTCATCTCATTTTATTACCTCTTGTATATTTTTATGGAATTTGGGGCTATATTGCCTACCAAGCTTTGATAGTAATATTTTTTTATTGGGGTTATTGGTTATATCGACCCTACAAAGTAAAATATGAGTTTATTAAAGAAGACTTCAAATTATTAATAAAAATTGGTCTACAAATGTTTGTTTGGGAATACTTAGCTCTATCTTTGAGAACAATTCCTAGGCTAGTTCTTGTACTATTTGGTTCTCCTTTGTTGGTTGGATTATTTGCGCCTGCAGAAAGTTTTAATAAAGCTGTATTAAATTTACCAAAATATATTAATATGTTTTTATTTCCAAGAATGTCCTATAGTTTTGGTAAATTTCAAAGTATAGATAAAATTAAAGCCTATTGCTTTAAGTCAGCTAAACTTTTATTTGTTTTAATG
>JBHEPM010000020.1:0-17987 GCA_046260295.1 Psychroflexus sp.
AGAACAAACGCCGCGTGGTATATGTCACTGCAGAAATGGCTGGAGAACTC
The DNA here is from genome assembly GCA_046260295.1 of Psychroflexus sp. GTDB lineage: Bacteria > Bacteroidota > Bacteroidia > Flavobacteriales > Flavobacteriaceae > Psychroflexus. Next base: position 51 of record JBHEPM010000020.1, read on the forward strand.
GAAAGCCCCGTATATGCTATTCTAGGGATGGAGAAATATCTTAAAGATATGCATTTGCCAGAAGGTTATTCTGTAGAAGAATTATACACCGACATTCCCGTAGATACCGATGACTACTCCGTAAAATGGGATGGAGAATGGCAGATTACACTCGAGGTATTCCGAGATCTGGGAATAGCATTTTTGGGTGTGATTTTCATTATCTATATGTTGATTGTAGGCTGGTTTCAAAGCTTCCGCTCCCCTATTGTGATGATGATCGCCATACCGCTTTCATTGATAGGTATTGTTTTGGCACACTGGCTTTTCGACGCTTACTTTACAGCCACTTCATTTATAGGTATGATTGCCCTGGCAGGAATCATGGTTCGGAATTCGGTTCTATTGGTTGATTTTATAGAAATTCGGCTCAACGAAGGCATTGCCTTTAAGCAATCTATTATAGAAGCTGGTGCCGTCAGAACCACACCGATATTGCTCACAGCTGGAACAGTGGTTATCGGAGCCGTTCCCATACTTTTTGATCCTATTTTTCAAGGACTTGCCCTATCATTGATGGGTGGAACCATCGTGTCCACATTCTTAACGCTGATCTTGGTTCCTCTTGTCTTTTATATCGTGATGAAAAAGAAATATAAGTAAAAAGCTTTTTACAAGCCTTTATTATTAAGGTGAAGGATGATTTTTTGATGATATGATTGGCTGATGATATGATATTTTAATTATATGATAATATGATTGGTTGATGAGAAGATGGTTAGATTTTTTAAATCATATAATCAGCCAATTTTCAAATCCTTAAATCATATAATCAGTAATCTATGACTTCAGTAATTTGAATTTAACAGTCGGTTGTCGGAATTTTGAAGTACAAAGTGCGATATTGTAAGTAAAAAAACTAAGAAACAACAAACTTCAAATTTGTGATTTGTGATTTGTGAAAATTTAAAAAATTACTTCGATATTATTTATTCAGTATTGAATATTTGGTTATTAGTTTCAGTGAAAATTTGAAATTAAAAATTTGAAATTCCAATTTTGAAATATCCGTAGCCCCGATAGAAATGGAAAGCCCGTAACCGAGGCAGCTGAGCAAAACCTAGGCACAAAAAGCGACCAGCGGAAGCTCTTTTGGAACTTTTGGTTTTGCCAGCCGGCGAGGGCGGACTTGAAATGGATAGCGGGAATAGCTCCAAAAAAAAGCAGAACCCATTTGAGGTTCTGCTTTAGTGAACTTAAAACTATTTATGATTTATACGGCTTCCCCTTTCATCATTTTATTCCAGTACAGATATGGAAGGCCATATTTTTTTAACATCCATAATCTCCAATGTTCTTTGGCTGAATTGAAAACTAACATCTGTTTTAGTTTTGGATCTGGAGTGAAGTTGCCTTCGTAATCAAATTCTGCTAAGGCCATTTTGCCATAACCGGTTACCAATGGGCAGGAGGAATAACCTTGGTAGCTTTTGTTGCTTGCCGGTTTATTGTTCATCATAAACATCAGGTTTTCCACCACCACAGGCACTTGTTTTCTGATGGCTGCACCAGTTTTGGCAGTTGGCAAAGCGGCCACATCTCCTAAACCAAAAATATTTGGATATTCATTATGCTGTAGAGAATTGATGTTGACATCCAACCAGCCCTCTTTGGTCACTAAGTTTGACTCTTTAATAAATTTTGGAGCTGTTTGAGGTGGTGCTAAATGCAACATATCAAACGGCATTTCAATAATGGCATCGCCAGATATTTTTTCGCCAATGCTTTTGCTTTCATTTTCCACACATTGGTTCTCATCGTCTCCAACATACTTGAAGGTGACAATTTTCTTGTCAGCATCAATTTTGACTGGTGCATAGAAAGGTTTGAAATGCATGCCATAACGATCGACCACTTTGGTAAGTGTGTCCCGAATTTCCTTTACACCGAACAAAACAGAGCCTGGCGTTGCAAAAACGACGCGGGCATCAGTTTTATTTTTTTGGAAATAATCTGCTGCCAGGTAAGCAATTTTTTGTGGAGCGCCACCACATTTAATCGGAGTGGTTGGCTGCGTGAAAATGGCATTCCCACCTTTAAAATTTTGAAGAACTTCCCAGGTATGCTTGGAATCTGTGTAATTACTACATACCACGCCTTTGCCTAGTGAGGATTCTAAACCTTCAATTAATGAAAGGTCCATGACCAAACCTGGAGCGACTACCAGATAATCATAACTGATCTCTCCGCTGTTTTGAGTTTTGACTAAATTGTTATCTGCATCAAATCCAGTGGCATAATCTTGTATCCAATCTGCACCTTCAGGAATTAAATCCTTCATGGGTTTGGCGGTATCATCATAATCGTAGGTTCCTGCTCCAACTAGCGTCCATGCAGGTTGGTAATAATGTGTATCTGCCGGGTCGATAATTCCTACCGATAGGTTTGGGTTTTTCTTTAAAAGTTGTGCTGAAGTCATTATACCCGCTGTCCCTGCTCCAACCACTAAAACTTTATATTGCTTATTCATAATATTTTATTTTTCTAAATATAATAACTTAACAGTAAGAGTATCTGCAACAAATGTTACAAACCATTATTAAAAATTTAATTTTAGACAGTTTTTAGAAAAATATATAAAATAATATTTAATTATTTTTCTAATATGAAATCAACAGCAGTTTGAATATGTAAACCTGTAGTGGCTAGAAATGGTAAGTTGGTTATCTCATTTTTAAGTAAAATGGGCAACTCTGTACAACCTAAAATCACAGCATCCACTTCATTTTCAAAAATAGTGATAAGTTCCTTATAGAAAGTTTTTGCCTCTTCTGTAAATTTCCCCTGAGTTAACTCCTTGGAGACAAAGTGATGAGATTTTTCAATATCATTTTCACCAGGAATCACGATTTCGAGATGGTGTTTGCTGGTTAAATAATCCTTTAAAAAGCCTTTGGTCATCGTGGGTTTATTACCCAGTAAAAGCAATTTTTTAAAGTTCTTCTTATTGGCTTCTTTAGCCACAGCATCTCCAATGTGGAGGAACGGAATCCCTATTTTAGGCTGGACAAAATCCACCGCCATGTGCGGTGTATTGGCACAGATCAAAAGAGCCTCAGCGCCTGCTTTTTCCAAAGTCTTGGCGACTCTCAGATAAGTTTGATTGATTTCATCTTCGTCTTGCTTTCTCATCACATCAATATTGATGCTATACAGCAGTAATTCTGGATTTTGAGAACCTCCTAGTTGGTCGGCTACCTTGGCGTTGATATCCCGATAATATTCCAATGTAGAATGGTAGGAAGTTCCACCAATAAGTCCTAGAAGTTTCATAAGCAATAATTTTTATCGTTTTATAATTTCATTTTAATTTTAGTCATATTATGTTGAAGACCACTAGTATAAATCTTTTTGAAACTTATACAATCTTCATCAAAATGCCGTCGAATAGATGACTCTACCATGGTGAGGTTGCTCGTCCCTGTAGTTGTTAATTGGCATCAGGTATTTCAATAATTCTACTTGCTCAAGAGAAACTTCTATAGCTTGTTTGAATACAATCCAGGTCACTTCTTCAGAACAAGGAGGTGTGGTAAGCGAACCTTTATAAGAAAAGTAACCTTTATTCTGTGGAAGATTTTGAGAAATATCAAAAGGGCGTTGTATCAGTTTTGTTTCTCCTTTTTGAATAGGAAGGTAACTTTCTAAAAGTTCAAAAGGTTTGCTGTTTTTTCCTTCCTTAGCCATCACTGAAAGCACCACAAATTCTTTTGACTCATTTTGGTGAACCAGATGAATTTCCAATGGATAACGAACACCCTCAATAAGATGTTCCGCCGGCTCGTGGAAATGAAATTGTTTGAGATGAAAAGTATCATTTTCATGTATCAAAAAATCACCTCTTTCAAAATCATACTGAATGGAATGCCCATTATTGGCAACATCGTGGAGTATTGTTTTTTCAGAATAATGCAAATCTACAGGCTCGAGATCCTCTGAAACTTTATAGTTCACAAGGTTGATTGGCGATTGGAAATTTCCATTACAATGGGTTTCGCCTTCCAGCTCTGCCCATCGCTCCGGACCTGTTTCCCCATCATAACTCCAATGAACTGATTTATTATTAGTATCAAGCTCTTCTTTAGATTGATTTTGACAACCTAAGACCAAAACAAGAACGGGAATAAGTATAAAAAGTTTATTCATTTTTCTCAAAACTGATGCTCCACATTCCTCTGACTTCGTTCACCCCGTAACCAATGGCCTTATCTTGTGGATAAAGCTCTTTGATTTTATCATAAGTTTCTCTTTCTATTTCCTTGCCTGGTGTTCCGTGACATTTTAGGCACATGCCATTGGTGACTATCGGATAGTAAAAATTCACGTTTTCACCATCTTCCACCACCGTAGGTTCGGGCTCTTCACCATTTTTTAAAATCTGCTTGTAAAGCGAAATATATTCCAACTCTTCCGCATTAGCTTCATTTTTTGGATTTCTAAACTTATCAGAAACTCGTTTTATAATCGCATTGTGCTTGGTTGCCATAGAATCGGTAAGGGGCATCGCCTGGACATTACAAAAGGATAAAGCATGCAAAACGCCTTCTTTTTGCATAGCTCCCATCAGGTTTTTACCTAAAGTTTGCTTGGTTGATTTGGCATAAGTCATACCGATCTCCGCATAGCTTTGCTCTGGCTTTGGAAGTTCACTTGAAGCTTTTCCCCGTTGACGCTTTTGCTTCCCACCATGCTCTTTTTTCCAATGGTCCTCAAACCATTCGGGCTCCGCAATTTCATAATCGTACATAAATGCAGCTATAGCTTCGATGTCTTTTTGTTGATAAGGCTGATAAGGCATGAGACCGAAGCGCTTTATAGCTCCTTTTAGCTTAGCTTTATCTTCTGTGGGTTTCTCCACAAAATTCCACATAGCCTTCATAAAATCTTCTTTAGTATCCGCGTCCCTAAGATATCTTCTTTTTACCGCTGCCATAGGAGGACCCACGCGGGATTCTTTACTGGCCTTAGGACTATGACAGAGGTAACATTTGTTCTCCATCAGTTGTTTACCCTTTACAGCAATTTCTTCTGAATTTAAATCCGTTGACTTCAATTTGACGTAATCTGACTTATTCTCTTCAGAAGACTTTTTGCAGGATGTCAGGCTCACGGCTATGACTGAAATTATTAAGATCCATTTCATGATGTTAGAATTTAATTAAGCAAGTTAAGCAGAGTCTTTGAATTAGATGGTAACTAAAGTTACAAGAAAACATTTTAGGTAATAGGTTTTAGGGAATGGGGAATTTTAATTCCGAGTATTCGTCTATTCGTCTATTCGTTTTTTCGACTATTCGATTAGACTAGTGATGCGGTGATGTAGTGAGTAGTGAATCGTAATACCAATTTTAATATGAAATGCCGTTAAGAAAACAAAAATTATTTTTTCTTATAGGACGCTGTGATTGATTTGCATAGCTGGCTACGGAAATCATGAACAAGGAAATAGAAGGAAAAATAAATGCGTTTAATAGCGTTATTTGATGTTTAAATTGTATAACTGGTGGCTGAGTGATCCCGACATTTTCGGCGGGATTGTATCGAAGCCGAAGATTGGTTGAAAAGTATTGTAGAGATGCAGATGCTGAAACATTCCGAACCGTCAAGTTTTTTATTCCACAAAAAAAGTGGAGGGTTTATCTCCACTTTAATTATTAAAACTAAACTTAAAACACTAATTAAAATTGTTTTTTGGCCAGATACCAAGTTGTTTTTTCAATAGAATCATCTGCTACTCTTTCTTCGTAAGCCTTCAATGTTTTTGGTGGTGGTACTATTGCTTTTTCACCTTTTTTCCAGTCTAGTGGGCAAGCTGCACCGTGCTCATCGGAAAACTGAAGCGCTTCTAAACATCTTAAGATTTCGTCCATGTTTCTACCAACATTTAGCGGATAGTACATGATCAATCTTATTTTTTTGCTTGGATCGATAAAGAATACGGCTCTTACCGCAGCTGTCTCGCTTTCGTTAGGCTGCAACATCCCGTATAGCTTGGATACTTTCATATCGATATCTGCGATAATTGGAAAGTCCATATAGACTCCTGTGTTTTGCTTGACGCTATCTACCCAACCAATGTGAGAGTGAATGGAGTCGATGCTCAATCCTAAAAGCTCGGTATTGAGGGCTTCAAATTCTTTTTTTCTGACTGCAAATCCACTCATTTCGGTAGTACACACAGGGGTAAAATCTGCAGGGTGAGAAAACATCACCGTCCACTTGTCTGGAGCGAACTCCGACATTTTCATTTTACCTGTAGTCGTTACCGCTTCAAAATCTGGTGCCTGATCACCGATTCTTGGCATCTGAATTGGTTGTTCTGCTTTGTTTATTTCTTTTAAATCTTCCATAGTTAATTTATTTTTTTATAATGGTACAAATATAAGGTGCACTTATAGTTTTTTAAGCAACAATAGTTACATCTGATGATTTATTGCCAAATAAAATGAAGAATCCTTAAAATAGTCAATAGCCGGTTGTGGTGAATAGTGAGTAAAAATTGAAATGAACAATTAAAAATTTGGAATCAAGCTAGCCCCGATAGCAATGGAAAGCCCGCAACAGCGACTGCGCTGCAAAACCAAGGCACAAAAAGCGACCAGCGGAAGCTCTTTTGGGACTTTTGGTTTTGCCAGCTGGCGATGGCGGACTTGGAATGGATAGCGGGAATAGCTCCAAAAAAAAATTACTGGGTGAATTCTTTGTAAACAATATAAATGCCCATGATCAGTACAAACCAGCCGAAGCCTTTTTTGAGTTTTGCACCGTTGATAAATTTATTGAGCCAAATGCCAATAAAAATTCCTAAGACTGAAAGCCCTGTGAATATACCTAAAAAAGACCATTCAATTTCGATATTTTGTACATCACCGAGGAAGCCAATTAATGATTTTACGGCAATGATCAACAAAGATGTGGCTACTGCTTTTTTCATGGGGAGTTTGGCCAATAAAACCAGAGCTGGGATAATCAAAAATCCTCCCCCTGCTCCAACGATTCCTGTCAAAAAACCGACTACAATTCCTTCTACAATTATTAATGGATAATTGTAAGACACTTTAGCATTCTCATCTTCATGGGGCTTTTTATTATCCTTGATCATTGAATAAGATGCTAAAAGCATGATGAGTGCAAAGAAGAGCATAATTCCTATATCTTTAGTCACTTCAAAGTTAGCAACAGTGAAAAGTGAATCTGGAATAGCTGGAACTGCATATTTCCTTGTGGCATAAACGGCTATAAATGCTGGAATTGAGAATACTATGGCGGTCTTGATATCAACTAGTCCTTTTTGCATATTTCTTACAGCACCGACTAAACTTGCTGTACCTACTACAAATAGTGAATAGGCGGTAGCAGTTATGGGATCTTCCATAAGTAAATATACCAGGACGGGAACGGTAAGAATGGAGCCGCCACCGCCAATTAAACCAAGAACCAAGCCTATGACGAGTGCACCAAAGTAACCGAGAATGTCAAGAATTTCCATCGAATTTTAGATTTATGACAAAAGTAATCGCAAGATAAGGTGTCGGCAGTAACTTTGGTTACAATGAAAGTGGAATCTGGTGAATTTCAGAATAGATTTTTAGTTATCTTTGCCTAAAATTAAAATAATGGCATTAGAACAAGAGGTTATGCAAAAAATGAAAGAAGCTATGAAAGCCAAAGATTCTGTGGCTTTAGCTTCTTTGCGGTCTGTAAAGAGTGAAATCTTAAAAGCTAAAACTTCAGGTGCTACTGAAGATATGACTGAAGCTGAAGAGTTGAAACTTATTCAGAAACTTGTAAAACAAAGAAAAGATAGTGCTGAAGTTTATAAAGAACAAAACAGAGATGATTTGGCAGAGGCTGAACTGGAAGAAGCTAAAGTGATTGAGCAGTTTTTACCAGCGCAACTCAGCGAAGCAGAAATCGATACAACAGTCAAGGAAATTATTGCTGAAACTGGTGCCACTTCTATGAAAGACATGGGAAAAGTAATGGGCTTGGCTTCTCAAAAATTAGCTGGTCAGGCAGATGGCAAAACGATTTCTAAAATTGTGAAAGCTAATTTGGCTTAACCTATAATATTTAGTAATCTTGCATTTTATGCAGATTTCGTTCTGAAGCTTGGTAAAAGTTTGAGAACGGAAATAATAGATTAAATAACGGCCGCGTAGTTCAACTGAATAGAATATCAGATTTCGGCTCTGAGGGTTGCAGGTTTGAATCCTGCCGCGGTCACGAATAAACCAAAATGCCTTGTTTAAAATCAAGTTTACTTGAAATTTTAAGCAAGGCGTTTTGGTTTTCAAAGCGGAACGCTTTGGGATGCGCTAAGCGAATCCTGCCGCGGTCACTACAAGCAGAAAACCATGCCTTTTTAGGCATGGTTCTTTGTTTTTGAAAAAAGCTGAAGCGATAGCTTTGAGATTTTAGAAAAATATAAAGAATAAGGACGTTAGTCCGTAGTTTTCTATTTGCAAAGGAGAACGCCATAGGATATTCAATCCTGCCGCGGTCACGAATAAATAGTGCAAAAAGAAAAAAACGCCAGGGTTATTTGGGCGTTTTTTTGTTTGGATTATACCAGTTTAAGGCTGTCCAATATCTTCATTCCAAAGTTCAGGTTTACTTTCAATGAATTTTTGCATCATTTCAATGCATTCTGAATCGTTGACCACAATAACTTCTACGCCATTGTCTTTCAGCAATTTTTCAGAACCTTTGAAAGTTTGATTTTCACCGATAATGACTTTTGGAATTCCATAAAGCAAAATTGCGCCGGAACACATCGGGCAAGGTGATAGTGTGGTGTACAAGACGGATTCCTGATATATTGTTGCGGGTTGTCTGCCGGCATTCTCTAAAGCGTCCATTTCTCCGTGTAGTACCACGCTTTTTTCTTGGACTCTTTGGTTGTGTCCTTTGCCGATGACTCTGTTATTATGTACCAACACCGACCCGATGGGTATTCCATCATTTTGAAGTCCAATTTTTGCTTCGTTTATCGCTGCTTTGAGAAATTTATCCATGTGTTTTTGAGTATTTGTTTCTATGACTATTTTTGATTTTCGTTGAGTTACGAAAAGGGATTATTATTTTTTTGGCTTTGATTGTGGTTTTTACACCTTTTAAAAATGAAATATTAAACTGAATGTTTCAAATCTAAAAGTTGCATTTATTTGTTAAATCCAAGGATAAAAAAATTTACTATTTATTAGATGTATGAGCAATTTTCATATTCTAAATCAAAATGCAAAACGGATCTATTGCACAAAAAAAAGCTGAAATCTTAAGATTTCAGCTTTTTTGTTGGCCTACTAGGGCTCGAACCTAGACTCTTCTGGACCAAAACCAGATGTGTTGCCAGTTACACCATAGGCCAGCGTTAATTTCGGAGTGCAAATATAGAATATTCATTTATTTCTCCAAATATTATTTTTAGTTTTTTTTTATTAATTTTCACCATATTATTTTTAAATCCTGCAATTCAATAATTATATAGGTTTTTGAAAATAAAACAGAACAATGTTATATCTAGATTCAACAATCAATGGAATTTTAACTTTGGATGTTTAGTGCCAATTTAAACATCAAATAACGCTATTAAACGCATTTATTTTACCCGAAAGTTAATTTCAGTCTGATTTTGCAAAGTGTAAGTCTCGTCGTAAATCGGTAAGCCTTCTGTAAATAATGGGCTTGTATTTTGAATTTTCTAAATTTTGAAACTTTTCTTCATAAGCTTCAAAATAAGGCAGTTTGTCTTTCGAATTTTTAAAATATTGATCCGCTGCCATGGCAAGTTCATACTGTGCACGTTCATTTGCTGGGTTTTCTTCCAATATTTTTTCGAAAATTGTGATGGCAAATTTAAATTCTTTTTTAGATACTAAAATCATGGCTAAGTTGAAACGCTCCGTTTCCAAACTTGTATCTTTATTCGTAATTGATAGAAGCGCATGAGTTTGAGCTAAATTTAATTCCCCTTTTGCTAAATAAACTCTGGCGATTTGATAATGGTATTTAAAATCCTTAGGGACAATTTCCAATAATTTCTTGTAATAGGTGATTGATTGTTCAAACTGATTGGTGTTGGCGTAAGCAATGGCAAGCTTTTCGATAATAAATTTTGGTAATTTTATATGCTTTTCTAGTGTTCTGAAAGTTTCAATACTCTGTTTTAGTTTGCGCTGTCTGAAATAAATCTGACCAAGCAATCCTAAGATTTTGGTGTTTTTTGGATTGTAGTTCAATGCTGAAATACAAACTTCCTCTGCTTTTGCATAACTTTTAATTTTTAAATAATATTTACCTAAAGCATAAGCGGCAGATTGATGGGATGCGTCATTTTCAAGTGCTTTGACGAAGTAAACATCTGGTGAAATATCATTAAGTTCAGCTTTGGTTAAACCCAACTGATAGGCAAATTCAGAATTGTTTGGGTATTTTTTATGCAAAAGAACTAGCAGACTATCTGCTTCTTTAAAATGTCTTTTCTTTTTTAATAACTTGGCGAAAATAAACTGGTATTTTGGCGAGTCATTTTTATCACTCAAAGCTTTGTTATAACTAGAAATGGCAGATTCATAAAATTTTTTAGATTGATAAGTTTTGGCTAATAAAATTTGAGATTTGAAATTATTCGGCGGATTGGTTTCAAAGTGATCTATAATCATTTTGTATTCGCCTACAGCGTATAAACTGTCAAGACTTTTATTTGTAAACGATTGCGCATTCAAAACAGGATGCACAATCAGTAATATGATAATCAATTGGTACTTCATAAAGTGAATTTTAAAGCTAAAAACTATGCAGCATTATTTTGGGTTTTTCATGGAAATCGGTAAGGAGTAATAAGTATTCACCGTCTCTCCTTCGTGTTCGCCTGGAATCATTTTTGGCAATTTTGATATCACTTCTTCGGCGCGTTTTTTTAATTCTGGATGGGGTGCTCTGGCTTCAATATTTTGGATGTTTCCGTTTTTATCTATCAAAAATCGAACGTACACTCGAACTACTTTTGGTTTTAGATTAAACTGACCAATATCTGAAGTCTTGAAATTTGCATTTACAATTTGGGTGATTTTTTCTGAATTGCATTTTTTAATAGCTTCAGAATCACTCAAACCTCGACAAGATTCAAAACGCGGTGGCAGATCAACCTCACTGTAAGGAACGCCGCTAGTTTTAGTCTTTGTTTTTTCCTTTGAGAAATCTTGATTATCCAGATATTCTTCATAGGTTTTACTCATCAATTCAGCTTTCATTTCTGCAAATTTTTCATCTGAAGTTTTGCCAGCAGTATTCATTTGCTCCATCAATTTTAACATGTAAGCAATATTTCTATAAAAAGCTTCTTTGGAGTTTATATCGTTTTGTATTCGAAATTTTTCTGGCAAATCTTTAGCATACAAACTGCCATATTCCAAAATGGCTTCATCGAGTTCTTGTTTATATTTTTCAACAAGCTGTTCGTTTTCATTTTGGTTTGTAATCTCATTCAAACTGTCTTCGGTTTCATCTTTACACGCCGTGTAAGTTAGCATCAGAATCAGCAAAGGAAATACCAATATATATTTGAGCAAATTCTGTGATTTGGAGTGATTTTTTTGTAGCATCATAAGTCTTTGTTTTAATTGTGATTTATCAAAAAATGAATGTGAAAAATGAAATTGTTTTGTACGAAACGCTACGTTGAGTAAGTTTTGTGTGTAACTGAATTTTCCATCGCATTCTGAAGCCTTGCGATCGGCTTGATACTCATGAATCAGCACCAATTCACGTTTCAACCAATAATGAAAGGGTGAAAACCAAAACGCAATTTTGGTAATTTCAACAAGAATCAAATCCAAACTATGCCATGATTTGGCGTGGTGTTTCTCATGAGCTATAATTTTGGATAGTGCATTTTCATCTATTCGGTCACCAATAAAAATTGAACGCCAAAATGTAAAGGCCAAATCCGAGTTTTGAAGTCTATAAAACTTGACGTCTCCCAAATACTTTTGAAATTTGGCGTTATTCATTATTTTGAATAATTTGAAAAACCCGAACACAGATTTTATACTGAAAAACGACACACCTAAGCCATAAATCAATAATAATGTGTCTTGCCAATATGAATGATTTTGAATGTTCTCAGCATTCGCAGTCGAAATTTTAGCGTAATCAGAAACTTCAAAATATTGTTCTATTTGAATTGTGAAATCAGCACTACTAGTTTCATTATAAAATAATTCGCTTATGAAACCTAAATCCAAAAAAGGAATAAGTACAGAAAGTAATATTGACGACAACAGATAAATTCTATTGTACCGATGAAAAGTTTCTGTCTTAAAAATTTGAAATAAAACTAGAAAACAAGCTTCAAATACTATCACTTCTATGAAATACAAGCACATAATCATTTATTTTGATCCATATTTTTCAGGATTTCTTCTAACTCTCTAGTATTCATATCATTTTCTTTCACAAAAAAAGACACCATACTTTTGAAAGAACCCTCAAAATAATTGTTGACCAATTTATTCATTGTTGCTTTTTGATAGCTTTCCTTGTCAATAATCGCAAAATATTTGAAACCTCGCCCAGCCTTTTCATGATCCACAAAACCCTTGTTTTCCAAAATCCTAACAATCGTTGAAACTGTATTGTAGGCTGGTTTTGGTGCTGACATTTTCTCCAGAATTTCTGCAACTTTCACTTTGTCGAGTTGCCATAAAATCTGCATTATTTCTTCTTCTGCTTTTGTTAATTGTCTCATATTCTTAAGTTTCACTTTCAAATATAACTATTTAATTAGTTTAACTATTATTTTAGTTGTTAAAAATTTGAAGTGAATTTAAAAATGACTGAGATTGAGCCTAAAGTTTCTTCGGAAAAATACCATTTAAATTTATCGTTTTATACTAACTTTAATATGAAATGCCGTTAAGAAAACAAAAATTATTTTTTCTTATAGGACGCTGTGATTGATTTGCATAGTTGGGCTACGGAAATTGAACAAGGAAATAGCTCCGAAGTCTCGGGGGAAAAATGAACGCGTTTTAATGCTACATTATATTGTTAAATTGTATTAGATGGTATTCTTGAATTCAAAAAAAATCCCTTGTTCAAAAAACAAGGGATTCAATAGGTAAATATATTTAAACTAACTTATTTCAGTTTCTTTTTCACTTCTACTTCTTGGAAGGCTTCTATGATGTCGTTCTCAATGAGGTCGTTGTAATTCTTCACTTGCATACCACAATCATAGCCTTTAGAAACTTCTTTCACATCGTCTTTAAAACGTTTCAATGAAGATAAAGTTCCAGTGTGAATTACAATACCGTCTCTAATTAATCGGATATTAGAATTGCGATAAATCTTACCTGAAGTTACCATACAACCAGCAATAGTTCCGATTTTAGAGATTTTGAAAGTTTCTCTAATTTCTGCCGTACCTGTAATTTCTTCTTTAAGTTCTGGCGACAACATGCCTTCCATCGCGTCTTTGATGTCGTTGATGGCATCGTAGATGATGGAATACATTCTGATATCGATTTCCTCATTATCAGCCAGTGTTCTCGCATTACCAGCAGGTCTAACGTTGAATCCGATGATAACTGCATCTGAAGCCGAGGCCAACAAGACGTCGCTTTCAGTAATGGCACCCACACCACGGTGAATGATATTCACCTGAATTTCTTCTGTAGAAAGTTTTTGTAAACTGTCTGTCAACGCTTCCACAGAACCATCCACATCGGCTTTCAAAATAACATTCAACTCCTTGAAGTCTCCGAGTGCAATTCTACGTCCGATTTCATCTAGTGTGATGTGTTTCTGCGTTCTTACACTTTGTTCTCTTTGTAATTGAGTTCGTTTGGATGCGATATCTTTAGCTTCACGTTCATCTGCCATAACTTGGAAAGTATCCCCTGCTTGAGGTGCGCCATCCAGACCAAGGATAGAAACCGGTGTTGATGGCCCAGCTTCTTTGACTTTATTTCCACGCTCATCTTGCATGGCTTTTATTTTACCGCTCGTTGTGCCAGCTAAAACGTAGTCTCCAATTTTAAGTGTTCCTGTTTGTACTAAAATTGTAGACACATATCCACGACCTTTATCTAAAAATGCTTCGACGACCGTTCCTTTGGCTTGGCGTTTTGGATTGGCTTTCAGGTCTAAAAGTTCTGCTTCTAGAAGTACTTTTTCTAAAAGATCAGGAACACCTGTACCAACTTTTGCTGAAATTTCTTGAGATTGTACTTTACCTCCCCAATCTTCTACCAATAAGTTCATATTGGCCAAAGATTGTTTCACTCTTTCAATATTTGCAGTCTGTAAATCTACTTTATTTATTGCGAAAACAATAGGCACCCCAGCTGCTTGCGCATGTGAAATAGCTTCTTTAGTTTGTGGCATGACATCGTCATCTGCAGCAATTACAATAATAGCAATATCAGTAACTTGTGCTCCTCTTGCACGCATCGCCGTAAAGGCTTCGTGACCTGGAGTATCTAAAAATGAAATGGTTTCTCCAGTTTCAATTTGAACGCTGTAAGCACCAATGTGCTGAGTGATTCCTCCGGATTCTCCAGCAATCACGTTTTCTTTTCTTATATAATCCAAAAGTGAAGTTTTACCATGATCTACATGTCCCATGACAGTAACAATTGGTGCTCTTGATTTTAAATCTTCTGGATTTTCTTCTACAATTTCTATATCTTCTTCAGATTCAGCTTTCACGAATTCTACTTCGTAACCAAATTCTTCAGCAACAACACTAAGTGTTTCTGCATCTAGTCTTTGGTTCATCGTTACCATCATACCAAGTGACATACAGGCAGAGATGATTTTTGTTACCGGAACATCCATCATCGTTGAAATTTCGTTCACAGATACAAATTCTGTCACTTTCAGGATTTTACTTTCTTTTTCTTGTTGTTCAAGCGAATCCTGTGACTTTTGCTTATGCTGATCTCTTTTGTCTTTTCTATATTTCGCACCTTTCTTACCAGATGAACGTCCTTGGAGTTTCTCCAGAGTTTCTCTAACTTGCTTTTGGACTTCTTCTGGAGATGGTTCTTCTTTTGGTGTGTTGGTTTTTCCTCGTTTTCCTGTTGGTTTCGCGCCTTTTTTACCTTTGTAATTTGACTTGTTACCAGTTCCAGTATTCGTTTTGGAAATTCTTTTTCGCTTGCGTTTTTTGTTAGCAGAACTCTCTTTTTCCTTTTCTTTTTCTTTCTTTTTTGGTGCTTTTTTGAATTGATTCAAATCAATCTTTTCACCAGTGAAATTCGGTCCTGAAAGTTTAGTATATTGTGTTTCGTGCTTGACTTCTTCAGGTGTTTTCTCTTCTTCTTTAGATTCTTCTTTTTGAGGCTTTTCTATTGGCTTTTCCTGAGGCTTAGGTTGCGGTTTGTGAGGTGCCTTTTTGTCTGTTTTAGAATTGGATTTCTTCTGATTAGACTTTTCAGGTTCAGACTTCTTTTTCTGTCTTTGTTTGTCTCTTCCGGTATTGGACAAATCTATTTTTCCAACTTGTTTAAGGCCGGAAATCTTGGACTTGGACCTGATAGTTTCCTCTTCTTTTGCAGAGGCTGACTTTTTTGTTTCCTCTTCAGCTTTCTTAGCCTGTTCTGCTTTTTGAGCCTCAGCTTCTGCTTTAGCTTCTTCCTTCTGAGCCTGAACTTCACGTACTTCACGTTCTTTCCTAGCTTCTTCTTCTTTCTTCTTCTGAAGCTCACGCTCTCGGGCAAGTCGCAATTCTTCCTTTTCCTTCTTTCGCTCTTCGCTTACTTCTTTTGAAGCCACCTTCTTGCTTTTATCAGTCTCAAATTTGTCTGATAAAACTCCGTAAATTTCAGATGAAATTTTTGTAGTTGGTCTTGCTTCAATCTCGTAACCTTGAGAATTCAAGTATTCCACAGCACGATCTAGTGAAATATTAAATTCTCTTAGTACTTTATTTAATCTTGTTTGTTTTGATTCAGCCATAAATTGCCTCTAATGTTACCTCTTTTTATTTTGTACAAAGATGAGTTTAAAAAAACTATTCTTCAAACTCTTCTTTTAAAATTTTAATGACGTTCTGGACAGTTTCTTCTTCCAGGTCTGTTCTCCTAACCAAGTCGCTCACGTCTAATTCTAAGATACTTTTGGCTGTATCCAAGCCTATTCTGCTAAATTCCTTGATGACCCAATCTTCAATTTCATCTGTAAATTCGGTCAATTCCACATCCTCTTCTTCGATGCCATCACGGAATACTTCTATATTATATCCTGTAAGTTGTCCAGCCAAACGGATGTTGTGACCACCTCGTCCAATGGCTTTAGAAACTTCTTCCGGTTTCAATGTAACTTCAGCGTATTTCTTTTCTTCGTCCAACTTGATATTCACAATCTTAGCTGGGCTCAATGCACGCTGAATGTAAAGCTGTGGATTGTTGGTGTAGTTGATGACATCGATGTTTTCATTGCCTAACTCTCTAACAATTCCATGAATTCTGGAACCTTTCATCCCTACACAAGCACCAACGGGGTCAATTCTGTCATCATAAGTATCTACGGCAACTTTTGCTTTTTCTCCTGGAACACGAACTGCATTTTTCACATTGATTAAGCCATCGAAAACTTCAGGAATTTCTTGTTCAAAAAGTTTTTCTAAAAATACTGGTGAAGTTCTGGAAAGTATTATCATTGGCTTGTTGCCTTTCAATTCTACTTTTTCAATCACTCCTCTGACGCTGTCTCCTTTTCTGTAAAAATCAGATGGAATTTGATGTTCTTTTGGAATGATGAGTTCATTGCCATCATCGTCTAACAAAATTACCACATTATGTCTAACATGATGAACTTCAGCAGTATAAATTTCACCAATAAGTTCTTGGAAATATTTGAATGTATTAGTGCTATCGTGTTCGTGAATTTTGGAAATTAAATTTTGTCTCAATGCCAAAATCGCTCTTCGACCCAATTGATAGAGTTTAACCTCTTCAGAAACATCTTCTCCAACTTCAAAGTCAGGTTCTATTTTTCGAGCTTCGCTTAAGGAAATCTCTTTATTTTCATCTTCAACCTCGCCATCATTTACAACAATTCGATTTCTCCAGATTTCCAAATCACCTTTATCTGGGTTGATAATAATGTCAAAGTTATCATCTTGACCAAATTTTTTCTTCAATGCATTTCTAAATACATCTTCAAGAATTGCCATTAAGGTTACTCGATCAATTAATTTATCATCTTTAAATTCTGAAAACGAGTTGATCAAATCGATATTTTCCATATCTCTTACTTGTTAAAATTTATTATCACTTTAGCGTCCATAATATCATCATAGGCTAAAGTTGCTTCTTTTTCTACTTTATGTTTACCTTTTCCCACGGGTTTTGGCTCGCGAACTGTCCATTTCAAAAATATTTTTTCTTCATCAGCAGTGACCAATGTGGCTTCAATTTTATCATCAGCGGTTTTCACCAAAAGATTTCTGCCAATATTTTTGATGAACTGCCTTGGATAACGCAAGGATTCTGTAGCACCACAGGAAGCTACTTCCAAAGAAAAATCTTCAATTTCACGATCCAAATTATGTTCGATTGCCCTACTGACGTTCACACAATCTGAAATCGACAAATCTCTGTCACCATCTATAATTACCTTGATATTGTTGTCTCCTGAAATTTGTAGATCTAATAAAAACAGTGCTTCATCCTCTGCTAAGCCTTGGTTTACCAAGTTTAAAATTTGCTCTTCTTCTAAAGCCATTCATTTAGTATAAAAAAGAGGGGACTAATTTGTCCCCTCATATTCAAAACTTTGCAAATGTAATAATAATTTATCATTTATAAAAGGGGCTTTTTTTTATATTTTAATGTATTTTAGTATTTCAAATAAACACAATTTTCATGAAAAGAATACTTGTACCAA
>JBHEPM010000020.1:17997-21226 GCA_046260295.1 Psychroflexus sp.
AACAAGCCGATAACGCGCTAAAAGTTGCCGCACAAATGGCAAGAAAGTTTGATGGTGAAATCTATCTTTTGCACATGCTAGATTTGCCCCTGGAACTCATTGATCCTGCTAATGAAGGTGTTGGCGGTGATTTGCCAGAATCTTTATTTTTTATGAAATTAGCGCATAAACGCTTTATCGAAACCATGGATCGCCTTAGCCACCATATCAAAGATGTTACAGTTCATGAGACTGTAGAATTTGACGAAGCATTTGAAGGCATCATGGATATTGGCAAAAAATATGATTGCGATGTTATTGTTATGGGGTCTAAAGGCGCTTCTGGATTCAAAGAAATTTTTGTTGGATCTAACACTGAAAAAGTGGTTAGACACTCCAAAATCCCTGTTTTAGTGGTGAAACACGAAATTCCGATTTTTGACGTTAAGCGTTTTATTTTTGCTTCAAACTTAAGACCGACAAACCGCAAAGCTTTTCTAGGCGCAGTAGATTTTGCTGCCAAACTAGACATCAAAGTGAAATTAGTAAAAATAAATACGCCTAGTCGTTTTAAAACCACTGAACAAATCGACGAATTGGCTGACAAATTCACCGAAAATGTAAACCCAGCACTATATGAATTCCACGTTTACAACGACAAGTCGGTAGAAAAGGGCATTCGAAATTTTGCATCCAAAATAAATGCAGATTTGATTGGCATAGGCACGCACGGTCGCAAAGGAATTGAACATTTTATGAATGGAAGTCTGAGCGAAGATTTAGTAAATCATGCTAAAAGACCTGTGGTTACCTTCAAAATATAATTTACAACAATGTTTTCTTGATCCCGGATTGAATGAATTTCCAAACGTAATTCCAAAAAGATTTGTTTTGATCGCGTTCTATATTTTCAATCTTATGCTCAACATCTACATCCTTATTTTGAACAAACACATTGCTGAGCAAACTTGCAAAACTTCGTTCGGAACCATCTTTACTTAAAACTTTTATTTTCAATTTCTCATAAGCCATCTGAAATGTTCCAGAAGCTGATGTGTTTTGACTATTCATTTTAGAACTCAAATCATCAATTTTACCATCAAGTTTCATTGACAAGGCTGGCGCAAAAAAAGAATTTACAGATGAATCTGACACGTTAACAACTTTAGTATCTACTGAAAATTTATCGCTCTCGTCCATCGGATCAAAACTATAATTGAAGTATATCGCTGAGGATTTTGAAAATTCAGCACTTGCTTTGGTGGTGATCATTTCAGGTTCATCTTTCTCAAAATTGTGAATATTTGCAATATTAGCATCTATTTTGTTGAATTTTATTTCTGCTGGATTTGCGCCTTTGTCCAACAATTCTTGATAAGTAATGTCCAAGTTTATAACTTGAATAGAATCTATGTTTAAATCAAAATCAAGACTTCGTAAAGACTCGCTATACAGCGGTTTGATACTTTTGTCATCAGCGATGGTTTTGTCGCGATAAATCACAAAATCCGAATTGCTAAACAGAATATTTTTGATGCTGAAATTATTATTACTATCCGTTTTCTCCACACTAAAATTGTTGATTTCAATTGTTTCTGTGGTTAAATCCATCCAATCTTTTTCGGTGGAAATTTCTTCGATGTAATTTGATTTGGTGTATTTCGGTTCAATCTGAAATTTAGAAATTTCAATATTTCCTTCATTTATGTTTAGGGATTCAAATTTCAGATCATGTAGATTGTTCATATCATAACTAAGCGCACCAGAAGTCATTTCAACGGAATTCACCCAAGCCATCTCATCTTTCATCGGCCAAGTTATATCTTCTCCAAATAGATTGATATTTTTCAAACTAAACAGCGTTTTACCCTCATCTTGATATTGAAAATTAGCTTTTTTAATATCAATTTTTTGAATGATAATCACGTCTTCAGGCTTATCACTTTTTGATGAAGTTTGTGTTTTTTTCCATACAACATCTAGGCTTTCAGTTGAAATTTTATTGAACTTCAGTGTTTTGTCAATCAAGTAGGCTATAAGATCAAGATTGATATCTAATTCTTTAGACTGAATGTCACGTTTTTCATCTGAAAATTTAGCAGTTCCAAGATTGATATTTCCATTCAAAATATTAAAAGAAAAATCTTTATATTCAAGATTTTCTTCTTGTTTTAGCTGGTTTTCAATTTTGTTCTTTATAAAATAATTTGCAGTGAAAAGTCCAATCACTATCAAAATAAATATGACGATAAGGATGTTTAGGTATTTTTTCATGGCTAATAAATTAGACCTTGAAATTAGTCATAAATTTTAAAAGTATCAGAAACTTCAGTTAAAATTTAATTTAGCCGTGCAAAAACAAAACAGGCAGTTGGCTGTGGTAATATTGGGAAGCCTTCTTTTTGAAAATCGTGTTGAAGATGCTCAAATTTTTTGCAAGAATAAGCATGAAGTCAAATTCCGATCCTATTTTTAAATCTCTGTCATTTTGGTTGCAAGCGACTATTTTTCCAAAACCAATGTCATTGATAATGCCGTCTATTTGTTTTTTAGAGCGTTGGTGATAATCTTTCAATTGACAGTCGCTTTTCATTTCTAACAAAAGCAAAGATTGATTTTGAACAGCCTTCAGATTTTTTAAAATATCGAATATTCGGTATTCAAAATTGAGCGAAAAATCTGTAGGTAACACGAAATTGGAAGGCGATTTCAGTTCGCTATTGCCGGGCACCAAAAGGACTGGACATTTTACTTTTGTGATGATGTCCAAAGTTTTCTGATCTAGGTAAAACTCATTATCTCGATTTGTTGATTGGCTATTGCCAAGAATGATTAAATCTATTTTTTCACGGGTGATAATTTGACGAATGCTTTCTATGTAAGCACCTTCCACAAATTCTTGTGTAAAATTGAAATTAGGATTTTTCATGCTACGCAAACGCTCAACTTCCTTGCTCAATTTCTTTGTGAAAATCAAATCACACTTACCAGAACAAGAGCTAACACCACAAGGTTTTTTGACGTGCAAAACCTTGAAATTCACATCTTGATCACGCAGTAAAATAGTTGCGTAATCTTGCATAAGTCTAGATGTTTCAGAAAAATCTGAGAGTAACAATACATTCATAACCCAAAAGTCTGACTGCAAATGTATGGTCAAGGTTTTTTTGAAAATATGATAAAAATCAGATTTCAGAAACTAAAAATTGAGGTTTTTTTTAGAAGCTAAGGGTAAGTATATATAAATCAG
>JBHEPM010000020.1:21236-21580 GCA_046260295.1 Psychroflexus sp.
ATTTTCACTTACCTTTTCTGGTTATGTCATTTATTTTATCAGAATTTTGTCGAACGTCAAAGACGTCAGTTATTATTATTTCTGATTTACCAATTTTATAAATAACTTTGTAATTTCCGCTTAAAACATATCTGTGGTTTTCTTTTAATTTTTGAAGAGAAAGCTCGTTTTGTCCTATTTCTGGATTTTTATTCGGATTTTATGGGCTACTTTTTTACTTGCATTTTTCAGAATAATAGTCAAATATGTCTTTTAAATTATCCTTTGCAAATTCAGTCCAAGTTATTTTCATATATCTACCAATTTACTGAAATATCTTCGAGTTTTTCTTGGCTTATTGTTCT
>JBHEPM010000200.1:0-2715 GCA_046260295.1 Psychroflexus sp.
GATGAAAGTAGTTCTATGAATACCGTCGTATTCTTTGCCCATAAATTTTTTCGGTCCCCAAACGCCAAACGCTTCAATCACAGATTTATCTTCGTCAGCGAGAAGCGGAAAAGGCAATTCATATTTATTTTTAAAATTTTGTTGGCGTTTTGGAGAATCAGCACTCACGCCCAAAATCTCGTAACCTTGGGATTGAAAAGCTTCCCAGTTATCTCGCAAATTGCAAGCTTCTGCTGTGCAACCTGGTGTGCTGGCTTTAGGATAAAAGAAGACCACTAATTTTTTCCCATTGTAATCTTCCAATTTGTGTACATTTCCATCTTGATCTTTAGCTTCAAATTTTGGTGCTTGATCACCTGCTTTTAGTGTTGTCATAATTAGTATTTTTGTTTAAAAGTAATGTAAATGAAAAAATCTGAAAAAGTAGATTTCGTTATAAATACGTTAAAGGATATTTATCCTGAAATTCCGATTCCACTAGATCATCAAGATCCTTACACTTTACTCATTGCGGTTTTGCTGTCTGCACAAAGTACAGATGTAAAAGTTAACCAAATTACGCCAATTCTTTTTGAAAAAGCTGATAATCCTTGGGATATGGTAAAACTTTCTGTAGATGAAATCAGAGAAATCATCAAACCAGTCGGTTTATCTCCTATGAAATCTAAAGGAATTCACGGTTTATCTGAAATTCTGATTGAAAAATACAATGGAAAAGTACCACAAACTTTTGAAGCTTTGGAAGAATTACCCGCAGTTGGGCATAAAACCGCCAGTGTGGTTTTGGCACAAGCTTTTGACGTGCCAACTTTCCCAGTTGACACGCACATCCACAGGCTGATGTATCGTTGGGGTTTGAGTACTGGAAAAAATGTAAAAATCACAGAAAAAGATGCCAAACGTCTGTTTCCGAAACAACTTTGGAATGAGTTGCACTTACAAATTATTTGGTACGGCAGAGAATATTCTCCAGCAAGAGCTTGGAATTTGGACAAAGACATCATCACCAAAACGATTGGCAGGAAATCCGTAATTGACGAATATTACAAGAAAAAAGCCTCAAAATAGAGGCTTTTTCATGTTTTAAGGCTTGAAAATTTCAGTTTTGAATTAAGTTGAAAGTCAATTTTTGATGATTGACAATTTTCAGTGCTTTGGAATAGTTCAAAATGAAATCTACAGTTTTACGTTTAGGTTTCATTCGCTGTCCTGATTGTTTTGGTAATTCATTCAAGTAAATTTTTGCCATATTGATAGTTGTTAAAATTTAAATTATAACGGCAAAAATTTGCATTTATTGTAAAGAATTAATTTGTCAAGACAACTTGGTGTTTTTCTATAATTTTACGAAGATTAATCAAAGCATAACGCATTCTTCCCAAAGCTGTGTTGATGCTTACATCAGTTTTATGAGCAATTTCCTTAAAACTCATTTCTTTAAAAATTCGCATTTGCAAAACATCATGTTGGTCTTCTGGCAATTCTTTGATTAAATCATGCAAATCCATTTCTATTTGCGACTTGATAATTTGCTTTTCAGCATTCAAAGTGCCGTCGGTGAGAAAATCCAAAATTTCAAAATCTCCTTTGTTTTCAAATTTTGGCATCCGATTGCTTTTTCGGAAATGATCAATCACCAAATTATGAGCAATACGCATGACCCAAGGCAAAAATTTACCTTCTTCATTGTATTTCCCACGTTTCAACGTATTGATAACCTTTATAAAAGTATCTTGAAAAATATCTTCTGCTAAATCTTTATCGTAAACCTTAGAGAAAATAAAACTGTAAATTTTTTGTTCGTGGCGGTTTATCAAAATTGCTAAGGCTCGCTCCTCACCTGCCATGTAACGCTTAACCAATGTTGCCTCTGAAGAAATTTTTTTCCTATTCATACCATTTACTTTTTATTAATACTATGCAAACCAAATAAGGTTTACGCTGTTCTATTTAATAATAATTTAAGTAAAAGTATGCTATAGGCTTAATTTTTAATTTTTTGCTAATATATAAATATAGTTTAAACTACAACATGCCGTTAATAATTTTAACATTGTTAGAAATCTTATAAAATTCACTTTTAGAGTGACATATCTTTATATTTGTGATATTCAAAAGCGATATGAAAAAGATAAATCTAGAACAACTCGATCCCAGAGAAAACATCATTATCAAAGGAGCTAAACTCCACAACCTCAAAAATATAGATGTTGTCATTCCCAGAAATAAACTGGTCGTTATTACCGGGCTTTCTGGCTCAGGAAAATCCAGTTTGGCTTTCGATACTTTGTATGCGGAAGGGCAAAGACGTTACGTGGAAAGTTTATCGGCTTACGCCAGACAATTTCTTGGGCGATTGGACAAACCAAAAGTAGATTACATCAAAGGCATTGCGCCGGCTATTGCCATTGAACAAAAAGTAAATTCTACCAATCCGCGTTCTACAGTTGGCACGTCTACAGAAATTTACGATTATCTGAAATTGCTTTTCGCCAGAATCGGCAAAACCTACTCGCCTATTTCTGGGAATGAAGTCAAAAGACACCGTGTGACCGATGTGATCGACCATATCAAAACTTTAGCTGAAAAAACCAAATTACTTTTGTTAGCACCGATAAGTCTTGAAAAAAATCGCACGCCTTTAGAAAAAATAAAAATTCTACAACAACAGGGTTTTAGCCGAATAAAAATTGACAACAAAGTATTTCGAATTAG
>JBHEPM010000201.1:0-2686 GCA_046260295.1 Psychroflexus sp.
AACACTTTAGAGCTTTTCCAATCAGCAACTGGACAGAAATGGATGTTTGGAATTATTTGACTAAAGAAAAAATTGAAATTCCATCGCTTTATCTTGCACATCAAAGAGATGTTGTTCGTAGGAATGGTTCTTGGATTCCAAATTCAGAATACTTGAAATTGGATGCAGGCGAAGAAATCGTGACAAAAAAAATCAGATTCAGAACTTTAGGAGATATTACAATCACCGGTGGAATTGAGTCTGACGCTGACACTATGGAAAAAATTGTAGAAGAAGTATCTACAATGCGTGAAACTGAGCGCGGAAATCGTAGCGATGATAAACGTTCTGAAACCGCAATGGAAGATCGTAAAAAAGAAGGTTACTTCTAGAATTTTAGCAGAAATACCAAATTCATACATCTTTGAGATGTTAAGTAAAATCAAGACAAAATAATTATGAAAATAGATAAAAACCAATTACTAAGATTCACCACCGCCGGAAGTGTAGACGATGGTAAAAGTACTTTAATCGGTAGATTGTTATACGATTCCAAATCAATTTTTGAAGATCAAATTGCAGCCGTAGAAAACTCCAGTAAGCAAAAAGGCATTGAAGGCGTTGATTTGGCGATGTTCACTGACGGACTTAAAGACGAAAGAGAACAAGGCATTACCATAGATGTTGCTTACCGCTATTTCACAACGCCTAAACGAAAATTTATTATTGCCGATACGCCAGGACACATTCAGTATACTAGAAATATGGTAACCGGCGCTTCTACAGCAAATGCTGCGGTAATATTAATTGATGCGCGTCATGGCGTTATCGAACAAACCAAACGACATACATTTATTTCATCTTTATTAAATATCCCACATATAATTGTGTGTGTTAATAAAATGGATTTAGTTGATTATGATGAAGAAGTTTTCAATGATATTGTTAATCAATTTGAAGAATTTTCGTCAAAGTTATTGATTAAAGATGTGCGTTATATTCCAATTAGTGCTTTAGAAGGCGATAATGTAGTGAACCGTTCAGAACAAATGAATTGGTTCCAAGGCTCGCCATTACTTCATGAGTTAGAAACTTTACACATTAGCAGCGATATCAACAAAATTGACGCTCGTTTCCCTGTACAAACAGTCATCAGACCACAACGAAAAGGTTTTGAAGATTATCGTGGATATGCAGGTCGAATTTCTAGCGGAATTTATCGCGTAGGTGATAAAATTACGGTATTACCAACAGGCTTTAATTCAAAAGTGAAATCTATAAATATTGGTGATCAAGAAGTTGAAGAAGCTTTTGCGCCAATGTCTATAGCATTGACGTTGGAGGATGATATCGACATCAGTCGTGGTGATATGATTGTGAAAGAAAACAATCAACCTGAAATGTCGCAAGAATT
Organism: Psychroflexus sp.; assembly: GCA_046260295.1. GTDB lineage: Bacteria > Bacteroidota > Bacteroidia > Flavobacteriales > Flavobacteriaceae > Psychroflexus. The sequence goes on from JBHEPM010000201.1 coordinate 1,394, forward strand.
TGATGTTATGTTGTGTTGGTTAAACAATAATCCAGTGAAACCACGCATGAAATACACAATTATGCATACTTCTAACGAACAGAAAGCATTTATTAAAGAAGTGGTGTATAAAATGAACGTCAACACTTTCAAAAGAGATTCTGAAGACAATGATTTAAGGATGAACGATATTGCACGTGTAAAAATGAAGACTTCACACCGTTTGATGCTAGATGCTTATCGTGACAATAGAAATACAGGTAGCATTATTTTAGTGGATGATTCAACCAAGGAAACCGTTGCTGCTGGAATGATTGTATAATTTAACTTCGTTAAATTATTGTTAGAAACAAAAATTCTTGTATTTTTATCAAAATTTAAATTCAATATCATGAAAAAAATAGTTACACTTTTATCATTTGTATTCTTGTTGTTTGCAGGAATCGGGAATCTAAATGCACAAGAGCAGGAAATATCCAGAGAGCAAATCCACAAAGAGAGTAAGGAAATAGCTTATGAAATCACCCAAAAAATGGAAATGGATAGCGATCAAGTTATTCCTCTACAAAGGGTTATTGCTAGTAAGGAGCTTGGGATGATGAAGCTTAATCAAAGTCATGAACAAGATTCTGAACTTTATGTTGAATACAAAGAACAATTGAATGAAGAATTTGTTCAGAATGCTAAGCGTGTTGTTGGTGAAGATAACTACAAAGATTTTTTAGCATTGTACGATCAATTGAATAAAAAGTAAAAATTACTCATAAATTTTATTATAGACCTCGACATAACTTGTCGGGGTTTTTTGTTTTAAAGCTACAAATTGTAAAAGATTTAATTTCATTTAAATTTAGTTTCGTTTTTTAAAAATAACTTACTAACAAAATCCTACTTTTGCAAAATCAAACTCAATAAAAATGGCTCAGACTAAACAAGTTAAATCTGCCTTAATTTCTGTTTTTCATAAAGAAGGCTTGGCACCGATTCTGAAAAAATTACATGAATTGGATGTTCAAATTTATTCCACAGGCGGTACGGAAAAATTCATAAAAGAACAAGATATTCCTGTCACTGCTGTCGAAGATTTGACATCTTATCCTTCTATTTTAGGTGGAAGAGTGAAAACCTTGCATCCTAAAGTTTTTGGAGGAATTTTGCAAAGAGATGACAATGAGAACGACCAAAAAGAATTGGCAGAATACAATATTCCTAAATTTGACTTGGTGATTGTAGATTTGTATCCTTTTGAAGATACGGTGGCTTCCGGAGCAAATGAACAAGATATTATCGAAAAGATAGATATTGGCGGTATTT
>JBHEPM010000202.1:0-2628 GCA_046260295.1 Psychroflexus sp.
CCACATAAAAGAAAACAACTCACCTCTGGAATTCACATTGTCTGCAAACCATTCACTTAGCCCTGAAGGTGTTGAAATATACTGGTATAAAAGATTTGGTGAAACCTGAATCGGGAACTCCATCTCAAATTTAACTTTATCACTCATAGTATTATCTTTAATTATTGAAAAGCAATATATGTATATTTGGTTGAAGTATAAAATCTTTATTGAAAAATAATTTTTAAATCGGGTTTGTGTAAACAAAAGAAAGTTTTATCTTTGCAAACTCAAAAAATGGCGAGGTAGCTCAGTTGGTTAGAGCGTCGGATTCATAACCCGGAGGTCACGAGTTCAACTCTCGTCCACGCTACTAAAGCCGAAATCGCTCCCAATGCAGGTTTCGGCTTTTTACTTAAATCTTCTTTCGGTTTGTAATTGCATAAAAGGCAAGTCTTAGCTTTTTCTATTCTTAAAAAGTTTTAAAACACATCACTTTTTTGTATTATTGTTTTTATACGAAATTAGCTCAGTAACTCTGTATAGTTTTAGAATACTGAAGGTTATTCAATTTTGTGTTGAAAATCAAAAAAGTGTTTTAATATACTGTGGTCTTGTTTTCTTATAATATTTAAATCCAAAACCTTATTTAATATGAAACATTTATTCTTCTTTTTGTTTACAAGTTTAATTTTTATTTCTTGTACTAATGATGACGACTCCACTCCTGGAAATAATGATCAGGACGGGCTTAGACTTTTGAAAATGGAAACTGTAACAAACAACTATAATTCTGACGATCAATCGACTTCTGTTGTTGATTTTGAATATAATTCAGATGGAAAACTAAGTTCAAAAACTGAAACTAAAACATCTTACTCTGGAGAAACGACAGTTTTAGTAACCGATTATGAATATGAAGACGGTAAATTAATCAAAATTGAATATGATAATGGCGATTATGAACTTTATACTTACGAGAATAATAATATTATTGAAAGCTATGCTGTTGGTAATGACAATACGACTACAATAATTATGGAATATTCATACGATGAAGCTGGATTGATGATTCAAAGATCAATAACAGTTAATGGAGACTGCTGTACGGTTGATAATCATGAATATTATGAGGATGGAAATCCTAATTATGAGATGTATTTTACAGAATACGATGACCATCCTACTCCTTTACTATTGATTCATGATCCTAGTTATCTAAAAATCAAAAAATTACCTCTTAATAATATTCTAACAAAAATGGATGATGTGGGAAATACCGAAGAATACACCTACACCTACAATTCTGAAAACTATCCAACCAATTATGAATTTGATTCAGAAGCAAATGGCCAATATGTGGTTAGGGAATATTTTTATGAATAAATAGTCTTAAAAACAAAAGAACCTTTGAATTTGAAATCAAAGGGTTTTGCTTATTAAAATATTTGAGTGCGATTATTTATAGGTTTCATTGAAAAACTCAATCATTATTTCCCAAGATTTTTCTGTAGCTTCCTTATCGTAAGCTAACGGGAGATTGTGCTTTTCAGCAATACTATCAGCGTTTTTGTTGGTAAATGAATGTTTGACACCTTCGTATTTCAAATACTCATAATCTGCGTTAATAACTTCAAGCGCAGATTTAAATTTTTCTTCTTGTTCTGCAGTAATCATGGCATCCTCTGCCCCATTTTGAACTAAAACACTAGCTTTTAAATCTTCATTTGGCATGACTGGCAATTCTATTCCGCTGTGAAATGCAGCGACCGCATCCAAATCACTTCCACTATTTGCCATAGCTAGCGCAACGCTACCGCCGAAACAAAATCCTACTGCTGAAATTTTATTTTTATCTACATTTTTATGAGATTTCAAAAGTTCCATACCTGCGTTAAAGCGCTCTTTAGCAAGGTCGAAATTACTCATCACATTACTGGAAAATTTCATTGCTTCTTTAGGATGATCTAGTTTTTTGCCCTCACCATACATGTCAACAGCCAAAGCTACATAACCTAATTTTGCCAGTTCATCGGCGCGCTTTCTGGCATATTCGTCGTGTCCCCACCACTCGTGAACAACAATAATTCCAGGACGTTTTTCATCATTGACTTCATCATAAGCTACATAACCGCGCAGAATTGTAGAATCAGTTTCATAAGCAACTTCCCTTCCTTTGAATTTAGACTCTTCTTGTTTTTGAATTTTAACTCCCTTGTTTTCCTCTGCTTCATTTTTATCTGAAGATTTTTTGGTATCATTTTTACAAGATGCCATAATTAAAATGGCCAAGAAAAATAATGCAAATTTTAATTTTGAATGCATAGTTATTAGATTTAAAAGTGATTATTCATGTTTTATGTTCTGGTTGTCAGTTCGAATCCACATTTTATTTTCATTTAATTTAAAACTGCCTTTGAAGTTGAAATTACATTCATTTGGTGAAATTATGGAAAGAAAAATTTCACCTGAAGCTTTTTCATATAAATGGTAAGTTTTTCCAACGATGGGTTCAAAACTGAATTCAGCATTATATATTAAATGATTGTGCTCATATTGACGCATCAATTCTTCATATTTCGATTTTAAAGTTTCAAATTCAGTTTCGATTTGGTGATTGACTTTGTTGATGTTGTCATTCTTCCAACC
>JBHEPM010000203.1:0-2620 GCA_046260295.1 Psychroflexus sp.
GACCAAGGGTATTTTGCAAGAATCCAAGTTATGGTTGGGCGTCTTGTTGATTTTTGCGTGTTCAGTCTTATTTTTAAGCTGGAATCCTTACAATGGCATTTTAGCGCTTTCAGCCACAGGTTTGATTCTTATTTTTGCCTTTATTGTATTGGTCAAAAAGAGAAAAATCAACAAGCAAAGTCAATATGATTTGTATATGGATCAATTGCTTTCTACTGGTCTTGGCTTCTTACCATTTTCATATTTGCCATGGTTAGTGATTTCCAACCTGTACAATTATGCAGATGAACTTTTGTACATCAATTATATTGTAGCTGGCATCATCACTTTAGAAGCTGTCGCCATTTATATTTTAAACTTCAAACTCCCAGATCAAAAACAAAACATACTAGAAAAATATCTTGCTAAAAATAATTTAGATGCCAATTTATTTTCAGAAGAAAGTGTTTTAAAAACACAACAAACCTAAAATTTGTTTTAAATACCACAGATTTAATTTAATTTTGTCCCAAACTTTAAGATTTAATCACATTAACTGTAACTTGCAAAAAAATTGTGTCACTGATGAGTCAAGTAAAAATTGTAGGCGTAGGAAGTTATATTCCTGATCTTATCAAGAAAAATGAAGATTTTCTGAAGAACGAATTCTACAATCAAGATGAAACCGCATTTGATGCGCATCCAGAAATTATCATTAAAAAATTCAAAGCCATTACTGGTATTGAAGAACGACGTTATGTCGACAAAAATCTTAAAACTTCAGACATTGCCACTTTTGCTGCTGAAAAATGCATTGAAAATGCCAATATCGATCCTGAAACATTAGATTACATCATTGTTGCTCACAATTTTGGTGACGTTGCTTACAACAAGCAACAAGCTGACACCGTTCCAAGTATTGCCACTAGAGTGAAAGAAAAATTAGACATTAGTAATCCCTCTTGTGTGGCTTACGATCTGCTTTTCGGTTGCCCAGGTTGGATTGAGGGTTGCATACACGCCCAAGCCTTTATCAAGGCTGGCATGGCAAAACGTTGTTTGATTATCGGAGCAGAAACACTTTCCAGAGTTGTTGATCCGAACGATCGTGACAGCATGATTTATGCCGATGGTGCTGGTGCCACAATTTTAGAAAGCACAGAGGATTCTGGTGGAATTTTGGCGCATAAAACTGCCACACATACTAAAACTGAAGCCAGTTATATTTATTTTGACAAATCATTTTCGCCTAATCGAAAAGACGATCGTGGATACATCAAAATGTATGGCAGAAAAATTTATAATTTTGCCTTGTCCAATGTTCCTGAAGCCATGAAATCTTGTCTTGAAGAGAGCGGTAAAAACATAGATGATATCAAAAAAATATTCATTCACCAAGCCAATGAAAAAATGGACGATGCGATTGTAAATCGTTTTTACAAACTTTTTAACAAGGACGTTCCCAAGGACATCATGCCAATGAGTATCAACAAACTTGGCAACAGCAGCGTGGCAACCATTCCAACATTATACGACATGTTTTTGAAAGGTGAATTTGAACACGAGGCGCTGAAACCTGGCGATACCATCATTTTTGCCAGTGTTGGTGCAGGTATGAACATCAATGCAATTGTTTATGAAATTTAGTGTTTAGAAAACAGACTTCAGACGCTAGAGGTAAGATTTAAATTTGATGAATGCCAAAAAATGTACGAAAAAACCTATCCTGAAAAGCGTTTCAATATCACATTAGATTTTCTGAAAACACATGCGCCACCACCACAAACGATTTTAGATTTAGGCGTTGAAAATCCGTTTTCAGAAATCATGAAAGCTAATGGATATGAAGTTGATAATACCAAGGGTGAAGATTTAGATCTAGACTTTAAAATTGTTGAAAACTACAATACTGAAATCACCACGGCTTTTGAAATTTTTGAACACCTGCTTTCGCCACTACAAATTCTGCAACACATCAAATCTGATTATTTATTTGCCAGCGTTCCTTTGAAACTTTGGTTTGCTTCAGCTTACAAAAGCAAAACCGACCCATGGGACAGACATTATCACGAATTTGAAGACTGGCAATTCGATTGGCTTTTAGAAAAATCAGGCTGGGAAATTCTAGATCGAAAGAAATTCACACATCCACCAAAAAAAATTGGCTTCCGCCCTATTTTAAGACATTTTGTACCCCGATATTATTTGGTATATTGTCAAAAGAAGTCATAATTTGTGGAAATTCTCGTCATCATACCAGCTTTCAATGAAGCAAAATTTATAGCAGAATGCTTAGATTCACTTCAGCTAAAAATAAAAATATTTCAGTTTACACCAAACCCAAAAGCAAAACACATGAACCTGGCGGAAAAATCATAAAAGCCTTTCAATTCGGTTTGGCGCAAGTCGATTTCTCTTACGATATTATATGCAAGTTTGATGCAGATTTAATTTTCCCGAAAAATTATTTGGAAGTCATGAATGACGCCTACTGCCGCAATCCAAAACTCGGGATGTTTGGCGGGTTTTGCAGCATTCAAGTGAATAATAATTGGGTAGTTGAAAACCTCACCAATCAAGACCACATCCGCGGTGCTTTGAAATCTTACAGAAAAGCTTGTTTCGACGACATCGGCGGTTT
>JBHEPM010000204.1:0-2532 GCA_046260295.1 Psychroflexus sp.
AAAAAGCACTTGATGTCGCTAAAGAAAATGCCTCAGAGCATAAAGCAGACCTAAATTTTATGAAACAAGATATTCTAAAATCTGATAAACTTCCTGAAGATACAGATGTTATCATATCCAATCCACCCTATGTGAAGTACGACGAAAAAGGACGCATGCGTGATAATGTCTTAAATTATGAACCACATGTTGCTTTGTTTGTGAAAGATAACGATGCACTGATATTTTACAGGAAAATATGTGAGTTGGCAATAAAGGCAAGCCAAAACGTTACTATTTATTTTGAAATTAATCAATATTTAGCTAATGATTTGAAGATGATGCTAAAGGATTTCAATATTCAAACCTATGAATTTCGACAAGATTTCAGAGGGAACGACAGAATGCTGAAGCTTTTGATTGATTAAAGCTTGATAAGTCTTTATTATTTTTAAATTAGCTTAAAAATACCCATGAGAATAATTGTCAGAATATTAGTCTTGTTTGTTCAAGTCAGCTTTGGCCAAGACGAGCTTCCAAAAAATTATTTTCAGTCACCTCTCGATATTCCTTTGGTTTTATCTGGCACTTTTGGTGAGTTACGCTCCAATCATTTTCACGCGGGTTTAGATTTGAAAACACAAGGCGGAGAAGGGCTTGAAGTCAAAGCCAGTGCTGAAGGCTACATCAGTCGGATAAAAATTCAGCATTTTGGTTATGGCAAAGCACTTTATATCACGCATCCTAATGGCTATCAAACGGTTTATGCACATTTAAAAAAATTTGCACCCGAAATTGAAGACTACGTCAAAGCTTACCAATACGATCAAGAAAGTTATGAGATTCAGCTTTTTCCAGAGAAAAATAAATTTAAAATAAACGCCCAAGAGGTTATTGCTTACAGCGGTAATTCTGGCTCAAGCGGTGGACCGCATTTGCATTTTGAGGTCAGAGATAGCCAATCCAGACCCATGAATCCTTTTTTATTTGGTTTTGATGAGGTCAAAGACACCAAGTCACCAAAGCTAAGAAGCATTTATGCTTTTACAGCATCAGATGATGCGCATGTCAATTTCAAAACCGGACGCATAAAACTCAAACCTGTACAAGATAGTAATGGTGATTTGAAGGTTCCGGAAATAGAAGCATCAGGTGATGTTTATTTTGGCATAGAAGGCTATGACCAATTAGATTTAGCCTTCAACAGAAATGGTTATTATGAAGTTGAAGCCAATTTGAACGGCATGCCTTTTTATACAACCACCTTTGATCGATTTGCATTTAGTGAAACGCGCTACCTCAACCGTATGATAGATTTTGGCTATTATAGAGAATTTAAACGAAGGATTCATAAACTTCGCAGTTTTGATTATAACCGTTTGGGAATAAATCATTTGCAAACCAATAATGGAATTCTCAGAATTGATGACACCATCAATTATAAATACGAAATAAAGGTTAAAGATTTTAAAGGCAATGCCTCTGAGGTTCACATTCCTATCCGCTATAGTCCTTTAGTAGAAGAAAAGAAAGACAGTATTGTAAAAACCAATTACTTTGTGAAACATGACCATGCTTTTGCTTTTGATAAGGGTTTAGTTGATATTTATATTCCTAAATATGCGCTTTATCAAGACCAATATTTAGACATTAAAGTAGACGGCGAAAATGTAAAACTACATGATTACAGAACGCCCGTTCATAAGGGGATTAGCATAGGTTTTGATGTTTCTGCATATACTGATGAGGATAAACAGCAATTATTTATTGGTCGAAAAATGCCATGGGGCACCATTTATTATGTCAATACAACCAAAAAACAAAACCGATTTACTGCTGGGATAAAAGAATTTGGCGAGTATGTTCTCGCTAAAGATACCACGCCCCCAACAATAAAACCACTAAACTTTCGTAATAAACAATGGTTATCTCGCTTTCGCTACCTCAAATTGGAAATTGATGATGAAGACACCGGAGTAGACAGCTATAGAGCCACGATAAATGGTGATTTTATTTTGATGGAATACGATTATAAAACCAATACTTTAGTCCATGATTTTAATGATGCTATTGTAAAAGAAACTGAAAATAATTTCAAACTTGTAGTAACCGATAAGGTTGGAAATACTGCTATATTTGAATCCAAATTTTTTAGAAAAAATTAAATCCTGCTTTTGAATAAATATTTCTACTTCCTTTTAGTTTGCCTTTCGCTTACACTAAGCTATGCACAAACGGCTTCAATTAGAGGAATTATTTTTGATGAAGAGCAAAATCCTTTAGCTTTTGCCAATATCACAACAGAAAGTTCAGGAACCACATCCAATGAGAATGGTTTCTATGAATTGAGAATTCCAGCTAATCAAAAAGTAAAAGTCACAATTAGCTACACGGGGTTTAAATCCATACAAGCTACAATTCAGCTCAGCGTGAATCAAAGTCGAGAATTGAATTTTGTGATGAAAACCAACGTTGAACAGATTGGCGAAATAACCATTACGAATGAAAAGCGAACACGTGTTGAAGGTATCATCACCCTTGAACCTGCTACGG
>JBHEPM010000205.1:0-1543 GCA_046260295.1 Psychroflexus sp.
CTTTGGGCAACGCCAAAGCGGTGTTGCTCGTCTATAATGGCAAAACCGAGGTTTTGAAATTTGACTTTGTCTTCTATCAAGGCATGAGTGCCTACCAAAATATTGAGCGTTCCATTTTCTAAATTCTGATGAATTTCTCGTCGCTGTGCTGTTGTTGAAGAACCCGTCAAAAGGCTAATGGTCACACCAAGCTGATCACAAAATTCAGAAATGGTTTGGTAATGCTGTTTGGCGAGAATTTCTGTCGGTGCCATCATACACGTTTGATAACCATTATCTATGGCTATCAACATGCTCATAAAACCAACAATAGTTTTACCGGAACCCACATCACCTTGGAGCAACCGATTCATCTGAGCGGTTTTGCCTAAATCGTATCGAATTTGTTTTAAAACTTTCTTTTGTGCCCCAGTCAATTCAAAAGGCAAAACTTCATTGTAAAACTGATTAAAGTAATCGCCGATTTGCTCAAACTTAAAACTTTTGATTTTGTGTTTTTGAAATAAATTTTTTCTAACCAACTGCAATTGGATGAAGAAAAACTCTTCCCATTTCAATCTGAATTGGGCTTTGGATAACAATTCATTTGATTGAGGAAAATGAATATTGAAATAGGCTTTGGACGGCGACATCAATTTGAGTTCACCTATAGTTTCGTCTGGTAATATCTCTTGGAAAGGTTTTTTTAATTCAGAAAAAAGTTGCTTTAAAATTTTATTGAAAAAACGACTTCCAATATTGTGTCGGGTTAATTTTTCAGTGCTGGAATACACCGGTTGTAGTTTTACACTAAAGTCTTTTTTGAAATTCTCCAAAAAATCCATTTCCGGGTGAACCATACTAAATTGGCCGTTGTAATACTTTACTTTTCCATATATAACATAAGGAATATTGACTTTTAGGTTATCTCTTATCCATTTGTGTTTTTTAAACCAGACCAATTCCATTTGCCCAGTTTTATCTTCAAAAGCAGCGACCAACCTTTTGCCTTTTCGTTGTGGTAGCATTCTGATTTCTGTGATGACGCCAACAATTTGAACTTCAGCAGTGCTGTTTTGTAGCTCTTCTATTTTGTAAAATTTAGTTCTGTCTACATATCGAAAAGGATAATACTCTATAAGATCGGCATAGGTTTTTATTCCGACTTCTTCTTGTAGAAGTTTAGCACGCTGAGGCCCGACACCTTTAAGGTAAACAACTGGTGTTTGTAATTGTGCATCCTGCATTTAACGAAGATAAGACATGACTTTTAAAATTGAATATGTATTTTTTCTATTTTTTTGGCTAAAGTATATACTTAGTAATGTAAAACCTTCTGAAGTATATTTTCAACTCAATATTTTCTCAGTTCAAGGTTTAACAAGTGAACTAAGTTTATTTATTGGGTTACCCATTTAGTTCTCAATATTAATAACATACAAATTCTAATAGAAACACCCTTTGCCTGTCGGCATTTCCCTCGAGGGAAAACTTGCAAATACATTTTAGACTAATAGTGTTTCCTCCCTTGAGGGAGTATTAAGGAGGGTGTAATATGATAATC
>JBHEPM010000206.1:0-1365 GCA_046260295.1 Psychroflexus sp.
TTCTAATTCAATCTCAAAGTTAGCAAAAAATCCCAGAATTTTCTGAATTTCCACAAACCCAGCTATTGCGTATACACAGTGTTGTAGACTGTATTTTTGTTTATAAATCTATAATCACTATTCTTCTACTAACGACTTCTTAGCATCAAAAACCACCCAGCCTTTCTCTTTTTCGACATACAATTTAAATTCCATACCTAAATTAAAATTTTCTAAACTTTCACATATACAAGAATCAATACTTTCAGGCAAAACCTCAATTTTTAATCGATTTTGAAGATTATACGATACACCATTTGGGTGTTTTTGAGTACCTGTACTTGTTAAAGGGTTTTCTTTTTTATCTTTAGGTATATTATGATATTTTAAGTACAAATAAAATTGATTATTATTTCCAACAGTTCCGATTCTATAGTATTCAGTGTTGTCTTTTAAAGAAATAATCAAACATTTATTTTTTTTCTTTTGAAATGGTAAAACCATTAAAAATAACATACTTATTAATATTTTTATATTCATTGACATGGCTCTGTATTTTGCATATAATTGTTAGTATCTTCAATAATATTTAAACGTTTCTCTTGTCCTAAGTTTGTCCAAGCTACGGTAGATTCGTCTGCTCCTGTAAATGGATCTACTACTAAACCAGTTTCAGCATCTATTTGAGATTGATCATCTCCGTCAACACCTTTTTTTAAACCTATCCAAGCTAAAGCTTCAGCTTCTGTAGACGATAATGAACTATCAAATTGCATTATAAAGGTTGTTATTGTCCCAATCATGTGTTGTGCCATCATATTATGTTGAGGACTTGAAGGGTTAGGATTATTATAAATATATCTTGTGTAGTAATCATGTATTCCAGGATAACTATCTTTAGCATCTAAAATATCTTGCTCAGTTAAACCTGAAAGACTTCCTGCTTCAGCTAATGATAATAATTTTCTAAATATCTCAGCATGTATTATTTCATGAATCATTGTCCTAGCAATATCAGCCGAAGGTCTTTCCATTCTATCTAAGTTAAATTCGATTTCTATAACAAAATTTTCTGGAGGATGAGTGACAGCATTAACTGAATTACCGAAGCTTGATGCTGAAAATTTTAAATGAGAAACAGGGTTTTCTCCTGAAAAATTATCTAAATAATCAGATGCTATGTCAATAACACTTATTTGGTCTAGAATATCATCTAAACAAGGTTCATCCTCAAAACTTTCTTCTTCAATAATTCTGTATTCAAAATCGACTTCAGCATCTGGGTTTTCAATCACTTCCTCGGCAAAATCTAAGGCTTCCTCTGAATAATAACTTCCATCTACATTTTCATTTAAAAATATTAAAATTTCTGATTTTTGATTATCT
>JBHEPM010000207.1:0-272 GCA_046260295.1 Psychroflexus sp.
GATGTTTATACACTTCTTTATGTAATTCTCCTTGGAATTCCGGTGTATGCATGCAGTATTCCTTCGGTGGCAGTGGTGCAAGGTTTGTTATTGCTGGGTACAATAAACAGGACTCTGAGCGGTCTGCAAGACCCAGCGATGAGTCTGTGTTGAACTACACCCGCCGGGCTCAGGGCTATGTACTTACTGACAGTTTTTGATGTTTCTTAAAGTTATACAGAACAGGCGTTCTTTGAATTATTGCAGGTTTTTGTGTTTGTTAAGGTCTTTTG
>JBHEPM010000207.1:475-1129 GCA_046260295.1 Psychroflexus sp.
CTGTTTTCGTCACTTTTCGTTCACTGCCAGGCATACCTTTCCCGATTGCGCAGTTGGCGCAAAAAGGAGTTGGGCATCATGCCGTTTGCGGCGTGTGTTTCATGCCGTACATTGCCGGGGAGCGGATGCGTGGCAATTCGCTGTATTTAATCATCCGTCCGGTTTTACACACAGGGCAGATGCAGGGATTTATACCAGTCAGCCTTGCAAAGCGTTCAACATTTGTTTCGGGCGGTTTTTGCTGTTTGATAATGGTTTCAATACAGGGCTTTTCTTCCGGGATAAACTGTAATTCAAGGTTTCGTTTGGCCGTGTGGTTGTAGATACCAAACCTCCTGATTTTTACAAATCGCCGGGGCAGGATATGCATGGCAAAGCGTCTCAGGAATTCTACGCCATCAAGTGTGACCGGTTTTTTGATGGCCCTGTCGCGGTAATCTTTGGCGATAAAAGTAACTTTCCCGTCGGCAATGTTTAAAATGCGCTGGTTGGTAATAGCCACACGGTGGGTGTATTGGCCCAGGTATTTTATCACATGTTCAGCGTTTGCCAATGAAGGCTCACAATGTACCACCCATTTGGTTTTCCAGGCTTGCTGAACGGCATCGTAGAACAATGTCAACTCGTTTTTCTTTCGCAAGGCACGTTTGAGAC
>JBHEPM010000208.1:0-1070 GCA_046260295.1 Psychroflexus sp.
GTTTCAATCCTAGTTTTCTGTGGATTTGAATTTTGAGTAAAGGTATTGCAAATAGCAATGAATGATAATCAGTTTCAATCCTAGTTTTCTGTGGATTTGAATTTTGAGATCGACTAACCCAAGCGAAATCCGTGCCTGTCGGTAGTTTCAATCCTAGTTTTCTGTGGATTTGAATTTTGAGTACCTTCTATGTTATTTGAATAGAAGTAATGTGTATGTTTCAATCCTAGTTTTCTGTGGATTTGAATTTTGAGGCATCACTTAGAAGCCGAAAGAAGTGCAATTAATAAGTTTCAATCCTAGTTTTCTGTGGATTTGAATTTTGAGAAATGTTAGAGAAAAACAAAAACAGAAAAACAATGTTTCAATCCTAGTTTTCTGTGGATTTGAATTTTGAGTGGCGTAAGATACAGGAGTATCACCAAACCAATGTTGTTTCAATCCTAGTTTTCTGTGGATTTGAATTTTGAGGGTGTAACATATAAGTAACTGTGTATCAGTAGTAGTTTCAATCCTAGTTTTCTGTGGATTTGAATTTTGAGCAAAAAAACCCCGCATACACGGGGTTTCTTAACTAACGTTTCAATCCTAGTTTTCTGTGGATTTGAATTTTGAGATTCTATCAATCTCGTCTATTCTAATACCGAGTGCGTTTCAATCCTAGTTTTCTGTGGATTTGAATTTTGAGGCCACGCCGTTTTGATCACTGGCATTGGATTGTTTCGTTTCAATCCTAGTTTTCTGTGGATTTGAATTTTGAGACCAAGCGAAGCCGATCTAAACATCACAAGAAAAAGTTTCAATCCTAGTTTTCTGTGGATTTGAATTTTGAGACAACTGAAGAAAAAAGTGAATTAGAACGAATTACTTGTTTCAATCCTAGTTTTCTGTGGATTTGAATTTTGAGCCGAAGCTGATTGCATTTTAAGCCGGCTTGAATCGCGTTTCAATCCTAGTTTTCTGTGGATTTGAATTTTGAGTATGCTTATAATTAAGCACCGGTTTATAGTTTTTTTGTTTCAATCCTAGTTTTCTGTGGATTTGAATTTTGAGCGCAGTTTGTATTTGGG
>JBHEPM010000209.1:0-240 GCA_046260295.1 Psychroflexus sp.
GTTTATAATCATACCGGATTATCCTATACTTCTATTTAAAGAAGTTAATCATCTCATGAAAAACCAATACATTTGCAGTGTACAGTGAAGTGTATGTTTTTCATGCCTTTACGGGAGAAGCTTCTACCTGGTAGGAGCTTTCTCTTTTTTAAATTTTCATATTTATCTCATCGGCGATAATTTAATTTTTGATAAAAATATATTTAATAGTGCTTTAAGAAGTACGGTTCGACCGTATTC
>JBHEPM010000209.1:330-967 GCA_046260295.1 Psychroflexus sp.
TGAAAAGATCTTTTTTTGTTCCTTTCACTTTGGGGATCCCGATAGCTATCGGGAGAAATTGGATTTAAAATCCCTATCAATTTTATTTACAATCGTTTGGGCGAGTTTGATGTGACTTTCAAACGTCCAGCCAGCAACGTGGGGACTCAGCAGGACATTATCAGCTTTCATTAAATATTGAAAGGCTTGGGGAAGTTGATGACTAGAAGTAAACATATCTTCAAAAGAGGATTTTTCATATTCCAATACATCCAGTACAGCTCCCAGGATTTTTCCAGATCGAAGTCCGTTTACCAAGTCCTCGGTGACCACACTTTTTCCTCTGGCGGTATTGATAAACCAAAAGGGCTTTTTCATCGAATTGATAAATTCAGCATTGATCATTCCTAAAGTCAAGGGAGTTTGTGGCGTGTGTAAACTGATGACATCGGCTTTGGCTTTTAGTTCCTGCAGACTAACTTGCTTAGCATTCTCATCTCCCAAATTTTCTAAAATATCATAGCATAATAACTCACAATCAAATCCGCTTAGTTTCTTAGCAAAAGCTTTGCCTGTGTTGCCGTAGCCAATGATACCAACCGTTTTTCCTTCTAACTCGTAACCTCGATTGGCTTCGCGTCGCCATTGACCGTTAACC
>JBHEPM010000021.1:0-5197 GCA_046260295.1 Psychroflexus sp.
AGATTATACAGAAGTGCTGAGCCTGCTTCAAAAGGAAAAAGGTGAAATAAATTTAGAAGAACGAAAAAAATTCGCCGCAAAAGCTTTCAATATTTCGTCTCATTATGATACTGCAATTTTCAATTATTTCAATCAAACCGAACATTTAGATGGTTTTAAACAAAGCTTCAATACTGGTCAAAGTTTGAGATATGGAGAAAATCCCCATCAAAAAGGCGATTTCTTTGGTGATTTTGATGCGGTTTTCGACAAACTTCATGGTAAATCTTTATCCTATAATAATCTTTTGGACGTGGATGCAGCGGTAAATTTGATGTCTGAATTTCAAAATGACGCACCGACTTTTGCCATTTTAAAACACAATAACGCTTGTGGATTGGCTCAGAGAGCAACAATTTCTCAAGCTTACAAAGACGCATTGGCTGGCGACCCGATATCTGCTTTTGGCGGGATTTTAATTTCAAATTCTAAAATAGATCAATCTACAGCAGAAGAAATTCATAAGTTATTCTGTGAAGTAGTAATTGCTCCGGATTTTGACCAAGACGCTTTAGACATACTAAAACAAAAGAAAAACAGAATTTTGTTGGTTCAGAAGCAGTTTAAGTTTGAAGATAAACTTGTCAGAACTTGCTTGAATGGAGCTCTGGTTCAAGATAGAGATTTTAAAACAGATCAGGAATCCGACCTGAAAGCCATGACCCAAAAATCGCCCTCAGAATCTGAAATTGAAGATTTACTTTTTGCTTCAAAAATATGTAAACACACCAAATCGAATACAATTGTTCTGGCAAAAAACAAGCAACTTTTAGCTAGCGGAACAGGTCAAACTTCTCGAGTTGATGCGCTAAATCACGCGATAGAGAAAGCTTTGAATTTTAAATTTGATTTAAAAAATGCTGTTATGGCTAGCGATGCATTTTTCCCATTTCCTGATTGTGTAGAAATTGCAGGCAATGCAGGAATCACCAGCGTGATTCAACCTGGCGGATCAATAAAAGATCAGTTGAGTATAGATTATTGCAACGAAAATAATATTTCTATGCTTATGACAGGAACTAGGCATTTTAAACATTAATTTAGTAACTTTAACGGCTCTAATATTAGTAAACCCATGGGATTTTTTGATTTTTTAACTGAAGATGTTGCCATAGATTTAGGTACTGCGAATACACTGATTATTCATAATGATAAAGTTGTTGTGGATAGTCCGTCTATTGTTGCCAGAAATCGGCTGACCGGCAAAATAATTGCCGTCGGTAAAGAAGCAGCAATGATGCAAGGGAAAACACACGAAAATATCAAAACCATCAGACCGCTGAAAGATGGCGTAATTGCAGATTTTGACGCTAGTGAGCAAATGATCAGCATGTTTATCAAAGAAATCCCGGCACTTAAAAAACGTTTGTTTACGCCATCCTTAAGAATGGTGATTTGCATTCCAAGTGGAATTACTGAAGTAGAAATGCGTGCTGTAAAAGATTCAGCAGAACGTGTCAATGGTAAAGAGGTTTACTTAATCCATGAACCCATGGCAGCCGCTATTGGTATAGGTGTAGATATTATGCAACCTAAAGGAAACATGATTGTTGATATTGGCGGTGGAACCACAGAAATAGCAGTAATTGCTTTAGGTGGAATTGTTTGCGATAAATCTGTAAAAATCGCAGGAGATGTTTTTACCAACGATATCATTTACTTTATGCGAACTCAACATAATCTTTTCATAGGCGAGCGAACTGCAGAAAAAATAAAAATTCAAATCGGATCTGCAACGGAAGATTTAGATACGGCTCCAGAAGATATGAGTGTTCAAGGACGTGATTTATTGACAGGAAAACCGAAACAAGTTGAAATTTCTTTTAGGGAAATAGCCAAAGCTTTGGATAAGTCTATTTTGAGAATTGAAGATGCGGTGATGGAAACTTTATCTCAAACGCCTCCAGAGTTGGCAGCAGATATTTACAATACTGGAATTTATTTAGCTGGTGGTGGTTCTATGTTGAGAGGTCTGGATAAAAGATTGTCTCAGAAAACAGATCTACCGGTTTATATTGCCGAAGATCCACTAAGAGCTATTGTAAGAGGGACTGGAATTACCTTAAAAGATTTGGAGCGTTACAAGCCAGTACTATTAAAATAGAGTAAACATATGCAGCAAATCATTATTTTTCTTATTCGGAATAAGACAGGTTTGGTGTTTATTCTATTGTTTTCTGCGGCTTTTGCCTTAACGCTCAAATCACATTCTTACCAGAACAGCCGGTTTGTGAGTTCCACAAATTTTGTTATTGGAAATGTTCATGAACTTTCAGCTAATATCCATGATTATTTTGATCTGAAAACTCAAAATAAAAAGCTTGTTGAAGAAAATCAGAAATTACGGCAACAGATTTTCAATTTTATACCAGAAATAGATACAACTTTAGTCGAATTTCAGTTTGAAATGGACTCGCTTTACGAAGTCAAAAAGTCTAGAGTTATTTCTAACAATTACGATGCGATTGATAATTATCTTTTGATTAAAGGCGGTTCTAATGATAGTATTATTAAAGATTCAGGAGTGGTTTCCAGTCTTGGCGTCGTTGGAATTATAGATAAAGTTGGAGCAAACTATTCTAGAGTCATTTCATTATTGAATACCAATATCTCGATAAATGCTAAATTGAAAAAATCAAATCACTTTGGAACTCTAACTTGGAGTGGGAAAAATCCGAATGTAACAAGTTTAGTTGATGTGCCACGTTCTGCACCTGTAAAACTTGGCGATACAATTACAACTGGGGGGCGTTCTTTAGTTTTTCCAGAAAATATTAATATTGGTGTAATTGAAAATTTTATGCTCGATGAAAATGCCGGCTATTACAAAATAGATGTCAGATTATTTAATGATATGACCAGCTTAGGAAAAGTTTATGTGATAAAAAATACCAGAAAACCTGAAGTTTTGGAACTGATAAATGATGATAACCAATAAATGAAAACGTCTTTTCTAAATATCATTCGGTTTATTATTCTGATTTTGTTGCAGGTTTTAATCTTCAATCAAATCAACTTGTTTGGTTTTGTGTCACCATACATTTATCCATTATTGATTTTGTTATTGCCATTTAATATCAATTCTATTCAAAAACTTTTTCTTGCTTTTGGTCTTGGACTTTGCATGGATTTTTTTCAAGATAGTGGAGGAATTCATGCTGCAGCAACTTTGGTTATAACCTATTTTAGACCAGTTTTTTTGAGATATTCTTTTGGATTGAGTTACGATTATCAAACAATAAAATTTTATAATACGCCATTTCGTGAAAGATTGGTTTATATCAGTTTGATGATTCTTGTGCACCATATAGTGTTATTTGCTTTAGAAATATTTAGCTTTTCTCTTGCTTTATATTTCATAGAAAAAACCTTATATTCTTCAATATTTAGTATCTTTTTAATTCTGATTATTTTAAATTTAATAAGTAGAAAAGATTGATGAGAAAATTTTTCCCAGTCGTGTTAGTCAGTTTTACAGCTATAATTTTTATGGCACGACTTTTTTATTTACAAATTATTGATGATTCTTACGATGAGGTGTCTACAAACATAGCAGTTAGAAAAGTCTATGATTACCCTCAACGTGGTTATATTTATGACAGAAATGGTGAACTTTTAGTAGGAAACCAACCTGCTTATGATGTGATGGCAATTCCGCTAGAAGTAAAAACTTTTGACACCTTAGAGTTAGCGAGTTTGCTGAAATTATCACCGAATCAACTCAAAAAACAATTGAATAAGGCTTGGCGATATTCTCCAAGATTAGCTTCTGTGATTACGCCACAACTCACCAAAAAAGAATATGCGTATTTGCAAGAGCGCATGCACAAATATCAAGGCTTTTATATTCAAAAACGTTCATTAAGAGACTATAATGTCAAGCATAGCGCTAATATTTTAGGATATATTGCAGAGGTCAATAACCGAGACATTAAGAAAAATACATATTATCAATATGGCGATTTAATTGGAAGGCAAGGCATTGAAGAACAGTATGAAGAAGAGTTGCGTGGCGTTCGTGGCGTGAAATATTTTTTAAGAGATATTCACAATAAAAACATCAAACCTTTTAAAAACGGCGATTTCGATACCATTTCTCAAAAAGGAAATGATTTAACCTTAACAATTGATGCCCAACTTCAAAAATATGGTGAAAAGTTAATGCAAAACAAACGTGGCGGAATTGTAGCCATAGAACCTGCCACAGGAGAAATCTTGTCTTTAGTCACCGCACCAACTTACGACCCAGATCAACTGGTTGGAAGAAAACGCTCCAGAAATTTCACAAAATTATATTACGATTCAATTTCAAAACCATTATACAACCGTCCGCTTCAAGCCATTTATGCGCCAGGTTCTCCATTTAAAGCTTTAACTGGTTTGGTAGCTTTGCAAGAAGGTGTTGTTGGGTTGGAAGAAAGCTTTTCTTGCAACGGTGGTTATACTTATGCTAGAGGCGTCAGAATGGGCTGCCACCATCACCCAAGTCCAGTGGAAATGGTGACAGGAATTGCGCATTCTTGTAATTCTTATTTTGCACAAATTTATAGAAAAACCATTGAAAAATACGACACGCCACAAGAAGGAATGAATCACTGGCATAAACATATGTCTAGTTTTGGTTTAGGTGATTATTTGGGATATGACCTGCCAGTTGGAAGAGCCGGTCTTTTGCCAGATGCCGAATATTACAATCGCGCTTACCAATATCCCACTTACAAATGGTATGCTTCTGCAACTTTGTCCAATGCTATTGGGCAAGGCGAAGTTTTAACCACACCAATTCAATTAGCCAATGTTACCGCAGCTATTGCGAACAAAGGTTGGTATTACAAACCACATATTTTAAAATCAATCAATAGTGAACCTATTAATATTGAAAAATACACGACGAAACAAGAAACTACAATAGACAAAAAACATTTTGAACCCATTATTGAAGGTATGCATGATGTGTTTAATTATGGAACAGCTAAATTTTTGCAAGTTCCAGGAATAGAAGTTTGCGGCAAAACCGGAACTTCAGAAAATTATACCAAAATTGATGGTGAACGCATGCAACTTACCGACCATTCTATTTTTGTAGCTTTTGCACCAAAAGAAAATCCGAAAATAGCCATTGCCGTTTTTGTTGAAAACGGATATTGGGGTTCCAGAT
>JBHEPM010000021.1:5207-7826 GCA_046260295.1 Psychroflexus sp.
TCTTGCACCAGTCGACCAGACTGCAGGAGGTAATATTCTTTGCCTTGCCGCCAAACCAGCGCTGCCTGGCAAGATATGCCGGTAGAATATCGAGTTTAATGATTGAAAAATATCTAAAAGAAAAGATAGAAAGAACCGATTTAGAAAACTGGATTTTAACTCATGGTTTGGAAGAGGAATATACCAAACCTTACAGTGGTGAACCTTTTGAAATTAATCAATAACTTATGCCCAAAACACTTTTACAAATCGATTGGCTATCGATTCTTATTGTGATTTTGCTCATTGCTTTCGGATGGAGCAACATTTATTCAACGACTGTCACAGCGTCAGATGTTCAGGTGTTCGACTTTTCTAAAATTTATGGAAAACAGCTAATATGGATTGGGCTTGGTGTTTTCATCACAATTTTGATTCTCTCTGTAGAAGCTAAATTTTTTGAACAATTTTCATCAGTCATTTACATTGTGGCGGTAATATCACTTGGTGGTTTGTTTTTGTTTGGAAAAACTATTGCGGGGCAAACAGCTTGGTATTCATTTGGCTCCTTTAGTATTCAGCCGGCTGAATTCGTCAAAACTGCAGTAGCTTTAGTTTTGGCTAAATATTTAAGTGAAATCAATGTTGATTTGAAGAAATTCAGAAGTCAAATTAAAGCTGCAGGAATTATAGCCATTCCATTTCTGCTCATTATGCTTCAACCTGATGCTGGAAGTGCTTTGATTTATTTAGCCTTTATAATTCCGCTGTATAGAGAAGGCTTGCCACATTGGTATATTGTAGTTGGCTTTTTGGCAGCGACTATTTTCATATTGACCTTAAAATTTGGATTCACTTATATTGCGCCAATTATTTTTGTCATGGCAGTAATTATTTTTCTATTTAACAGAAAAAATAAACCAAAAATTTTAAAATATATTCTCATAACATTATTATGCATAGGATTTTCGTATTCTGTTAATTTTATTTTGAATGATGTTTTATTGCCACACCAGAAAGAAAGATTCGATGTTTTAATTGGTGAATCTAACGATATTAAAGGTTCAGCTTTCAATCTATACCAAAGCGAAGTTGCAATTGGTAGCGGAGGTTTGTCAGGTAAAGGCTGGTTGAAAGGGACACAAACTCAAGGTCGATTTGTGCCAGAGCAACATACAGATTACATTTTTAGTACCGTGGGGGAAGAATGGGGTTTTTTAGGAACTAGTTCTGTTGTGATTTTATTCGTATCCTTAATTTTGCGTTTATTTTATCTCGCTGAACGTCAGAAATCACAATTCAACAGAATATATGGCTACTGTGTGTTTTCAGTCATTTTCTTTCACTTTTTTGTAAATATCGCTATGGTTATTGGTTTATTTCCAACCGTTGGCATTCCTTTGCCGTTTTTTAGTTATGGCGGATCAGGTTTGTGGGGATTTATTATTTTAATCTTTATTTTTCTGAAAATGGACGCAAAGCGAAAAAGCCTGAATTAAATTTATCTAAGAGTTGGAATCGCTTTTATACATGTCAATCAAACCTTTGGGTGTAGAAAAAATGATGGTTTTATTCGGTTTATCTATTTTTTTGATAAACCGATCATTCACAGGAATTAAAATTTCTTCATTGTGATTTTCAATCACAAAAAGTGCTTGTGGCGTTTGGTCATTCACAAACTTGATGTTTCCAATATCGCCATGAATCTCATCAATAGCTTTGTATCCGGAAACTTCGTGATAATAAAATTGATTTTCGCCTAAGTCAGGAAGTTCGCTTAACGGCAGGTAAACATCTCTTTTTAGCAGATCATCTGCATCTGCTTCTTCATCCACTTCCTCAAGTTTGACACGAAGAAGATTACTTTTTTGAAGGTTAGATTTTTCAATAAAAAAAGGAATCAATTTATTGCGGTAGTCCACAAAAATTGATTCCAGATTTTGATAGAGTTCAGGTTCGTCGGTATCGAGTTTGATTTGCAACTCTCCCTTAAAACTAAACTTACTTACGATATGACCTAAATAAAAACAATCGTCTTTGGTCATCGCAAAAATGTTAAGCTTTTTTGGTTTCTTCTTCAGAAGAATCATCCGAAGCTTCGTCCTCTGCAGGCTTTTCAGCTTCCGCTTCTGCGGCAGCTTTCGCCTCTGCTTCTTCTTTTGCTTTCGCTTCTTCTTCCTCTTGAGCAGCTTTTGCTTCAGCTTCACGCTTAGCACTCACTTCTCTTTCGGCTTCTAATGCTTTTTGCTTTTCTGCTTCTTTTGCTTTCGCTGTTTTTTCAGCAGAAGTCATAATTTTATCTTCTTTTTCAGATAACCAAGCTTGGAATTTCTTCTCAGCTTCTTCCTCTGTTAAGGCTCCTTTGTCAACACCAGCAAGCAGGTGTTTTTTCATCATAGCGCCTTTGTAAGATAAAATTCGTCTTGCAGTGTCAGTAGGTTGTGCCCCATTTCTTAACCATTTCACAGACGAATCGACGTCTAGCTCAATAGTTGCAGGTTGGGTTACAGGATTGTAGATTCCTAATTTCTCTAGGTATTTACCATCTCTTTTTGAACGAACATCTGCAGCGACAATCCAGAAAAAAGGTTTTCCTTTCTTTCCGTGTCTTTGTAATCTTATTTTAACTGGCATAATAAA
>JBHEPM010000021.1:7836-21304 GCA_046260295.1 Psychroflexus sp.
CCCGACTCCCGTTATTAATAATGAAGCGCAAAAGTAATATTTATTTTTGTGATAATAATTGTTTTATGTTCAAATATTTTAAAATCAAAACAATATCGCTATTTTATCTGAATTTTCTAAAGTTAAAATTCATTGATATTGAATAAAAATTCATATTCAAACTCATGTTAAATTTTTTATATTAAATTTGTTCATTCAAAAGGAAGATATTTATGAAAAATTTTATGTTTTTAGGCCTGATGGCTTTGGGGCTAATCTCTTGTGGAGATGATATTGAAACCAATAACCCAATTATTCAAGGCGAAGTCAATGGACAAGTTTTTAGAACCGACGATGTTTCTGCAACAATTACGAACAACGATGGTTTACAAATATCTGGTCGTTCTTTAGATCGAATAAGATTGAGAACATCTTCTTCTGAGGTTGGCATGTATTATGTTGAAGATGCTGGTAATCAAGCTAGATTTACGCGAGATGGCGAAGAATATACTGCTTCTGGTGAAGGCGCAGAAGGAATAATTGAAATAGAAAAAAATGAAGGCGGAAAAGTTTCTGGTACTGTTTATTTTAATGCCCAAATTGATGGAGATGAAGAAGTTTTAAATTTTTCCAGAGGTGTGTTTTTTGGTGTACCAATTACCAATTTAACACCAGAAGAGCCTGAAGTTCCAGAAGATGAATTCAATGTTACTGTAAATGGCGAAAACTTCAACATTATCCAGCTAGACCCAATGAACAGTAATGGCGCGATAGTTATTGTTGCTGGTTCTCAAGATGGGAGCATAGATCTTTCATTTCCAGAAAACTTGGAGGTAGGAGAGTATGCTTTTGAAGAAAACGAAGATATTTCAGGAACTTACGCAACTATCGGATCAGATCCTTCTGATGCTGCAACAGGAATACTTAATATAGAAGAAACTTCTGAAACTAGTATATCTGGCACATTTAGTTTTACCACAGAAAATGGAGACGAGATTGCAGGTGATTTTGTTATTGCTTTATAAGAATAAAAAATGGGGGAAATCAAAAGAATTCGAGAACTAGGATTTCATTGGGAAATACTAGATCCATTTATGTTTTGTGCTTTCCATCAAGATAATTTTCCAAAAGGGGAATCCAATTTTGGACCGGCAAAAGATTTGTTGAAAGACCGTTTTTTAGGAAATGATTTTCAGAAAAAAGACGGTTGGCGAATGTATCATGGAAAAAATATTCCCGGATTTCCATATCACCCGCACGCTGGTTTTGAAACCATTACTTTAGTAGAAAAAGGATTTGCTGAACATTCGGATTCACTCGGCGCCAAAGGAAGATTTGGTGAAGGTGATGTCCAGTGGATGACTGCTGGAAAAGGCGTTTTGCATTCAGAAATGTTTCCCTTGCTCAATCAAGATCGTGAAAATCCACTTTTATTATTTCAGATTTGGCTGAATTTACCCAGAAAATCTAAAAAAGTAGACCCGCATTATAAAATGCTTTGGTCTGATAAAATCCCTAGTGTTTTTGCTGAAGATTCCAACGGACTAAAAACCAAAGTGAAAATCATTGCTGGTGAATTCAATAACACAAAAGCAATTCCGCCAACGCCAGATTCTTGGGCGGCAGAAGAAAATAATCAATTAAACATTTGGCGGATTTCTATGCCGGCAAATGCTGAATTTGAACTCCCAAAAGCTTCGCCAGAAGTTAACAGAATCTTGTTTTTTTACGAAGGCGACACCATCCAAGCCGACGGTTTTGAAATTCCTGTTCAACACTCAATTGAACTTAACTCAAACGAATCTTTGGTTTTGAAAAATGGCAATAAAGACGCCGAATTCATGATGCTGCAAGGCAAACCAATCAACGAACCTG
This sequence comes from Psychroflexus sp., assembly GCA_046260295.1. Lineage (GTDB taxonomy): Bacteria > Bacteroidota > Bacteroidia > Flavobacteriales > Flavobacteriaceae > Psychroflexus. Next base: position 9,691 of record JBHEPM010000021.1, read on the forward strand.
TTGTTCAGCAAGGACCATTTGTAGCCAATACTCGACCGGAAATTCAAGAAATTATTTCAGAATTTCAAAAAACACAATTCGGTGGCTGGCCTTGGCCGGAAGCAGAGCAAGTCCATACTGAAGATGAAGGCAGATTTGCTAAACATGACGATGGAAGCGTAGAAAAACCTTAAGTTTGATTTTTCTCACTTCACTTATTTGAAACATTCTAAAATTTAAGCTTTTACTTTTGAGAAGTTGGTCAGTTTTTGTCCAACTTTTTTGGCTTAAACAGAAATTCAACTAAATTTACAACAAAGTAAAACCCGACTTATGGCTTCCAAAAAAAGACTGTTTTTAGTTGATGCGTATGCAATGATTTTTCGTGGATATTATGCGTTGATTAAAAACCCTAGAATAAATTCAAAAGGTCAAGATACCTCTGCAATTATGGGATTCATGAATTCCCTTTTTGATGTAATCAAACGCGAAAATCCTGATCATTTAGCGGTTTGCTTTGATAAAGACGGCAGTAAAGAACGCAAAGAAATGTATGAAGAATACAAAGCCAATCGCGATGAAACGCCCAACGTCATCAAAGAATCTATTCCTATTATTCAGAATATTTTGGACGCGATGGAAATTCCAGTGATTGAAATTTCTGGTATGGAAGCGGACGATATTATCGGAACTTTAGCCAAACAAGCCGAAGCTGAAGCTTACGAAGTTCATATGGTTACGCCAGACAAAGATTTTGCGCAATTAGTTACTGAAAACATTTTTATGCAACGCCCAGCCAGAATGGGCAACGCTATTGAAGTTTGGGGAATTCCTGAAGTTCAGAAAAAATTTGGCGTAGAACGCCCTGAACAAGTTATTGATTATTTGGGAATGATGGGTGATTCTGCCGATAATATTCCTGGTTTGCCGGGTGTTGGTGAAAAAACCGCCAAAAAATTCCTGAAGCAATTCGGCTCTATGGAAGCTTTGTTGGAAAATACCGACCAACTGAAAGGAAAAATGAAAGAAAAAGTAGAAGCCAATGCGGAGTTGGGGCGTTTATCAAAAAAATTAGCCACCATTTTTACAGATTGTGATGTGAAATTTGACGAAGCAAAATATGAAGTGTCGCCACCAAAAGTTGAAGAGGTTTTAGAAATTTTTAAAGAACTGGAATTCAGAAGACTCTCTGAACAATTTCTAAAAATGTATAACCAAACTAGCGAGGAAAATTCCACGACTTCAAATTCAAAAAAAGCTGAAGCAACAGCCGGTTCTGGTCAATTTTCACTTTTCGGGAACGATACTGATGGCGAAAATGTAGAAGTTTCAGATTTCAATGGCTACAAAACTTTAGAGAATACGGATCATAATTACCAATACATCAAAGGAAATTTAGCAGTCGATTTGTTTGTCAAGAAATTGATGAAGCAAACTTCGGTTTGTTTTGATACCGAAACCACAAGTTTAAAAACTCTAGATGCAGAACTTGTTGGAATTGCGTTTTCATGGGAAAAACACAAAGGGTTTTACGTGGTTTTTCCTGAAAATCAAAATGAAGCGCAAAGGCTCATCGAAAAATTTCAACCATTTTTTGAATCTGAAAATATTCAGAAAATCGGTCAGAATTTGAAATATGACATCAAAGTTTTGTCCAATTATAAAATCAAAGTCAACGGACCGCTTTTCGATACCATGTTGGCGCATTATATTATCAATCCTGACATGCGTCATAATATGGATATTTTGGCAGAAACTTACTTGAATTATTCGCCAAAACCCATTGAAGATTTGATTGGTAAAAAAGGCAAAAACCAAAAATCCATGCGTTCTGTAGATTTTGAAGATCAAACGCAATACGCTGTGGAAGATGCAGATATTACTTTTCAATTGAAAAAATATTTTGAAGCGGAATTGAATGATGCGCACAACGAACCGCTTTTCAAAGACATGGAAATTCCGTTGCTTCAAGTTTTGGCAGCAATGGAAATTGAAGGCATCAAATTAGACAAATCTGCGCTTGAAAATATTTCAGAAAAACTCAATTCAGATATTCTAAATCTTGAAAAATCTGTGTTTGAAGCTGCTGGAGAAGAGTTCAATATTGGCTCGCCAAAACAATTGGGTGAAATTCTTTTTGGAAAATTAGAAATTGCCAAAAAACCAAAAAAAACCAAATCTGGTCAGTATTCTACGGCAGAAGATGTGTTGTCCAATTTCGCCAAAGAACACCAAATTGTGAAAGATGTTTTGGAATGGCGGCAATTGTCAAAATTGAAAAGCACTTACGTGGACGCTTTACCAAAACAAATTCATCCCAAAACTGGCAGAGTTCACACCGAATTTATGCAAACAGTCGCTGCAACCGGCCGTTTGAGTTCCAATAATCCGAATTTGCAAAATATTCCTATCAGGACAGAACGCGGTCGCGAAGTCAGAAAAGCTTTTGTGCCTAGAAATGAAGATTACATTTTGATGGCTGCGGATTATTCGCAAATTGAACTTCGAATAATCGCAGCCTTAAGCCAAGAAGAAACCATGATTGAAGCCTTCAAAAATGGCGAAGATATTCACGCTTCTACAGCTGCTAAAGTATTTGGTGTGAAAATAGATGAAGTCACGCGCGCACAACGAAGTAACGCCAAAACCGTGAATTTTGGAATTATTTATGGCGTTTCAGCTTTTGGTTTGAGCAATCAGACCGATTTGTCCCGAAGTGAATCCAAAGAATTGATTGAAACTTATTACAAAACCTATCCAAAACTCCGTGATTTTATTGACGAACAAGTTGAATTTGCCAGAGAAAACGGCTATGTGAAAACCGTAATGGGACGTCGTCGATATTTGAAAGACATCAATGCCAAAAACAATGTTGTCCGCAGCGCAGCTGAAAGAAACGCTGTGAATGCGCCAGTTCAAGGCAGTGCAGCAGACATTATAAAAGTGGCGATGATCAATATTCATGAAGCCATGTTGAAGAACAATTATAAATCGAAAATGTTGCTTCAGGTTCATGATGAATTGATTTTCGATGCTCACAAAGATGAATTGAATAAATTGCAAGCTTTGGTGAGAGACAAAATGGAAAATGCTTTCAAACTTGAAGTGCCGCTTGATGTTGAAATCGGAACGGGACAAAACTGGTTAGAAGCCCACTAAAATTTTTAAATTTTTTAGAATGAAATTGAGTAAAGAATTCAAAGAAGCACTTTCAGCTTTGCCGGAAAAGGAAAAAGATAAATTGATTTTTAGGCTGATTAAAAAAGACAATATTCTAGCGCAACGCTTATTTTTTGAATTGGTTGATGATGAAGATTTAGATCAAAAACGCACAAAAATTGAAAATAGAATAAAAGAAAGTGCAGATTATATGAAACGCACATTCTATTCTCCAGGAACTTTGTTGATGGATTTGCGCTATTTGAGCGGAGAAATCACTGAACATGTAAAAATCACTAAAGATAAATTTGGTGAACCTTACTTGAATTTGATAATGTTGAAAGAAGTTCTGAAGCAACTCAATCCCGATTTGACAAGATTTTCACCCGGAAAAACACATAAGTTTGATATTTATGTTGTCAATCGAACATTTAAAATTCTGATTTTGATCAATAAACTTCACGAAGATTTGATGATGGAGTTTGAACCCTTGATGCTAGAACTTTCGAAATATTTCGGTCAAAACCCGAACCTAATGCATGCCGCTATTCATAATGGTCTGGATGTAAATTGGTTGGTAAATTTCGATATTCCTGAAGATATTCAAACAATGCAGCGAGATTTGCGAAATCAAGGTTTTTTGAGATAAAAACACATGAAACTATTTTTAAATTTTTTTATACTATTTTGTTTAATGACTGCCAACGCACAAAACATAGCTATTCGGAGTTCAATTTTTCATTTCAAATCCGATCCTGAAAAATCTACAGATGCCTACGAATATTTCGAAGACGGTTTGATGATTGTTGAGGATGGTTTGGTGAAATCCGTAGGAAATTATGAAGATTTAAAAGATGAAATTCAAAACTTTGAATTCAAAGATTATTCAGGAAAACTGGTTATGCCGGGTTTTGTTGATGGACATATTCATTTTCCGCAGACAGAAATGATTGCTTCTCATGGCGAAGAATTGATGCAGTGGTTGGATAATTATACATTTCCAACAGAAGGTAAATTTAAAGATAAAACACATAGCCGTGAAGTTGCCAAATTTTTTCTAAACCAACTTTTAAAAAACGGAACCACGACAGCTTTGGTGTTTGGTACGGTTCACAAAGAATCTGTAGACGCTTTTTTTGAAGAAGCCGAAAAATTGAATCTCAGAATGATTGCTGGTAAAGTTATGATGGACAGAAATGCGCCAGAATATTTGTTGGACACGCCAAAAAGCAGTTATGAAGATTCAAAAAAACTGATAACAAATTGGCATGGCAAAGGACGTTTGCAATATGCAGTCACGCCAAGATTTGCCATTACTTCTACAGAAAAGCAATTGGCGCAAGCCAAACGACTTTTAGAAGAATTTCCTGACGTGTATTTGCATACGCATTTATCTGAAAATAAAGCTGAAATTGAATTTACAAAATCGCTTTTTCCAGAGGCAGATTCTTATTTGGATGTCTACAAAAATGCAGGTTTATTCACAGAGAAAACCGTATTTGCTCACAGTATTCATCTTACAGACAACGAGTGGAAAACTTTGGAATCACACGACTGTAGCATCGCGTTTTGTCCGACTTCAAATTTATTTTTAGGCAGCGGATTGTTCAATCTACAGAAAGCAGCCAAACACAATTTGAGAGTTGCATTTGGAACAGATGTTGGTGCTGGGACGAGTTTTAGCATTCTGGAAACTATGAATGAAGCTTATAAAGTGACGCAATTGAGAAAAGCTTTTGAAACTGAACCGGAAAGTGTTTTGCCATTATCTACTTTGAAATCTTTTTATCTGGCAACTTTAGGCGGAGCCAAAGCACTTCATTTAGATGAGTTTATTGGTAATTTTGAAACTGGCAAAGAAGCGGATTTTGTAGTTTTGGATTTACAAAGTACAGATTTATTGAAATTCAGACTTCAGCAATGTAAAACTTTAGAAGAAAGACTTTTTGTGCTTCAAATTTTAGGCGATGACCGAAGTATTTTTCAAACATACATTAAGGGAAAACCTGTTTTAAATTAAAAAAGCTGCCCAAATTTGGACAGCTTTAGAATTTTACTTTGTACTTCGAAAGTTTTAATTTTCTTCAAAAACAAATTCGATAGATTGTAAATCTGCGTTTTCGTTATCTGAAGTGTCAAAATCAAAATAAGAAGCCGCTTGCGCATTTGTGACTGTAAAACTAAGTTGATTTCCATTTAAATTCACTTGGAAATCGTCGGTTTCAACAGTGTTTTCAATTTCAGTAGTGATGCTAAGTGTGCTTCCGTTTAAGCTATAACTTCCAGTAGTATTGTTGTCGTTACAATTCAAAACTGTTTCACCGTCAACTTGGTCAAAATCTAAACCTGGATAATCCAGCATGAAATTATTTTCGGCTTGAAAGTCAACCGTCATATTGTCGAAACAATCAGTTTCATTGGTAATATCTGTGTTGCTTGTTCCGTCGTTGTTCAAATCAACGCCAGAACTTGCGTTCATTTCAACAAGTGTCCAGCTGCCTTGAAGATCGTTTTCAGAAAGCGTTTGCACTTGATCGTCGTCATCACTGCAACTTAATAATAGAAAAGAAATTGATAATAGACTTAAAAAAGATTTAATACAATTCATAATTTTATTTTTCGTTTATTACAAAGTAACACAAAATATTGAAAATAAGCATGCTTACAAAAATATTTCTAGAGGTAGCTTGCTATATAAATTTATAATCGTAAATTTGCACCCTTATTTTCACGAGTGTGATTATAAAATAGGAATGTTTAATTATTAAAAATTTAAGTGTGGACACATTAAGTTACAAAACGGTATCAGCCAACAAAGCAACTGCAGATAAGCAATGGGTTGTGGTTGATGCAGACGGACAATCGCTTGGTCGTGTAGCTTCTATTGTTGCTAAACTTTTGAGAGGAAAGTACAAACCTAGTTTTACTCCGCATGTTGATTGTGGTGATAATGTAGTAGTTATCAATGCAGAAAAAGTCAACTTGACAGGGAAAAAATGGGACTCAAAAGAATATATCCGATATACTGGATATCCTGGCGGACAAAGAAGTTTAACGGCGCAAGAAATTTTTGATAAAGACCCAACGCGTCTTTTTGAAAAATCTGTAAAGGGAATGTTGCCTAAAAACAAATTAGGCTCAGCATTATTTAGAAATCTTCGCGTCTTTACAGGCTCAGAGCACAACTTAGAGGCTCAAAAACCAAAAGAAATTAATGTAAACGAACTAGTGTAAATGGAGACAATTCACAAAATTGGCCGAAGAAAAACAGCCGTAGCTAGAGTTTATCTTTCTGAAGGTAAAGGAGACATAACAGTCAATAAAAAGAAAGTGAACGAGTATTTCACGACTGGTCCTTTGCTTTATAAAGTCAATCAAGCTTTGAGTTTGACAGACAATGAAGGTAAATTTGATCTCAATGTAAATGTTTTTGGTGGCGGTATTTCAGGACAAGCAGAAGCAATTAGACTTGCTATTTCAAGAGCGATGTGCGAACTTGATCCAGAAAACAGAGCAGCTTTAAAACCAGAAGGATTACTTACAAGAGATCCAAGAATGGTTGAACGTAAGAAATTCGGTCAGAAAAAAGCAAGAAAGAAATTCCAATTCTCAAAACGTTAATTGGCAGATTTTTTTCAAAATTTGAAATTATTAAAAAAGTTCAATTTTTTGTTGTTATCTGGATTTGTCCAGAGTTAGTTTAGCATCTAAATGAATAAGGCTTTCTATAAAACCACTTATTTATTGCTATCCCAACAGAAGAACGTAAACTAAAACAAAAATGGCAAAACAAGTAGAAGTAAAAGAACTACTCGATGCAGGTGTACACTTCGGTCACCTGACAAGACGATGGAATCCAAATATGGCGCCTTATGTTTATATGGAGCGCAACGGCATTCACATTATCAACTTATATAAAACGGTTGCTAAAATGGAAGAAGCTGCAGAAGCACTTTCAAAAATAGCAGCTAGCGGAAGAAAAATTCTTTTCGTTGCTACCAAAAAACAAGCGAAAGAAATTGTAGCTCAAGAATCTCAAAGAGCGCAAATGCCTTACATTACTGAAAGATGGCCTGGAGGAATGTTGACAAATTTTGTCACCATCAGAAAATCTGTAAAGAAAATGGCAACTGTAGACCGCATGAAAAAAGACGGAACTTTCAACTCTTTATCCAAAAAAGAAAGATTGCAAGTTGACCGTATGCGAGCTAAATTAGAGAAAAACTTAGGGTCAATTTCTGACATGTCAAGATTGCCAGCAGCAATTTTTGTCGTAGATACATTGCGTGAACATATCGCAGTGAAAGAAGCACATAAATTAAACATTCCTGTTTTTGCAATGGTGGATACCAACTCCAATCCTAGAGATGTGGATTATGCGATTCCAGCCAACGATGATGCTTCAAAATCTATCGAGAAAATCATGTCAAATATGGCAGATGCTATTCTTGAAGGCTTAGAAACTCGAAAAGAAGGTAAAGCGAAAAAAGCTGACAAAGCTGAAGAAAAACCAAAAAAGACTGAAAAGAAAGCAGAAGAACCTGTCGTAGAAAATGTTCCGGCTGACAAAGAAGAGCCGAAAAAACCTGCAACAGACGAAGCTAAAGATTCAGAATAAAATTTCAAATCATTTTATAAAGTCGTTTAGGTTCCAATTGACCTAAGCGACTTTGATATTAACATAAAACAAATTAAATCATGGCAAAAATAACGGCTGCTGAAGTAAATAAACTTAGAAAAAGCACTGGTGCTGGTATGATGGATTGCAAAAAAGCCCTCGTGGAAAGCGAAGGTGATTTTGACAAAGCTATCGAAATTCTTAGAAAAAAAGGCCAGAAAGTTGCTGCCAAAAGAGCCGATAGAGAATCTTCTGAAGGTGCTGCAATTGCAGTAGTCAACGATGATTCAACAAAAGGAGCAATCGTTTCATTAAATTGTGAAACTGACTTTGTTGCCAAAAATGAAGACTTTTTGAAAATTGCAAAAGATTTTGCAAACTTGGCTTTAACAGTTGATTCTAAAGAAGAATTGTTGAAATTGGATTACAACGGCATTACAGTTGAAGAAAAATTAACTGAACAAACTGGTGTAATCGGAGAGAAAATTGAAATCGGCGCATTTAGAATTTTAAAAGCTCCATTTGTTGGGTCTTATATTCACGCTGGCAACAAAATTGCTGTCATTACCGCTTTATCTAAAGCTGCAGAAGGTGCAGAAGAAGTTGCTAAAGAAGTCTCTATGCAAGCTGCGGCGATGAATCCTGTGGCGCTGAATGAAGATGGTGTAGATCAAGAAGTGATTGAAAAAGAAATTGAAATTGCTAAAGATCAGCTTAGACAAGAAGGCAAACCAGAAGATATGTTGGATAAAATCGCTAAAGGAAAAATTAAGCGTTATTTCAAAGACAACACTTTGGTGAATCAAGCTTTCATAAAAGACAGCAAAATTTCAGTAGCGCAACACGTTCAGAATGAATTAGGAAAAGATGTTGAGGTGACTGCTTTTGAAAGAGTTGCTTTAGGCTAATTCTTATAAAATAAATTTTAAATAAAGCCGTTTTGCTGAATTGTAAAACGGCTTTTTTATGTTGAAAATTCAAAAAAATATCTCATTTATTCAAAAAAGATAATCCCTATATTTGCAAAACTTTTTAATTATCAACTATGCAATACAAACGAATATTACTTAAACTTTCCGGAGAAGCTTTAATGGGAGATCGCAACTACGGCATTGACCCAAAACGATTGGATGCTTACGCCAAAGAAATAAAAACAATAGTTGATAAAGGCGTGGAAGTGGCAATTGTGATCGGTGGTGGAAATATTTTCAGAGGAATTGCCGGCGCCAGCAAAGGAATGGATCGCGTTCAAGGCGATCACATGGGAATGTTAGCCACAGTCATCAACGGTTTGGCATTGCAAAGTGCTTGCGAAGACAACGAGATGCAAACCCGACTTCAAACCGCTATAAAAATAAATGAAGTCGCAGAACCTTTCATCAGAAGAAAAGCTTTGCGTCATTTGGAAAAAGGACGCGTGGTTATTTTTGGAGGTGGCACAGGAAATCCTTATTTTACAACAGACTCTGCTGCGGTTTTAAGAGCCATTGAAATAGAAGCAGATGTAATTTTGAAAGGCACAAGAGTTGACGGTATTTACACCTCAGATCCAGAACAAAATCGAGATGCTACGAAATTTGATTTTATTACGTTCGATGATGTTTTGAGAAAAGGTTTGAAAGTAATGGACACCACAGCTTTTACATTAAGTCAAGAAAATGAATTGCCGATTATAGTTTTTGATATGAATGCACCTGGAAATTTATTAAGAGTAATTTCTGGAGAAAATATAGGTACCAAAGTAAATCTTTAGCATAAAAATTTTTTTAAAATGAACGAGGACATAGAATTTATTATTGATAGCGCCAAAGAATCAATGGAAGGTGCCATCAATCACTTAGAAAAACAATTGGTCAATATCAGAGCTGGAAAAGCAAATCCGTCGATGTTGTCTTCTGTAAAAGTTGAATATTATGGCAGCCTGACGCCGCTGAATCAAGTCAGCAATGTCAATACGCCAGATGCCAGAACTTTGTCAATTCAGCCTTTTGAAAAATCTTTAATAAAGGAAATTGAAAAAGCCATTATGAATGCCAATCTTGGATTCAACCCGATGAATAATGGTGAAAACGTGATTATCAACGTGCCACCACTAACAGAAGAACGCAGAATACAACTTGGTAAACAGGCAAAATCTGAAGCTGAAGAAGCTAAAATTGGTGTCAGAAACGACAGAAGAACCGCTATGAACGATGTGAAAAGCGCTGACTTGCCAGAAGATGTTCAAAAAGATACGGAGGATGAAATCCAAAAATTGACCGACCAATTCATCGCCAAAATAGATAAAATCTATGAAGCGAAAGAAAAAGAAATTATGACGGTATAGTTTCTATTCAAATCACAATTGATACTTTTAAATTCCTACTTTGAAAAAACAGTTTTTACTTAGCATTTTTCTACTTTTTTTATCAGTATCAAATACTTTTTCGCAAGGAAATATATCGGGTCGCGTTATTGCTGAAAATAATGAAGATTCAGTAATTCCAAACGCGCTTATACTTACCAATCACCAGCGTGTGTTTTTCACAAACCATGCTGGTGATTTTTCATTTGAACTTGAATCTGGTGAAAATATAAGTCAAATTTTTGCCCGTGGCTTTTTGACTAAAAATATTGAGAAAACATCTAGGAAAGTGTTTTCATTAGAAAGTTTAGCTTCAGATGAAATCCAGAATATCGCAGATTCTGAAATTGTAGATTTCAGAAACAAACAAGTTGAAAACCTCAATTTCAGCTTTAAAAGTTTAAGTAAAACGACCATTAAAAACAACAAAAGCAGAAGTCAACACAGTGATTTTGTGTTGAGAAAAAATGCTGATTTCACTTTAACTTCCGCCAAAGGACTTCAACAAAAAATCAATGCAATTGGTGTGGATGGCTTAGAAGGCGTCGTGCCAAAAACAGTTAATAAAGATTTGCATTCTTTCAATTGGTTCAAAGATTATTTTGAGGTTTTTGAAAAAAAATTCACCTCGCCATTTCATGTTTTAAATAAAAGTTATTACGATTTTAGCTTGTTATATGAAGATTCAGAATTGAAAATTGTGGGTTTTAAGCCGGATTTAGAACCTGTTTTCAGGAGTTTTGATGGCGTTTTGATTATTGATAAATCTAAAGATAAAATCAGTAGAATTCAAGTGACTTTGGGTCTTGATTTTAAATTGACGCTTCAAACTAAATTCAATTTAGAATCGGGACTTCCAGAAGAATTCAGTTTAAATATGCAACCCGGCAAAGGTGGTACAAAATTGTCCTTTTTTGGCGGAGGTCTCGATTTTGGAAAAATTCAAAAGAAAAGTGTAAAACAAAATCCTAGCACGGAATTATCTCACCGACAAATATTTTTTGATTTTGAATCTGATGAAAATATTTCACCTATAAATTCGCGTTTCAAGAAAACTTTAGACAGTCGCACAGAAACTGTTTCTTCAGCATATTGGCAGAAATTTGAACCAGATTTCATCAGTGAAATTCAACAAAACCAAGATTCTCTAGAGATTTATTTGAAAGAAGAAAATGTGAAAGCACGAGTCAATAGAATTTCAGCATTTGATGAAGGTTTTTTTCCATTGGGGATGTTTGATGTTGATTTGACTCGACTCATCAAAGTGAATAATTATGAAGGCGTGCGTGCTGGCATTGGTTTACAAACCAATCAGAAATTTTCAGAGCGTTTTCGTGTTGGCGCTTACACAGCCTACGGAACCAAAGACACGAGTTTCAAGTATGGATTCAATTCTGGGATTTTACTAAAATCTGATACCAATACTTGGTTCAATTTGTATTATAATAATGATATTCAGGAAGTGGGAATGAATAATTTCCTGACAGATGCACGCGTGTATTCTATTTTTGAAC
>JBHEPM010000210.1:0-931 GCA_046260295.1 Psychroflexus sp.
GAATATTCCCATTCGAACAAAAAGAGGACGCGAGATCCGAAAAGCGTTTGTTCCTGCGGATGGATTTAAGCTTCTGGCTGCCGACTACTCACAGGTGGAGTTGCGGGTTATTGCCTCAATGTCGGGCGATGAAAATATGATTGAGGCATTCAAGAATGGTGAGGATATTCATTCACGTACGGCAAAAGAAATTTTTAATCTTGATTCGATTGACGATGTAACGCCAAATCACAGACGTAAAGCCAAGGAGGTGAATTTTGGTATTCCTTATGGAGTGAGTGCTTACGGTTTAGCCTCGCGCCTGGGCATCAGCAACTCGGAGGGTAAGGACATGATCGATCAGTATTTTGGGCGTTTTCCCGGCATTAAAACCTATATCGATGATACGATTGAATTTGCTAAAGAGAACGGATACGAACCGCGATCAACATGCCGATTCAGGGAACCGCCGCCGATATCATCAAATTGGCAATGATTCGCATTCACGATTATCTGCTGGAGGAGAATCTGAAATCAAAGATGTTGCTTCAGGTTCATGATGAATTGATTTTTGAAATCCATGAGGAGGAGGAAGATTCTGTCCCGGCTACAATTAAGGAGATGATGGAAAATGCCTATGAGCTTGATGTGCCCCTGGATGTGGAGACAGGCTGGACTGATAGACTAAGGTTTGTTTTGAAAATTCATCATATATCTTTGAATCTACCACTTTTCATAATTCAAAAGGGGACAACTCTTTATGAATTTATATCTTGAACTCACGTTAATTATTAATTGAGCGGATGAAATGTAGAAACGTAAGTTTTGAGGATGCTTCAGAGTCACTTTATTGTGATGTCAATCTGCGGTCTACAAGTACAATATAAGTACCTTCATCTGTCTTTTGGACTCTTCGTTCGTCAACTCCTTTTTCCAGTGCTCTCTCGTAGAG
>JBHEPM010000211.1:0-858 GCA_046260295.1 Psychroflexus sp.
CTATATTGTGAGTCCTGATAAGATTCACATTAAAACTCAAAATTCAAATCCACAGAAAACTAGGATTGAAACATCTTACTACTACTCCTGTTACTGATTGTGTTTGTGCTCAAAATTCAAATCCACAGAAAACTAGGATTGAAACGAAAACCGTATTCCAATTTTGCACCGCCTTGGACGAACTCAAAATTCAACTGATCCATTTAAAAAATGGAGAATACAATCAAATTTGTATATATTTGATGAGGTTGAGTAGCTGAAAACAAACCGGTAAATGACGATATACATCAAAAATATGGTATGTAACCGCTGTAAAATGGTGGTGAAATCTATTTTGGAAAAATTGGAACTTCACACACTGCATGTTGAATTGGGCGAAGTTGAATTACAAGAAGATGACATTTTATCGATTAAAGACCAACTCAAACAAGAACTTCAATCGGTTGGGTTTAACCTATTGGACGATAAAAAGACAAAAACCATTGAAAAAATTAAAAACCGCATTATCGATTTGGTTCAAAACAAAAATAGCCAATTACAAATGACACTTTCCGACTATTTGACAAATGAACTTCATCAAAATTACAGTTCATTGAGTAATTTATTTTCAGAAGTGGAAGGAGTAACCATTGAGAAATACTACATCCTCCAAAAAATAGAGAAGGTAAAAGAACTTTTAGTATATGATGAATTTACGTTGAGTGAAATAGCTTTTCATCTCAACTATTCATCTGTTGCTTACTTAAGCAATCAATTTAAAAAAGTTACAGGACTTTCACCGAGTCACTTCAAAAAGCTTAAAACCATAAAGCGCAAACCTTTAGAGGAATTGTAAATATTACAACTTCTTTCCATAAT
>JBHEPM010000212.1:0-400 GCA_046260295.1 Psychroflexus sp.
ATTCTCAGCTTTAGCATTTAGTTTTTTAACAAAGTTGTTAATAAAAGAAACGCCAAATATATGGAGACAGTAAAACATACCCTATTTTTGTCTTTTCATTTTGAAATTGATTTTTAATGGTTTTGGATTACCTCAAAGATTTAAACAGATCACAGCAGGAGGCCGTTGTTTCAACCGAAGGCCCGGCACTGATTATTGCAGGAGCCGGTTCAGGAAAAACACGCGTGTTAACCTACCGTATTGCTCATTTGCTGAAACAAGGGGCGCGGCCATCCACAATTCTGGCGCTTACGTTTACCAACAAAGCGGCCCGCGAAATGAAGGAACGCATTGCCTCCGTGGTAGGTGAAAATACTGCCCGCTACCTGTGGATGGGAACTTTTCATTCCATTTTTGCCCG
>JBHEPM010000212.1:592-837 GCA_046260295.1 Psychroflexus sp.
CATATTAGAAATTTATAAAGAATATGTAAAACGATGCCGCCTTTCGGGTGCTATGGATTTCGACGATTTGCTGCTGAAAACCAACCTGCTTTTTCGCGATCATCCTGAAATTCTGGAAAAATACCAGCAACGGTTCGATTATGTGTTGGTAGATGAGTATCAGGATACCAACTTCGCGCAGTACCTGATTGTGAAAAAACTGGCTGCAAATCATCAAAATATTTGTGTGGTTGGCGACGACGCAC
>JBHEPM010000213.1:0-233 GCA_046260295.1 Psychroflexus sp.
GTATTTCCCACGTCTCCTATGTAATTTGCACCTCCTATAAAGGGGCCTACTTCAAAAGTTTGTGCAAAGGCAGCTTTAGAGCAGGCAAACATTAAAATTACTAAAATCAGGTGCCTCATAGATTTTCAAAAGTTTGCAAATATAACAATAATGTTTGCCCCACAATAATCTGAGCGGGTTTGTCTAAGGTTATAAACAATTTTTGCAGGGTTTTATTGTCTAATTTCTACGGT
>JBHEPM010000213.1:536-828 GCA_046260295.1 Psychroflexus sp.
TTACCAGGGCATTTGTAGTTGGAACTATTACCGGACCCCCGCAACTAAGGGAATAGCCTGTTGAGCCGGTAGGTGTAGCAACTATTAAACCATCTGCCCAATAGGATGTAAGGCACTGGTCATCCAGCCAGGTTTCAACGGTGATCATGGAAGTGGTATTCTTACGGCTCACAGCAATTTCATTGAGTGCGAAATTATATTCCCCAATTTCATCACTTTTAGGAGTTGTCTCTATACTTAAAACTGTTCTTTGTGAAATGCTGTATTCTTTTTTTAGAATAGAGGATATGGT
>JBHEPM010000214.1:0-783 GCA_046260295.1 Psychroflexus sp.
AAACTAGGATTGAAACACTAATACCTTACACCTTGATCTGATGCGATTGAAAACTCAAAATTCAAATCCACAGAAAACTAGGATTGAAACGAAAGTCAGCATCATTGCTACTTCCCATAAATGAAGCTCAAAATTCAAATCCACAGAAAACTAGGATTGAAACACTAAATCTTAACATAAACCTGACCCCGTGCCAACCTCAAAATTCAAATCCACAGAAAACTAGGATTGAAACCGATAGACAAACCTACAAAAACACCCCTATTATAACTCAAAATTCAAATCCACAGAAAACTAGGATTGAAACTAGAAGGTTACACCGCTTACGAAGAGCACACCATCTCAAAATTCAAATCCACAGAAAACTAGGATTGAAACAACATCGATTAGAAAATCGAGCCAAAGAAAATCGGCTCAAAATTCAAATCCACAGAAAACTAGGATTGAAACAAATTAAAGTCACATCTTCAGGATAGTCGACATCTTCTCAAAATTCAAATCCACAGAAAACTAGGATTGAAACAAATGAATATTAATTATTAAAACTTAGCAATTATGACTCAAAATTCAAATCCACAGAAAACTAGGATTGAAACCGACCCAAATAGAAAAAAGCCGAACCGCTAACATCGCTCAAAATTCAAATCCACAGAAAACTAGGATTGAAACAGAGATGAAAGAAAACCAAACAACAAATTTTGTAGGCTCAAAATTCAAATCCACAGAAAACTAGGATTGAAACGCTTCTTTTGCCATTTTATACCAATTTAAATAGTTAAAGCC
>JBHEPM010000215.1:0-264 GCA_046260295.1 Psychroflexus sp.
CTTTAGAGCAAAGCAGTATTCAGGCTCAAAAAATCGGATTTTAATTTATATTTGAACTTCAAACTTTAGTTATGAAACTCAGACTTATTGGCTTGTTTTTATTGGCAAGTTACACTATACAAGCCCAGTACACAGATGTGATCAATTCCAACAGACCTGGCGAATCTTTTGGGGCTTACAGCGTAGGCACAAATGTTTTACAATTTGAAACCGGACTGGCTTACGGAGAAGACAATCATGTCTTTCCACTTATTCCAGACCGTT
>JBHEPM010000215.1:540-783 GCA_046260295.1 Psychroflexus sp.
GGCGGAAAATGGGTGCTGGTGTCCAACTTTATTGTGGACAAACCGACTACCGACTTTCCTACTTACGCAGGAATTTTCACACTCACACATTCCATCTATGCGAGGACTGGAATTTTTGCTGAATTCCAAACCTATATCAGTGACTACTACAGTGATGAGATTGTGAGAGCTGGTGTTGCCTTTCTTGTGAATAAAAATTTGCAGGTGGATGTTTCGGGCTTGGTTAACTTCAAAGATTCTCCA
>JBHEPM010000216.1:0-780 GCA_046260295.1 Psychroflexus sp.
CAACCAAAACAATTGCTATTATCAATAAAATTACATACAACCAATTTTCTTGAAGAAATTCGGTGAATTCAAAAGGCTGATAAGTTTCACTATTACTGCTTTCTGGTGTTGTAACTTTAGTTTGCATAGATTTTATTTTAAGTCTTGATTTTATAGCCCTTTGATAAAATTACCTAAAGAATCTCCAAAATTGAGCTGAGTATCCACTTGATTTCTGTCTAATTTTTTATGAACTGAAAGTCCCCATAAAATAAATTCCATCCAAAAGAATTTTTCTTCAGCCTCATAATCTGAAACATATTGATTAAGCATGGCTTCCAAAGGTTTTATTTTAGAAAGTGCCGACTCATATTCTGCATTGGAATCGTCTTCAAAAAACTGGATATCGTCATTATCTAGAAACCATTTTAAGATTTCATCATAGGATTGAGTTTCATCCTGTTTTTCTAGTTTCTTAATCTCTGGGAAGAATTTTGGGTATAAATTTAAAATCGCAGCTTCAATAAGTTGTTGTGCAACAAATTCAGCTCCTTCTTCCTCACCTTCATACACCAACTCCACTTTTCCTGTAATCGCTGGTACAATTCCGTTAAAATCACTTAACCTTAAGCAGGTGCTATCATCACCATTTACTAGTGCTCTGCGTTCTGCTGTACTCATCAAGTTTTCGAAAGCGGTAATGCTCAACCTTGCACTTACACCACTTTTTGCATCGACGTAGTGACTTTTTCTAGCTTCAATAGAAATCTGTTCGAGCAATGTTCTCGCTAAATCCGGAAC
>JBHEPM010000217.1:0-755 GCA_046260295.1 Psychroflexus sp.
CCTATACCTCATCCTACATCGATTTGAGTGACAGTCTTCAAGTCGAAGAGCGAAAAGTCAGAAATAAATTTGAGCGCATCCGCTTTGAAACCGAAGAGGTGATGCAGCGTGCAGAAATGCTGGAGGAGGAGCGTACCATTATTTTTCTTATTTCTTCACTAATTATCATCATAGGAAGTTCAATCTTTGTTTTTTATGTACAGCGGTCCAAAAATAAATCTTTGATATTGGAGCGTGATCAGAAGATATACGAACTTCTTTTACTGCAAAGCGCAAGAAAGGATGAAGGTAAGCGTGAAGAACGCGATCGCATTGCTAGAGAATTACACGACAACATTCTCACAGAATTGTATGCCAACCGAATGAATTTGATGTTTTATAAATATAAAACCGGCATAAAGGGCGATGAGAAATTTAGCCAACTCACCGATAACCTTATGGATGTAGAAAAGCAGATTCGCAGTTTGTCTCATGAGCTCTCCAACACATACTTTGATAATAATAAAAAAACTGGAATAGGTTTAAAAAATATCAAATCTCGAGTTCAGGATATTCATGGTAAAATTAGTATACATTCCAAGCAAGGTGCTGGTACAAAAATCAGTATTTTTATACCTGTTAATTAATTATTATGCCACATTATAATGTACTGCTTGTAGACGATCATCCAATGATTATTGCAGGTTTTGAGCAAGCTTTAGATATCATTAAAGATCATGATGACGATATAAAATTCAGTAGAGATTCTGCTTTAG
>JBHEPM010000218.1:0-752 GCA_046260295.1 Psychroflexus sp.
ACTTTCAACTCTGGCGGGGTTAAATGGTAAACTATCCTGTTGAGCATGATGAGCAAAAAGTTTATTTTCCATTAAGGTTTCTGCCACATCACAGTAAGTAATCTCACCCACCTCCTGATTTTTCATATCCAAAAAGGCTTTGGAAATATCACTTTCCAGAACAAGATAATCACCGATTACAGCAGCAACGCCGTCAATTTTTATACGACCATCTTCTGTTACCTTCGTCGCCTCTATAACCTCTGGGCTTAAATCTGATTCTTTAAGCAAGTTGTCCTCTTCATCAGCAGTCACTTGGGCAAATGTCATCAAGCTTGTCATCACAAAAACCAGGAACATTGCTAAATTAGTAAACTTCAAATTCATTATTTTTTGTAGCATCTTTTGTTATTTCTTTTTCTATTTTTTTGGAAATATTCATTTTCTTTCTGTTAAGCATAATCTGCTCAATTGTTGGTCTTACGTAACTTAGAGGTGCCTCTGCATTACGGTTTAAGGTAGATTTTATATTTATAAAATAAATGTCATTCTCATTGTCTCCTTCAATTTCAAGAAAATTACCTTCCTTTAAAATTTCTGACTTTTCTAATTCTACTCCTTTATTCTCTTTAAACTCTTTCAGAACGTCAGATACACGAACCCAAATCGAATCATTTAAAGACAAAGATTTGAATTCCAATGATTTCTCTTGCAATGATAGCATATCTTCAGAATTAAAACGTAGAAATTGGCGTTTTATGTCCTTTAGAGAC
>JBHEPM010000219.1:0-730 GCA_046260295.1 Psychroflexus sp.
GGATTGAAACGATTCAGCTGGCCAAGCAATATGGCAAGGACAGAAACTTAAATTCCAAATCCACAGAAAACTAGGATTGAAACTAAGAGTTGGTATTTTAGAAAGTAAATTTTTATCACTTAAATTCCAAATCCACAGAAAACTAGGATTGAAACGCCAAAACTAAAGACGATGTAAAAAAAGCTGTTGACTTAAATTCCAAATCCACAGAAAACTAGGATTGAAACTGACTGTGGCTTTTGTCTCCGTTGTATGTTATCATAACTTAAATTCCAAATCCACAGAAAACTAGGATTGAAACGTTTTGGATGATGATATTGACATAACATATTTAGCTCTTAAATTCCAAATCCACAGAAAACTAGGATTGATAAAGCCCCCAACCCCCTAAGGGGACTTTTTTGAAGGTTTTAATCACAACTAATCATGCAAGTCGCAACGCTAAGTTTTTTCGTAGGCTCTTATTAAATTTGCTTATTAATTCCAATTCTTTAATAACTAAAATAGAAAACTCGTAACTTTAAAAAGTGGTTTTTTTAAAAGTTTGATCAACAAAAAAAAAATGAATTGCAAGATTTCTTGTAAGCCCCTTTTGGGGGTTTGGGGGAAAATCCACAGAAAACTAGGATTGATAAAGCCCCCAACCCCCTAAGGGGACTTTTTTGAAGGTTTTAATTTCAACTTATCATGCAAGTCGCAACGCTAAGTTTTTTCGTAGGCTCTTATTAAA
>JBHEPM010000022.1:0-17616 GCA_046260295.1 Psychroflexus sp.
ATACCAACGTAAGAATATTTTTTCATATCAAATTATCTTTCCACATTATTTTTCTTCAGTGCAAAGCGATATTCTGCCAAAATGATTTTAACATCATCGTTCATTTTATCGCTGACTTCACCTATATTACTTAAATCGTAGGCGTATTTGGTGCCTTCGTCTTCATCTTCACTTCGTCCTCTGAGGTTTAAATCTTTGTCGATAATGAACGCATAATTGGACGATTTTTTTTCATCTAATGAAAGGTCAGATTCAAGTGTGTCAAACATTTTTTGAATTTCTTCATCGTTCAATAAATTTCCACTCGGATGCATCTGAAGATTGATTGATTTCATATTGAAATTTTTTAATGTTTTCTGAAGAGTTTTCACCTGTAATACTAAGAATTTGAAAATCTTTAAATTTATGGTAACGGTCATAAATTTTCTCTTTCATATTGAAAGCGTGCACTTTTTTTATATTGAAATCATTCCCAAAAAAAGTCAAAATCGTAATATGATTTTTAAACTGAATTGAATCGGTTTCAAAATTATGTAATTCTGTCAAATTTTCTTTTAAGGTGGGTAGTTTTCCAAAGCTGTTAACGCCACTTGCAAAAAACAAATACGCAACTAACGGAAGCACAAAAAGAATGATGAGAACAGCGTATTTTTTCATTTTGCTTTTTTTTTACAAAATTAAAAAAGGCGGTTCGAAAAACCGCCTTTTGAAATATATTTAACCTTTCATTTTAAAAATCCCAAGCAATGTAACTATTCTCATAAATTTCTTGAATGTAAGCACCTTCTATCAATAATATAGCGATTAAGTAACTTATCAAAAATACGCCTGTCCAGACCACAGTTCTTCTAAGACCAGCAGTTTCGTGTTCCATATGCATAAATGCCCAAGTAATATAATAGGCTTTGATGATGGTTAAGATTATGAAAATCCAATTCAAAAGTGAAAGAGAAACAAGGTCAGTGTGAACTAAAAAGTCAGGTTTGAAAATCCCAAAAACAACTTCAACTATAGTTAGTATTGACAAAATGATAAAAACTTGCCAAATTCTTTTTGTTGCTGATTGGTGCTCTCCGTGTTCGCTATGTGTTGTATCGTGTGCCATAATAATTATAAATCAAAAATTTTAAACCAAATAGAAAAAAGTAAATACAAATACCCAAACTAAATCTACAAAGTGCCAATAAAGTCCAACTTTTTCAACCATCTCGTAGCTACCACGTTTTTCGTAAGTTCCTAAAAGCACATTGAAAAATACAATGACTAAAATCAGTACTCCAGAAAATACGTGAAAACCGTGAAAACCTGTGATAAAGAAAAAGAAGTCACCAAAAAGCGGTGCGCCGTATTCGTTTTTCTGAAGATTAGCGCCTTCAATAACGCCAACTCCGCTTTCCGCTAATGTTTTCAATGATTCTTCTCTAGATAATATTTCTTTTTCGCCTTCATCGGTAATTTTCATGGTTCTGACGCGCAAATCTTCGTTGGCAACAAATCCTTTTTTAACATCGTCAAGTGATCTGGCATTGAAACTTTCTTCGCCTTTGAACCAAATACCGTTTTTGGACTCATGTTCAACACGCTCTTTTGGAGAAATGGCAGAAAAGTCATCTAAGGCTATTCTGTCTCCGTCTGCATCTACAAACTGTATGATTTTTCCGCTGTTAAGTTCTACTGCGCCGTAAGTTCCGTTGATAAAGTTTTTCCACTCCCAAGCTTGAGAACCTAAAAATATAATACCACCTAAAATGGTTAATGCCATATAAGTTACAACCTTACCTTTTTTCATTTGGTGCCCAGCATCCACAGCAAGCACCATGGTTACGGAAGAAAATATCAAAATAAAGGTCATCAATGCCACGTAATACATCGGTGCATCAACACCATGTAAAAACGGAAAGTGATTGAACACTTCATCAGCAATTGGCCATTCTTCAATAAACTTGAATCTTGAAAATCCGTAAGCCGCTAGAAATCCTGAAAATGTTAAAGCATCTGAAGTGATGAAAAACCACATCATTAATTTTCCATAACTCGCTTTTAGAGGTTGATTACCTCCGCCCCAGGCTTTTCCTTCGGTACCTGTTTTAGCAACAGTAGTAGCTTCCATAAAAATCAAATATTAATGTTGTGCAAAAATAGACAAATTTCTTATTATTTGAAGAAATATAAAAACAAAAACAAGTAAAGCCACAAGATATCTACAAAATGCCAGAATGTGACACCTAGCTTTAAACCAAGCATTTCTTCTGAATTATATTTCTTTTTAAAATGATTATAAATTACAACAATTAACACAATTAAACCTGCAGCAACGTGTACTAAATGCGCTGCAACAAGCAAATACAAAAACGACATTGTGATATTACTGGCGCCACCTGTAAAACGATAACCTGCATCTATAATTTGTTCAAAACCTACAAATTGCATCACAACAAATAGACTACCTAAAATAAATGTAGAAATCATCATCAAATTGGCTTTGGATTGTTTTCCTTTAGCAACAAAAGTTTTAGCCAAATGAAAAGTAAAACTACTGGCTAAAATCACCAAGGTACTCCAAATGAAAACCTGTGGAAGTTGAAAATCTGTAAGCCAGTCCGGTCTATTTTTACTCACCACATAAGCGCTGGTAAGTCCGGCAAACATCATCCCCATACTGATAATGCCAAACCAAAGCATCATTTTCCTTGCGCGTTTGTGTTTTTCGTTTAAAGCCATAATCTGATAAATTTATCTGAAACGTAAATAATTTGAATTAATGTAATATATGAAACACTTGCCAGCATCAATTGCTTGGCGTATCTTGTTTCTCTTTTTTTGAATAATTTTATGGCGTAAAATAACATGACCAATCCAGATATAAAAACAAGAACAGCAGAAACTACAGATAGCGACAAATCGCCAGTAACGCCGAATGCTGGAATTATAGAAACCATAATTGTCCAAATTGTGTATAAAATTATTTGAATTGCTGTGCCTTTGTCTCTTTTTCCGGTAGGCAACATGAAAAATCCGCCTTTTTTATAGTCGTCATACAACCACCAGCCCAAAGCCCAAAAATGTGGAAATTGCCAGAAAAATTGAATCATGAATAAGGTTCCCGCTTCAATTCCAAAAGAACCGCTAGCAGCAACCCAACCCAACATGAATGGAATGGCACCAGGAAACGCCCCAACAAATACTGAAAGTGGCGTTTTGGTTTTCAAAGGTGTGTAAACGCTGACGTAAAGAAAAATTGAAATGGCACCAAACATGGAAGTCACTGGGTTGATAATATAAAGCAGATAAATTCCTAATAAGGTTAACACCGAGGCAATAACAAAGGCTGTGGTTGTTGACATTCTTCCATCTGGAATAGGTCTGGATTTGGTTCTATTCATTTTGACATCCAAATCTTTCTCTATAATCTGATTGAATGCATTTGAGGCACCAACCATGGCGTAACCACCGACAGCTAACAATATTAAAGTGATGAAATTTACATGTTCTGCGCCGAGTAAATAACCAGCAACAGAAGAAAACACAACACTTAAAGCCAAACGGATTTTGGTGAGTTCTTTAAAATCTTTAATCCAATTAGAAATTTGTGTGTATGCAAGTGTATTAGACAATACTAGAAATTTTTGCAAAGATACAGCTAAAATCTTTTTTTTGATAAGGTGACACTCGTTAATATTTACTTAGTGTTATTAAAATCCAGACACAAAAAAACCCTAAGTATTTTACTTAGGGTTTTGAAATATTTTTTTTTGAAATTAATCCTGAACTTGAAAAGTAATTGGAAGTGAATACAACACACCAACTGATTGACCTCTTTGTTTTCCTGGTTTCATTTTAGGTAATTTCTTGATGACGCGTTCACCTTCAGATTGAAGTCTCGGGTGTGGTGCTCGAGCAGCAACGTCAACGATATTACCATTTTTATCAATTTTGAATTGAACATAAACTCGGTTTACACCAGAAAGCCCTAAATCTGAAGCTAAACCAGTATCAAAATTCTTGTTTACGAATTTACTGATTTTTTGACTCATGCATTTTTTTCGTTCCTCATTAGTGTCATATTCCTCACAACCAGGAAAAACTGGAACACTTTCAATCACAGAAAAAGGGACGTCGCCAATTTCTTCTTCAACCTCTTCAACCTCTTCGACTTCTATAATTTCTTCTTGATCAGTTTCAGTAGATTCTATTTCAACCTCTTCGACTTCAGAATCGTCTTCAACCACTTCAATAACTTCAGGCGCTGGTGGCGGAAGTGGCGGAGGTGGCGGTGTTTTCTGCATTTCAGTAATCGGAACATCTTCCTCGTCTAATAAATTAAGGTTTACAGTACCTGTATCAATAGCTTCTTTATCATAAGTTTTCCATTCTATCATGATAAGAGATATCGCAAGCACAAGTGCTAAACCTATTTGAAAGAACAGAAAACTCTTCTTATTAAGGTCTTTTTTTGGATTCTTTTTCGGTTCCATAATGCTTTTTTAAATAGGTTACTAAATTATAAAAAAAATGAATTTTGACTCCTAAATGTATTTTAAATTTTCAAACTTCTTTTTTTAATCAATAAAAAGCTTATAAAACTCAGAATAACACCTATGCTATTTGCTAAAATATCAAAATAGTCAAAACTTCGGTTTGTTGTGAATTCACCCTGTAATATTTCAATAATGATACCAAAAACAATCACTAGTATTGAAATCTTGAGAAAAGTCAGAAAGCTACTCTTCACTTTAACTTTTCTAACAACAATAAGCCATAAACCATTCAATACAAAATATGCCATTCCATGATAGAACTTATCGGCATCATCTATATCAACTTTTGGCATTTTACCGTTTTCCATCAAAGAAAGGTAGACAATCAACAAAGTGCATACACTTGCGATTATCAGCGGTATTTTGCTATTCAATATGCGCTTTATAAGCTTTAGCATCCATCAACTCATTTACTTCATCTTGATTGGAAATTTTTACTTTCACCATCCAGCCTTCACCATATGGATCTTCGTTCACTTGTTCAGGTTCGTCTTCTAGATTTTCATTGAATTCCAAAATCTCTCCTGAAAGTGGCAAATACAAATCTGAAACAGTTTTTACGGCTTCTACCGTACCAAAAACTTCATCTTTATCTAAAGTTTCGCCTACAGTTTCTACTTCAACATAAACAATATCTCCCAATTCGCTTTGTGCGAAATCGGTAATTCCTATGGTAGCTGTATCGCCATCAATACTTAGCCATTCATGATCTTTTGTGTACTTCAAATTGTCTGGTGTCTTCATTGTGTTATTTTTTTTTAATTCCCAAAATTATATCTTAATGTAAATCCTGTTCTAATAGTAGTCTGCGGAAAAATTGTTGAAATCGCGTTTTGCGAAAATACGTGATTGTAGAAAAATAAGGCTGTTAAATTCTTAGTAAATGCATAATCTGCATTAAAAGTAATTTCCCAGATGTCTTGACCGGAGGTTGTCCGGTTGCTATTCACGTCCAGATTTCTAATAATAGTTTCATTTTTCCTTAATGATAAATCTAACTGTAGGTTCAAGTCACTGCTCAAAACTCTTCGGTTACCTTCAAATTGAGTGACAATTGTAAGGTCTTTGACACGATAGCCCAATCCAGCACGATACTCTTCACCTTTCATTTCTGTCAATAAATTGTTATTGAAACTTAACGACAAAGCCCGATCTCGAATAACTTCCGCCAAAATACTTATAGAGTTTTTCATTTCAAAATCTAGCTTTATCAGCGGACTGAATTCTTCAATGAGATTCACATTTGAAATGATCAGTTCATTTTTAAAATTTCCATTTTGATCTCTGTTGAAATCGCCATAAGGATCGGTTCGGTTGAAATCCAGATTGGTTTGAAATTGATTGATTGTAAAAGTTGATCTGTAACCATGCTGAATGGAAAAACGGTTGAATTTTTCTTTAAACCAATTTAAACGCATCAAACCAGTATATTTTAAATTCCAATTTGGAATTGGCATATCTTTGAATGGTTGTAGGCTTGTACTTCCTGCGTCTTCACCTGTATAAGCGGCGTAAAATGCTGGTAATAGCACATTTTGATTGGTTCTGCCAAATCCAGACGGATAACCGTTTTCATCTAAATTATCAGGATTAGTGGGATCAATTCCAGCTTGTTCTGCCAATCGATTGGCAACGATGATTCTGTTGTTTCTAAATTGTTCAAAATTTTCAGATTGTTCTCGCGTACTTGTATTGAACGCCGTTCGAATCATGTTGGTCGAAATACTGAAATTACCAAAAGTATTTGGCGTAATAGAATTGTACAAGGAAGTTTCCTGATCGACATAATAATTTTCAGTATAAGTGTCAGAATACATTCTATTTCCCGTTAAATCAATCGTTAAACCTGGTAACAATTTGATGCCAGCTTGAATATCCAACTGCTCATTGTTGGTTCTGACATATTCTTCATTGAAATCTTGATACATCGTCAACCAACCTTTTCTGGCAGCGCGTTCTCTAATATCGTTTTGACTACCAAATGTGAAGCCTGCTGTAGGTTTCAAAGTTCCGCCGAAACCAATATTATTGGTATAACCTGGCATAAAAATACCTTTGGTATCTTGGTAATTTATTTGAACCCGATCTACAGCAGTGACGATTCCAATCAAGGAATTCAGAGCTTTGTCCCCAAAACTCAAATCTTCATTATCGTTCTGATTTTGGTTATTACCTTGACTCTCTTGAGTCAATTGCTGATTTTGTCCTCCAGCACGACGTCTAGCTGAAGATCTATTTATGACTTGATTATTTTGTTTTTTCTTTTTAGTTAAACCTAAATAACTGTACAATGTTGACATTGTAAAATTCCCATTAATACTATGGGTTGCGGAATTTTGTACCGTATTACCTAGATCAGGAATTCCTTCTAAATCTCTTAAAATTTCTGAGCCTTTTTGCCATTGAAAATCTCCGGTGTATGAATATTGCGTTTTAGCAAATTTCAAAAACGGGATTTTATCAAACGGTAAAGTATAGTTCACCTGAAGTTGTTGATAATGTCTGTTTGGAATTCCTACATCGAAAAAATCATCAAATACACCAACAGTGTTGTCTTGATTGTTGTCTTCATCTATAAAGTTTCTGACAATTCTATTTGTATTTGAATTAAAGTTGAAATTCAGTGAATTCGTTAAGCTATAATCAATTGCGTATTCCCAATCGAAAAAGAAATTCCTTTGATATAATTTTGGAGGTCCGATGCTTCCCGGTGGCAAATTGAATTCTCTGAAACGCAACTCATTATACTGTCGGTTGACGTTGGCTCCTGCGGTGATACTATTTGGTAGAAGATTGACATTGAAATCTTTAAAAATCGCAAAATATGGACTGTCTAAAAATGAAACTTCTTCAAGTGGCTCAAGTTCAAAAGGCTGAAAATTGAAACCATAAGTCAATCCGGCATCCACATTTTGATCTAAAGATTCTCGAATTTCAAAATCGCGATAATCGGTTTGGTTATAACTTCCAGAAAAAGTGAAATTTTCGACATCGTAAGGCATCGGTGTTCGCTCATCGTTTGTTCTGTCTTTTCTTAGACCAATTAAACTAACGCCTTGTCGTTTTGTATAAGTTTCAGCTTGCTCTCTGAACTCTTCACGATCTTGAGGATTTTCAGCATTATCCAATAAAGTTTCCAATTCTAAATCACCGTACACGGGATCGAATTGAGGCGTAATTAACTCTTCGCCACGGCTATAACTAAATGGTACTTTCACACCCCAATCCTGAGGTAACATTTGTCCTAAGTTGAACCCAGTTACAAAATCATACTGCTGAACATCTTCTCGACTTCTTTGGTTCGGTCCTTGTTCTATTCCGCCAAAGCCTATCGTAGTTTGGCGAGCAGTGCCAGAGATGTTGGCAAAATCAGCAAAATTGGTATCCATATTTAGAACAGCCGCCCAACCGCCTTCATTTTTCAATCCAGACAAACGCATTTCGTTGAACCAAACTTCACCAGAAACATTCTGTCCACTTACATTTTTCAAACCAATCATAATTACCCGAACATCGCCAAAACTTGGATTTCCTTTTATGCCAACTTTCATTCCGTCATTGCTTGAACCATCTACAGGCGAAGCATTTTCATCGAAAAAATTCAATTCTAAATTACTGTAATCGTCGTTTCCTAAAACTGTAGATTTAATTTCCTGAAGCAGTTCCAAAGAAATATTCATGTCATTTTCCAAAGGCCAAACACCTCTTGGTGTTAAATCTTCAATATCACTGACTTTCAGTGGAACTTCTATTTGATAAAAGTTATTGGTAAAATCGATTCCCATTCTAATAAATGCAACTAATTCATCATCTTGCAGCTGCGTATTTGGTGGTGCAAGTGCTTCAGCATGCAAAAACATTTCCAAATTTTCATACTGACGCATATCAATTTGATAATTTTTGAAAACACCTCTAGAATCTTCAGGTTGCAAATTTTTCACACGAAGTGCTAAAGATTTTTCATCTTCTCTAATTGCCACATTATTATTGACAATTTGCTCCCGAACGACTCCTGGAGGCGTGACATATCTGGACGTGATTTCTTCACTTACTGCTTCAACTTCTAATTGCGTTGTTCCTGTTTCAGGATTCGAGCCATCTGGAACTATTGGTTGGTCGTAAGTTAAATAATCACCTCTCACCAAATCTAAAGTTCCCAAACGCAGAATTGTTTCTTGGTCAAAATCCGTCATATACATTCTCATAAATCTGATGGAACGTAAATCTGCAATTCCGCCGACTGCGTATTCACTATTTGTTCTCAATGGCACTCTAAACTGAACCCATCTTGCATCGATTTCTTGACCATTTTGCAATGTTGTTGTCGTTTCTTTAACATCTGTAATATAATCTGAATCTACCCCGGCAATGGAACTTGTATTGTTGTCCACACTCATGTTTGGAAACACAGGAACTTCATATTCAAAATAACTATCAATTGTGTTCATCGTATTATCACGGTTGATGTCTTCTACATCTGGAAACGCAGAATTACCACGATTGGTTTCTGTAACTTCCACTGGATTATTACCTTCCATTCCGTTGAAATTTCGATAGCGATTTAAAATATCTCCGTCACGACTCAAATAATATTCATAGTCGTCATTGGATGGATCCTCAAATCCTGCAAAATCTGAAAATTTCTGAGCTTCATCTGCATTAATTAAACCGTCCATACCAACATCTTGGTTAACTCTTTGCTGTCCTTCAGTATCAAAAGCATAAACCAAAGATTGGTTGGATGGAACTTTGGCAAAGTTTGTATTCAATACGTTGGAATTTCCACCGTCTTCTGGCAATCCATTTTCAAATTGTTTTCGGCCATCTTTTAGAACATCTTCGGTCATGCTACCAAAATTCAAAACAATTTTTCCACCATTATTGGTTGCGTTCTCTTCATAAATGAATGGATCCATGACCCAAAACTCTACAAACTCCACATTGGAACGTTCAAAATCTGTGGTTTCCAACCCGCGCATAATTCCGCCAAAATTTTGTTCTGGATTTGGCAGTGTGTTGTCGTTTGCAGCTGCTGGGTTATAATTGTACATCCCGCGTTCATCAGGTCTGTAAACCAAATCCAAAGGAAATACAGTCTGAATTTGTCCAGGAACAATATCTGTATTTGGGAAGATTTCATTAATTAAAACTCGTCTGGAATAATATTGAGACAAATCTTCATCTGAGATTCCATCTGGCCGTTGAGAGCTGTAAAAAATTGGGTCGATGGTGTACCAATTAAGTTTTGCTCTGAAATAATTGGTACTCAAATCATCGTTGACATCATAAGTGCCATTGACATCATTTGGGCCACGATAACCCACTGGCGTACTTGCCAATCGCCAAGAATTTGGATCTAATACAGAAATTGAAGTTTGCGAACCTTCAAAATCATCTACATAAGTGGTGGCTTCACCTCCAAAATCACTTGCTTGCGGCGAACCCGGTTTCAGATAAGCAAATTCACCACGAAGTGAAAAATTAGACTCTACATCTGTGTCTGTATTTGGTAGTTTATTGACCATTCTTGTAAAAAATGGCACGGTTGTATTATAATTGAAATTGAAACCGTAAATTGAATTATTTATCGGTTCTGAACCATAATCTGCTTTTTGAGTGATTGGTTTTTCATTCAGATTCATAAAAGTTGCGCCAAATATTAACTCTTCGCTAAACTGATGCTGAACATCTAAACCTGTAAAACGCTTGGTTTGTCTGCCAAAAACGGCATTGCTTTCCGAAGACACTTGAATTGGTGTGTCAGAAGCTAAAAGTGCTTCATCTAAAATATTCACACGGGCAAGTTCGTAATCAACTGTATAATCTACGCCTTCTTGTAAAGTTCTTCCACCGGCAGTAACTGTTACCGAACCTCTAGGAATATTGAATCCGCCAGGAATTGGAATTCCATCGGTTTCTGAAGCTTTATAACGACCTTTTAATTGAAATTTATTTTTCTCTGTTTGCTGTTGTTGCGCTTGGGTTTTCGTTGTAGCATATAAACTCCTGAACACATATTGCGCTTGGTTATCGTTATAAGTATCAGGATCATCATAATTTTCTGAACCAGAATTTGGTGTTAAATCCAGTTTTTCGAAAAGATGTTCCCCAAAAGGTTCTACTTTGGTAAATTTGATGAGTCCGTTTTGGGCATCGATTGTAATTCCATCTACAAAGTCAAAAAAACCATCTCCACCGCCAATCGGGTCGTTATTAGAATTCAAACGGTCAAAATCAAAAACCTGTAGCAAGTTAGTATCATCAACATCATCCGGAAGTTCTGTGTCACTTCCAGGCGCTTGCGAAATGTAGTTAACCGGTTGCGGATCAGTATACAAAATATTGAATCTGAAGCCTTCTTGTTCCAGACCTGAAGCTCCCAAACTATAAAAGTTTTTCATCATCAAATCCCAAACTGGTTCACTGACATTAGTCACTGGACTTTTCAGCATTTTCACAACTAAGTTTTGATTTTGAGCTATTTGCTCGCCTTCTAAATTTGGATTTTCAGTTGTTTCTGTAGCTGAAGGTCCGTCGTTTCCAAATTCACCAACTCGGTACACGTTTCCGTCTGTAGTTTTATATTCAAAAGCAACACCAAGAATTTCATCGTTAGACAAGCGCTGGTTTAAAGAAATATAACCTAACTCTTCATTCAACGTATATTGATTCTGCTGAAGTTCACGTGCATTTTCTAAAACCGCATAATCTCGGCCTTCGCTGACAAAACCTTGCGCAGAACCAAAACCTTGCTCAATCGTTGAAATATCACGAATCGCATCTGTCAAAACTGACGTTCCTGCACCATTGATTCCTATTGGATTGAATGCGTTGTTGTTATTGCTTGGTCTGCCGTTTGGATTTTGAATAAAGTTTGGAATTGGCGGAGCAGTTGGGTTTCCGTTATTGTCAAGAAATAAACCAACACGTTCAGGATCACTTTCACCTAAATCCTGAATTGTTACAATATTTCTAGCATTAGCTATTGTTTGTGGATTATTGGTTCGGTTGGTCACCCAAACTTGAATTCTAGTAATTTGAATACGGCTATTGACAAAAGGGTAATTTTCCAGCGCATCATTGTATTCATCTCTGAAATATTGCGCTAAAAAAAAGTGTTTGTTTTCATCATAGTCCAAGGCGAATTTATCAAATTCACGCACTGTTGCTCCACCTTCTACATTGACGCTTTCTCTTTCAGAATTCATTTCTGAAAAAATCCCGGTAATTGTTGTTTTACCGAATTGAAGTTGAGTTTTCACACCAAACAAACTTTCCGACCCCTGCATCAAAGAGTTATTTGATGCCATATTGACGTTACCGACTTCAATTTTCCTAACAATATCATCTTCTGTTGGCGTGTATTCTAATTTGATTTGATTCTGAAAATCGAAAGTAGATTCAGTGTCGTATTCAGCATTTACGGTTAATCTTTTCCCAACTGAAGCTTGCATGCTCATGCTGATTCGTTGGTCAAAATCGAAAGTTAAGTTACTTTGGTTTCTTGGCGAAAGTGAGGGATTGTCTTGTTTACTGTATAAAATTCCTAAATCTACCGCCACCGAACCACGTGGAATGACTTCTATTTCGTTACCGCCAAAAATAGATTCAAAAAAGGAGTTGTTTACATAAAAAATAGGAATCAAATTTTTTTGATCTTCTTCATCACCTTTCCCTTGTGCCGCATCAGATTTTTGTTTGAAGTAAGTTTTCATCTGCTCTTCAAGAATCAATTTTTCAAATTCTTCCGGTGTCAAAACCAAGGGATATTCTACATCAACACTTCCAATTTTTTCTGAATAAATATATTTATCCACTACTGGATCGTAAGTGTATTTTGAAACTATACTGGAAGGATTTCCCATTTCAATTTCACCAAAACTATATCCTGTTTGCGTAGAGTCTTGCTCTTGTTCTTCTTGAGCCAATAAAGACTGTTGACTGACTCCAACCAAGAAAAAAGTAAGTATAAAATAAAAGCTTTTGTTAATAGACAACGAATTTGACTTCAATGGGATTATAAATTTTTAAGGGCTAGTTTGATTATATCTTCAACGTTAGCTTGCGGGTTGTTATTACAAATTCTATTAATAATTTTTTCAGATTGCTTTCTTTGGTAACCTAATGTTTCCAATGCAGATAACGCTTCTTCTTTATGTGTATTGTGTGATTTTGAAATTGTTTCACCAGTTTCAGTCGCAGTGGTTTGGATTTTGTCTTTTAAATCTAAAATGACACGCTGCGCTGTTTTTTTTCCAATACCTTTAACGCTTTGGATAGTGTCGGCATCTTCTGAAGAAATCGCCTCAATAACTTGCGATGGCGATAAAGATGAAAACATCATTCTAGCCGTACTTGCGCCAATTCCAGAAACTGATAACAATTGACGAAAAACTTCTCGTTCAGATTTTTCTTTAAAACCGTACAAAGTATGTGAGTCCTCTTTCACTTGAAGATGTGTGAAAATCGTAATGTTTTCTTCATTCTTTATAAGTGAAAAGGTATGAAGCGAAATGTTCACTTCATACCCAATTCCCTGACAATCTATAACTATATATGTAGGATTTTTCTCAATGAGTTTACCTCGCAATTGCGTTATCATCTTAACTAAATTTTAGCAGTCAAATGTAATAAAATTTACGTTAAAACCGCCTGAAACCTAAATTGCTTAGTTTCAGCTTGAAAAAAATTATTTATTGCCGCTTTTTGCCTTTTTGTTGTGCATCTACAACAGCCACTGCAGACATATTCACCATTTCATCTACACTTGCGCCAAGTTGAAAAACATGTGCGGGTTTATTCAAGCCCATTAAAATCGGTCCGATGGAACCTGCACTGTTTAATTCTTTCATCAATTTATAAGTGCCGTTGGCAGAATCTAAGTTTGGATAAATGAGTGTATTGACTTTCTTACCATTCAATTTTGAAAACGGAAATTTGTCGGTACGCATTTTTCTATTCAAAGCAAAATCTACCTGCAATTCGCCGTCAACCTGAACTTCTGGATAATTTTTGTGTAGAAATTCCACAGCTTCATTTACTTTTTTGGCATGTAGATTTTTGGATGATCCAAAATTGGAATAAGACGTCATGGCTATAATTGGTTCAATCCCAAACATTTTTACGGTTTTGGAAGTCATTTGCGCAATTCTTGCCAGTTGTTTTGCATCTGGGTCTATATTAATGGACGTATCACTAATAAAAATTGGACCGCGTTTGGTGTTCATCAAATTGGTGGCAGCTACAATCGACACGCCTTTTTCTTTGCCAACAACTTCCAAAATAGGTTTCAAAACGGCAGGATAAGCTCGTGAATACCCAGAAAGCATGGCATCTGCATCGCCATTCTCAACCATCATGGCGGCGTAATAATTGCGCTCGCGAATCATTTTTTTGGCATCGTAGTGCGTCACACCTTTTCGGCTTCTTTTTTCCCACAATGATTTGGCATATCGCTCCCGCTGTGGTTTTTCTTCATCAGATTTTGGATCGATGATTTTTACATCCTCGGCTTCAAATTCTATTTCTTCCATCAATTCCAAAATCACATCTCTGCGTCCCAGCAAAATTGGTAAACCGATGCCTTCATCATAAACTTGCTGTGCCGCTTTCAAAACATCAAGATGATCGGCTTCAGCATAAACAATGCTTTTACGGTTTTGCTTGGCACGATTCAGCAGTAATCTCGTGATTTTATCTTCGCTTCCCATGCGTTCCAACAATTCTTCTTCGTAGGCTTTCCAATCTTCAATTGGTTTTTGCGCCACGCCAGATTCCATGGCGGCTTTTGCAACAGCTGGCGGGATTTCAGCAATCAATCTTGGGTCAAATGGTTTTGGAATAATGTAATCTCTGCCGTAATTCAAACGTGTTTCTGCGTATGCGATATTCACTTGTTCTGGAACCGGTTTTTTGGCCAATTCAGCCAAAGCTTTTACCGCCGCCATTTTCATTTCCTCATTGATTTTGGTTGCGCGAACATCCAACGCTCCTCTGAAAATATATGGAAAACCAAGTACATTATTGACTTGATTTGGAAAATCAGTTCTTCCAGTTGCCATAATGACATCTTCTCGCGTTTCTAAAGCCAAATCGTAATCTATTTCCGGATTTGGATTCGCCATAGCAAACACAATTGGGTTGTCTGCCATTTTGGAAAGCATTTCTGGTTTCAAAACGCCACCGACTGAAAGTCCTAAAAAGACGTCTGCATTTTCAATAGCTTCCGATAAGTTTTCAATAGTTCTGGAAGTCGCAAATTCAGATTGTTTTTCAGACAAATCATCTCTATCTTTATTCACAACACCTTTACTGTCAAACATCACGATATTTTCCTTTTTTGCACCGAGTAAAACATAAAGTTTGGTACATGCAATAGCGGCTGAACCTGCGCCGGAAACTACAATTTGGACTTCATCAATTTTTTTGTCTGCCAATTCAAGCGCATTCAAAAAAGCGGCGGCTGAAATAATTGCTGTGCCATGTTGGTCGTCATGCATCACAGGAATTGGAAGTTCTGCTTTCAGACGTTCTTCAATTTCAAAAGCTTCTGGCGCTTTGATGTCTTCTAAATTTATTCCCCCAAAAGTTGGGGCAATATTTTTAACAGTTTCTATAAATTCGTCAGGATTTTTGGCGTCGACTTCAATATCGAACACATCAATATCTGCAAAAATCTTAAACAATAAAGCTTTGCCTTCCATCACGGGTTTCGATGCTTCTGCGCCGATATCGCCCAAACCCAAAACCGCAGTTCCGTTGGAAATTACGGCAACTAAATTTCCTTTATTGGTATATTTATAAGCATTTTGATTGTCTGTTTCAATCTCCAAACACGGCTCTGCTACACCTGGAGAATAGGCTAAACCCAAATCTCTTTGCGACGCGTGTTTTTTGGTAGGGACAACTTCAATTTTCCCAGGTTTTGGCTTCGCATGATAAACTAAAGCCTCTCTTCTTTTCCTTTGATGGTTATTCTTCTCACTCATAAAATTGAATATTTCCTCGTTAAAATGCTGAAATGAATCTAAAAGACAAAGGTAAAATATATATTTTTCACTTGAATAAGGATTAACAAGTCAAAAATAAAACAGTTCAAGCATTGAAATAATCCCGACAATTCTTCATCTGAATTAATTGAAATGAAACGGTGAATACATTCTTATTTTTCTAAATTTGCAAATTCATTTTACCAAATGTTATGATAGATAAGATTAAAGCTTATATCGATGAAGTTGAGCAGTTTTCAGCAGATAAGATTGAGGACATAGAAAATTTCAGAATAAGATTTCTTGGCAAAAAAGGCATTCTGAATGAATTCTTTGCGGAATTCAAAAATGTGCCGAACGACCAAAAGAAAGATTTTGGAAAAGCGGTCAATGAGTTGAAAGAAAGCGCGCAAAGCAAAGTTGAATCTTTGAAAAAAAATCTTGAAGCGAAACTAGAGGATAACGGCATTTACGGCGATTTGACTCGGCCGAGCGAACCGATTGACATTGGCGCAAGACATCCTATTTCTATCGTTAAAAATCAAATTATCAATATTTTTTCAAATATCGGTTTCAATGTGTCTGAAGGGCCAGAAATTGAAAACGATTGGCATAATTTCACGGCACTAAATCTGCCAGAATATCATCCAGCTAGAGATATGCAGGACACGTTTTTCATCCAAACCAATCCTGAAGATATTTTGCTGAGAACGCACACTTCCAGCGTTCAAGTGCGTTATATGGAAAACAATAAACCACCGATAAGAACAATTTCGCCAGGTCGTGTTTTTAGAAACGAAGATATTTCTGCGCGATCCCATTGTATTTTTCATCAAGTGGAAGGTTTGTATATCGACAAAAATGTGTCTTTCAAAGATTTGAAACAAACCTTGATTTATTTCACCACAGAATTATTTGGCAAGTCAAAAATCAGGTTGCGTCCGTCTTATTTTCCATTTACAGAACCAAGTGCAGAAGTTGATATTTATTGGGGTTTGGAAACAGAAACCGATTACAGAATTACTAAAGGCACTGGTTGGCTAGAAATTATGGGTTGTGGTATGGTTGACCCAAATGTTTTGAAAAACTGTAATATTGACCCCAAAGAATACACCGGCTTCGCTTTTGGCATGGGCATCGAACGCATTGCAATGTTGCTGTATCAAATTGGTGACATCAGAATGTTTTATGAAAATGACATGAGATTTTTGGAGCAATTCAAATCTAACTTGTAATATTGGTCTTAAATGAAAAAAGACATTGAAATTCCTGAAGTTGAAGGCGTTTTTATCGCGGCTGTTTATGAATACAATACAACTTTTAAAGTTGATGAATGGACCATTTACCTTCTCAACGATTTGCAGGAATCTTTAGAAACTGTTTTAATTGTTTCCAAAGGTGAAAGTCGCAACAAAACAACTTCTGTTTTACGAAAAAAGTTGGCAGTTTTGCCTGCTAAATCTTTTGCAAAATTAGAATTTCTGCATGAAGATGTTTTACAAGTCGATAATATTTTTCAAGTGTCGTTTTTTCTAAATAATCAGTTGCTACACAAAGATTTTAGATTTCCAAAACACTCGTTGAAACCAAGTCAAACTAAGAAATTACCTTTAATCGATTCAAAAGGTATTTTGGCAAAATAGATTTACAAGGGTTCTTTTTGTACTTTTTTCAAATTCATCAAAACTATAGAGGATAAAATCAGCAAAATCCCAATCCATTTGAAAATATTTTGCGCTTCAGAAAGGACAAAATACCCCATCAAAACGGCGACAGGCAATTCAATTGAAGAAATAATTGCGCCTAAACCGACATTTATTTTCGGCATGCCAGCTGTAAAAAACAAAGGCGGCAAAACCGTACCAAACAAAGCCAAAATCGGTCCCCAAATCATGAATATTTCTAAATTCATACCTTGTAAAAGTTCCGGCAAAGTTATGATTGAAACCACCAATAATCCGCCAAACATCATCCATTTACTTCTCCAAAAATTGAAGATATCGAAAAATTAGAATCAAATCCAGCAGAAGTGAGAGCAAATGCCTATGATTTTGTTATCAATGGAAATGAAATTGGCGGTGGTTCTATAC
>JBHEPM010000022.1:17626-18141 GCA_046260295.1 Psychroflexus sp.
TCCATTTACTTCTTGTAATTGCATGAAATTGAAGCCCGACGCGATTGGATGTCATAATCGTAACGGTGTAAGATAAAGCAGCTAAAAATCCGTAACCTATCCCGACTAAATCTGCGGATTGTTCTTTGAACAGTAAGTCGGCGGCTAAAATTGTTCCGACTAGAATTATAATAACAGATATGATTTTAATTTTGGTAGGTTTAATTTTGTTCACAATTCCGTCCAAAACGACACCCATCCAAACGCTCTGCATCAACATCACAATTCCTACTGAAACCGTAATATATTGCATTGCCAAATAGTAGAAAATACTGGTGAATCCTAGAGAAGTACCTGACAAAATCAGATAAAAAATCGTTTTGTTTCTCAGTTTTTTATCTTGAATTGGTTTGTGTTTTTTCTTCAAAAAAATATTCAAAATACACAAAGCGACAAAACCGATAATCAGTTGTGAAAACGTCACTTCATAAGTTGTAAAATCTTCGGCATAAGCCAGTTTTACAAAGGTGGTAAGC
>JBHEPM010000022.1:18151-21152 GCA_046260295.1 Psychroflexus sp.
CCGTAACAAGACGCACCAAGCGCGACAAAAATGCCGCCTTTAAGAACAGAATTCATAAGTTTCGAGTGAAAATTTTAGTATTTAGTCAAGTTTATCAGCCAACTTAGCAAAGACTTTTTTAGGATTTTTATTTTGATAAAGCACTTTGTAAACTGCATTAATTATTGGTGTTTTGGGTTTTTTATTCCCATAAGATTTGCTGATTTCGTAAGCAGAATTGGTGGCGTAATAACCTTCGGCAACCATGCTCATTTCCATTTGGGCACTTTTCACGGTGTAGCCTTTTCCAATCATATTTCCAAAGAAACGATTTCGACTAAAAACAGAATAACCTGTCACCAGCAAATCGCCTAAATAAGCTGAATCGTTGATATTTCTTTTCAATTTATAACGTTTTTTGATAAAACGTTTCATTTCTCTGATGGCGTTGCTCATCAACACACTTTGGAAATTATCGCCATAACCCAATCCGTGAGCGATTCCGGCGGCAATGGCGTAAATATTTTTCAACACCGCAGCGTATTCTGTCCCAATAATATCTTCAGAAATTTTACATTTGATGAAATCACTGCTCAAAAACTGACTGACTGTGTTGGCATGATTTTCATTGGCGCAAGCGATGGTTAAATATGACAAACGCTCCAAAGCCACTTCTTCTGCGTGGCATGGTCCAGTAATTACGCCGATTTGTTCAAATGGAATGTCAAATTTTTCATGAAAATGTTCGCCAACCAACATTTGTGTTTCCGGCACAATGCCTTTGATGGCGCTAAAGACAATTTTATCTTTAAAATCCAAAGTAATTTTGCTCAATTCGTCTTTCAAAAAAGCAGAAGGCACCACAAAAATGATAAAATCTGATTCCTGAATCAATTGATTGATATTGTTGGTCAATTTGATTTGTTGCGGGTCAAATTCAACGGCACTTAAATAATTTGGATTGTGATTTTCCTTTTCTATATGCGCAATGGCGTCTTTATTTCTCATGTACCAATTGACACTGGGCAGATTTTCGCAAAGCATTTTTACAATGGCTGTTGCCCAGCTTCCGCCGCCAATTACACCAAAATTTGGATTCGGATTTATCATAAATTCAATATATTTTTTGAATATTCAAAACTTAGCAATAAATGTCTGTTTCAATAGGAAATTAACAAAGTTTTAGTTTGAATCGAAGTTTTTAAAATGTTTCTAATTACCGATAAAAATTCATTTCATCAATATATTCCCAGACTTTATATTGAAGCAAAGGTTGAACGTTTTTATTGGCTTTAATGGACTTTCTAATTAAAGTAGACGAAATTTCCATAATTGGCGTATCGGTTTTATGAATTCTCGGGTGATTTTGAAATTCCTCAGGAAGTTCTGTGGAAGTGATTCGTGGACACACAAAAATGTCGTGATGTTCTAAAATTGTTTCGTAATTTTTCCACTTGTGAAAATTCACCAAATTATCTTCGCCCATAATCAAAGAAAAATCTAAATCAGAATGCGAATCCCGCAATTCTGCCAAAGTTTTGGAAGTGTAATTCGGTTGTGGCATTTTGAATTCCACATCACAAGGTTTTAGCTTTTCGTAATTTTCTGTAGCTCGGTAAATCAACTCAAATCTGTGGTGATTTTCCAGCATACTTTTCTTCTTTTTAAATGGACTTTGTGGCGTAATAACCAGCCAAACTTCATCCAGAGAAGTGTTTTCTACCAAATGATTGGCAATAATTAAATGCCCGATATGAAACGGATTGAACGTTCCGAAATACAAACCAACTTTTTTCATTATTCAGCAATAAATTCTTTGACTAATCTGTGGGCTTCTTTGAGTGCAAGATCCAAATTTTCATTGACAATAATATGGTCAAATTGTGGCGCAGTTGCCATTTCTATGGACGCTTTTGCCACGCGCATCGCAATGCGATCGTCAGATTCTGTTTTGCGCTTTTTCAGACGAATTTTCAACTCTTCGATACTTGGCGGTTCCACAAAAACAGCCAAAGTACGTTCTGGATAAATGTGCTTGATATCCAAACCGCCAACCACATCGATATCGAAAACCACGTGTTTGCCCATTGCCCAAATGCGTTCGACTTCAGATTTTAAAGTGCCATAAAAATTGTCACTATAAACTTCTTCCCATTCCAGAAAATCATCGTTTTTGATGTGTTGTTTGAATTCTTTCAAATCCATAAAATAATAATCTTTACCATCTTTTTCTTCGCCACGCGGCGCTCTGGAGGTTGCAGAAATGGAAAATTCGAGATTCAAATCTTCTTGCGCCAACAAATGTCTTACGATTGTGGTTTTTCCAGAACCCGAAGGTGCAGAAAACACGATAAGTTTGCCCTGATTGTCTTTCATATTTAAAGTACGTTCAGCAGTTGTTCTTTTATTTTTTCGAGTTCATCTTTCATCTGAACTACCATTTTTTGCATCGGGGCAAAATTGGATTTACTCCCAATTGTGTTGATTTCTCTTCCGATTTCTTGACAGATGAAATTCAATTTCTTCCCATTGGAATCTGATGAATTTAGCGTTTTGCTGAAATACGCCAAATGATTGTCCAATCGGGTTTTTTCTTCGGTAATATCGTATTTTTCGATATAGTAAATCAATTCTTGCTCAAAGCGATTTTCGTCGATGTTTTCTTTTAAATCTTCGATGCCTTTGCGCAATCTGGTTTTCACATGTTGTATGCGCTCGGGGTCAACTTTTTTGATATCTTCCAACAAAGTTGACAAATTATCTATGCGAAATTGAAAATCTTTTTTCAAAACTTCACCTTCTTCAGAGCGGAATTCATTGATGTTTTCTAAAGCGGTTTCAACGACTTCAAAAATAGCTTTGGATTCAGCTTCATCCATTTCAGATTTGTCAACGCTAACGGCTTCTGGCAAACTCATGGCAATTTTCAATAAAGTATTGAAATCTTTGTCGCCTTCAGAAGAAATTGTTTGTAATTGTGAAATGTAATTTTCAACCAATTTGGTATTGATTTTGGAAGAAC
>JBHEPM010000220.1:0-281 GCA_046260295.1 Psychroflexus sp.
AAAGTGTTTCGCTTGCTATTTTACTATTTTGGTTGTTAGAAGTGTTTGTAAACTGATTCTTACAAGAACCTAAAATCTACTTTCCAAACTAAACCTTAAAGTTTCAGTCACTTAATGACAAATTGTGTATTTTTGCACGCAATTAAATCTAATTGCAATGACAAATTCAAAAGTAAAAGGACTTGGACTTACCTACGACGATGTTCTTTTAGTTCCAGCTTACTCAGATGTTCTTCCCAGAGCAGTAAGTATCGAAAGTAAATTTACCAGAAATATATCCC
>JBHEPM010000220.1:395-718 GCA_046260295.1 Psychroflexus sp.
TGCTGCCATGGACACGGTGACAGAGTCAAGAATGGCCATTGCAATTGCCAGAGAAGGAGGAATTGGGGTACTTCATAAAAACATGACGATTGAAGATCAAGCTTTAAAAGTGCGTCGAGTTAAACGTGCGGAGAGTGGAATGATCATAGATCCAGTGACTTTGCCTATCACAGCAACGGTTAAAGATGCCAACGATAGCATGAGTGAACACAGTATTGGAGGAATTCCTATTGTAGATGATGCGCACAAATTAATTGGTATTGTCACCAATCGTGATCTTCGTTTTGAAGTTAAAAACGACCGCCCTATCAAAGAAGTGATGA
>JBHEPM010000221.1:0-258 GCA_046260295.1 Psychroflexus sp.
TCTCTTAGAATTTTGTAAACACTAATAACTAATAAGACTTGTCCTGAAATACTAAGATAGAATACCCAAGAAAAACTGAGATTAAGCGATGCAAAAATCGTGACAGTAATTAATACTAAAGTGGTAATTGCTAAAAATATAAAACCTGAATTCTTCATTTTTTATCTAAAATTAAGCTTTAAATGAAGAATTTAGGTTTAAAAAATGATAAAATAATCTTATCAATTTAACAAATTAGCATATAATAAGATTATTTTT
>JBHEPM010000221.1:468-702 GCA_046260295.1 Psychroflexus sp.
CCGCCAGTAAAACCGCCGTCTGAAAAAGCACGAAATGGATATCCCTTGTAACGACCTTGAGGATTCTGTAAATAAAATGGATTGAAAATTCCAGCTTGATACATTCTATATTCAGAATAATCGTCTTTATCTAAAAGTGGTCTAGTTAGTAAAATCTGATCGAAAACATCCCAAGTGTCACGCCAAGCAATTGTTCCTAGACCTTTTTTGGCTAATGATTCAAATGGATTGTAA
>JBHEPM010000222.1:0-692 GCA_046260295.1 Psychroflexus sp.
TTTTTCGGCCTCTACAACATGTTACATGATTTAAAAGCCCATGTCAAGGTAAACGACTACAAAAAATATATCGCATAAAGATTGGTTTGGTTGGTTGAAAACGCACTTCGGTATTTATATCGGGTGCGTTTTTTTATTTTAAACCTGCGAGGTTTTCAAAATCTTGCAAGTTTAAAGGTTTAACAGGTTCAATTAGTAATTGCAACTTTTAAAAGTAGGCATTCATATCTTCATTAATAATTAAAAAATCTTATTTTCGTCCCAAGCTGAAAAAGACAATAAAATTCAATATTTAAAACTCCGATATAAATGAAAATAGGCATCATCAAAGAACGCAAAACACCACCGGATAGACGAGTTGTTTTTACACCAGAACAATTGGTTGAGTTAGAAAAAACATATCAGGATTTACAATTTGTTGTAGAGCCTTCAGACATTCGTATATTTTCAGATGACGCTTATCAAAATCAAAGTTTGGAGCTATCAGAAGATATGTCTAATTGTGATGTTTTACTAGGAGTAAAAGAAGTTCCTGAAGAAGCTTTGATTCCAAACAAGTCTTATTTTTTCTTCTCGCATACCATTAAAAAACAGCCGTACAACAGAGATTTGCTTAAAGCAGTTCTAGATAAAAACATCCAGCTTTACGATCATGAAGTCATCACTGACAAAAAGGGCAATCGTCTCATAGG
>JBHEPM010000223.1:0-686 GCA_046260295.1 Psychroflexus sp.
TAAAGCGATGAAGAGCAGCGAATTAAACCCCATGGAAGGAACAGTTTATGTAGATGAATTTGTGTATGGTGGAAAAGAAGAT
Organism: Psychroflexus sp.; assembly: GCA_046260295.1. Taxonomy (GTDB): domain Bacteria; phylum Bacteroidota; class Bacteroidia; order Flavobacteriales; family Flavobacteriaceae; genus Psychroflexus. The sequence goes on from JBHEPM010000223.1 coordinate 83, forward strand.
TTAAAGCAAGGCAGAAGTAATGACAGTAATAAAAAGAAGATTGTAGTTGCACTTGAACTCGATGAAAATAGAGGTGTGAAAAGAGCTTATTTTAAAAGAATTAAGGACTATTCTTCAACAGAATTGAATGAAATATTTGAAAGCCACATATCAAAACAAGCAAAGGTGAATACTGATAAATGGACTGGATATATTCCCTTAAAAGATCAATACACAATAAAGCAATTAAAAAGTAACACAGTAGATTTTTTTGAAATGAACACTATTGTACATCAAGTAAAATCTTGGTTAAGAAGTACTTTTTCATGGATGCATGAAGACCATATTGAAAAATATTTAGATGAATATAGTTATCGTTTGAATAGGTCAATACACAAGCAAACTATATTTGACAACCTAATTAATAGAATGATGAATAGTCAACATGTTGGTTATCAGTAAATAAAAATAAGCACCTAAGTTAACACCTCTAATAAAAAATTTGAAATTTGAAATTTGAAATTTGAAATAAATGTGGTTTCAAGATACAAGTTTTTTGAAATCCTTTCTCTTGTTTCGCGCTTCTCTTGTTTCGCGCTTCTCTTGTTTCGTGCTTCTCGTGGTT
>JBHEPM010000224.1:0-677 GCA_046260295.1 Psychroflexus sp.
CTTTCGAAACTTTTGATTTGGTTTACAATTGGCGTGATATCTTTAAGATCTTTCTTGGTCTTATCGCCTACAAATACTTTTAATACGGAATCTAAAACACCCATAAGTGGCTTTATTAATTAGTGATTCAAAGGTAACGAAAAAAAAAAGTCTCTTTAAGAGACTTTTTGTGTGATTTTAATAAGAGGATGGACGTTAATATTCGTCTTCATTCCATAAATAATCGTCATCTGTGGGATAATCCGGCCAGATTTCTTCTATGGAGTCGTAAGTATCCCCTGGCCAAGGGGCATCACTCAAATAAGAGGCAAGTTCTAAAGTCCAATACATTGTAAGGGTATTTTAATTTTTGCAAATGTAATTTTTTTAGCATAACAGCCAACACTTTTCAGATTTATTTGGTAGTAAAATTTTGCTAAGCCTCTGATTTCAAATTGTATTGGGTCGAAGAGTTGTTTATGGTTTACAGTTTTTTGTTGACGGATATTCGTGTATTGGTATAGTCGAATAGTCGTGGGTCGAGAGTCAAGGAGTGAGATGTCATCCTGAATGTAGCGCAGCGGAATGAAGGATCTTTAAATTATCGGTGAATGAATAGATTCCTCGGCGAAGCGAAAAAGCTTCTTTGTCGGAATGACAAACTCAACTGTCATCCTGAATGCAGCGCAGCGTAATGA
>JBHEPM010000225.1:0-380 GCA_046260295.1 Psychroflexus sp.
GCCCCGGTCCGAATGCCAAGCGACTCCATCTTCCGCTGTGTAGCCTTCCCAACCCCGTAAAACTTTCCGATTGGTAACTGCTCTATAAATGCTTCAGCTTTATTCGGGTGAATCACACTCAAACCATCAGGTTTGTCCAGATCTGAAGCAATTTTCGCCAGAAACTTATTAAATGAAACACCCGCTGAGGCTACCAAATCGGTCTCCTCGAGTATTTTCAGCTTTATCTCCTTAGCTATAAGCGTAGCGGATGGATTATTTTTGTGATTTTCCGTTACGTCAAGATAGGCTTCATCAAGCGAAAGCGGTTCAACCAGATCTGTAAATTCAAAAAAAATCTCCCGGATTTGATGCGATATATCGCGGTAGACCTCAAAGCG
>JBHEPM010000225.1:431-675 GCA_046260295.1 Psychroflexus sp.
ACTCATAGCTCGCTGCGGCTACAACACCGCGGCCTTGAGGCGATCCGCCAACTACGACCGGCTTTCCCCGATAGTCAGGATTATCGCGCTGTTCAACGGATGCATAAAAAGCATCCATATCGACATGAATAATTTTTCTAATCTGTTGTTTAGTCAAAATGGAAATATTGACAGGCAATGAGGTAATAAAAAATCATTTTTTGTACATTTATCATTAGGACGATTTTTTTGTAAAGATAAATAA
>JBHEPM010000226.1:0-624 GCA_046260295.1 Psychroflexus sp.
CCATAGTATCAACCTAAAATGTGATCCTGAAAAAGCCATAGAGTACCGAGAGAACTACCCGGATGAGGTTTTTCCAGGGTATCACATGAACAAAAAGCATTGGAATACGGTGGTGGTTGATGGATCACAACTTACTCCTAAATTCATTCAGCACCTTATCAATCACAGTTATGAATTGGTGGTGAGTAAATTTCCAAAATCTCAACGTCAGGGCTTATAAACCTAAGCTTGGAAGATAATTTTTCACATCCTTGTTACAGATAGACCAATAACTCTATTTTTGCAATTCAATTTTAGTGACCAGACATTCTAAAATTCAGTATAAGAAGGCTAAGCTGAAAGCCTTGCTTCAGCTCAACGAAACTGAGCTAAAGGTTTTAAAACGAGAATTCACGGACCTGCCATCTGGAGAACAGTATAAAAATCCAGAGCATGAGTTCTCACAGGATATTGATATGTTCGGAAAGCATTCGTTTTTTCAATGCCTCAATAGAACTGCTTTAAAAGAAGGTGAGGAAAATTTAGCTTCTAAGCTGACTTCCAATTCTATAGATCATATTGAAGTCAAACAAGAAGCCGTCAAAGAATTGGCAGAAAAGGTAGAACTAAGACAAAATTTTACCG
>JBHEPM010000227.1:0-623 GCA_046260295.1 Psychroflexus sp.
GAATTAAATCCCAATGAAACCTACCATATTCATGTTTTGGGTGCAGGTTACAATCTAGATCCCAATTTACCGGCATTAACTCAACTGGAAAACAGCACACTCACTCGATTGAATGAAGGCATACGTATATTTAGGCAATTGCCAAATTCAATATTGGTTACCTCAGCCTATTCAAAATACGATTTGGAAAGTCAAGCATCAGTGGCTCGAAAAGCAGCGATAGAATTGGGCGTTTCTCCTGAACGGATTCGCATGCTGGAAACCCCATCGACGACCTTGGAAGAAGCAGAAGCTTTTCAATCTAAGTTTGGTGCATCAACTCAAGTGATTATCGCCACGGATGCCATGCACATGCCACGTGCCATGCAGATTTATCGTGATTTGGGCTATCAACCGATAGCTGCACCAACTAATTTTAAAGTACATTTCGGTCCAAAAGCCAGCAACGGATTGGCATGGCCAAACTACCATTCATTTAAATTGAGTAATCGGGTTTTCAGAGCTCAATTAAAACAGTTGTATTATTGGGCTATTAATTGACCTCTCTATTTCAAATATATAAGCTTGAAATCTAAATACACGGCTTAAAATTTCAAATTAAAAAGTTACAAGTTTCAAGTTAG
>JBHEPM010000228.1:0-620 GCA_046260295.1 Psychroflexus sp.
CCATCACACCGGTAAGTGTTTATCTGAAAATTCGGGACAAGTACCCTAATAGTCTGCTTTTGGAGAGTAGTGATTACCATGCAAGTGACAATAGTTTTTCTTATATCTGTTGCAACCCAATCGCTTCAATTAAAATTGAAAATGAAATTATCACGGAATCTTTTCCTGACGGAAGCATCCAAAAGACAGACATTTCTTCTGAAATAAACATTCCAAACAAGATCCAGGAATTTTCAAAGCGATTTAAAACCGAAACTTCCGACTTCAAATTTATAAATAATGGACTTTTTGGCTACATCGCTTATGATGGGGTGAAATATTTTGAAAATATCAAAATAACCAGAAAGATGGGAGATCTTCAAATCCCAAAGCAGACTGGCGGAAATAGAACAATTGCTGAAGGTAAAGAATTTTTCCACCTACAATTTTTCAAGGCAACAAGAACCGGTTTCAAACCTTACCGATAATGAATTCAGGGAAAATGTAAAACTGGGCAAAAAACATTGTCACCGCGGAGATGTTTTTCAGCTCGTTTTATCCCGAAGGTTTTCCCAGGCATTTAAAGGAGATGAATTCAATGTGTACCGGGCCTTGAGAAATGTAAATCCATCCCCCTACCT
>JBHEPM010000229.1:0-616 GCA_046260295.1 Psychroflexus sp.
TTTTTATATATTGTTTCAGGTTTGTTGGTTTCAGGTTGTTTTAGTTTGCTAGATATTGGATTTTAGATGTTAGACTCATAAATTAGAAATACTCTGCTGTCAGTTCGAGCCCCTGAAAATTTTGAATTTTATTTAATCAAAAGTGACGTTTTATAATCGAGTCCTTCAATAGAAATTCAAAACTGGCCTACATATAAAAACATAGAAAATCAAGGAAGCAGAAAGGCTAGAAGATGAAAATCTGTTTGAGTCAGGCGATAGCCTGATGAGTTATTTTTCATCTGTGGTTGGAGGATTCCGTAGTATTTTCTTATGTTTTTATATCAAGCCTAGTCCCGACCATTCGGGATTGGTTCTTCCGATAGCTATCGGAATTGGGCAATGCAAATCGAGGAACGAGATTCATGAACACTTAAACAATAGAAAAGAGGGTGAACTAAAAAAGAACAAGATTTATTTTTTAAAATACTAAAAATGAGTTAATTACATAAAAACGTCATTGGCAGTGTTTATTACGACCGGTAAGGACGTAATAAATGTATCGAGAAATATTCATTTTTTTCGTTATAATCACTTCTCGATACAATTTTCCAATTCACTAGCGTTCATTGAAAAT
>JBHEPM010000023.1:0-11375 GCA_046260295.1 Psychroflexus sp.
GTATAAATGTAAGTGATGCTCAGGCAGCTGCGTCTAACCAATTTCCTTACAATACTTGGAATATAATAACACCTGCTCCAGATCAAAATGGTTATGTTTGGAGAGATTATGAATTTTCTTCAACTTGTAACTTATCAACTTCAGATTTTGAAAATTTAAATTCCATATCTGTTTACCCCAATCCCGTTAAGGATAAATTATGGTTCGAAAATCCTAATCAAGTTAAAATCAACAAAGCAGAAGTCTATAATATATCAGGGCAATTGATTAAAACATTTTATAACATCGATGATTATGTAAATTTGGGGTATTTAACAGAAGGAATTTATTTTATAAAAGTAATGAGTAATAACACATCTAATACTTTTAAATTATTAAAATCTTAATGTTTCAATCTGGGGGAAAATCCCTCGCCTTTAGGCGAAGACTTTAGTATTTTTGTTTTATGCAGAATTACCGAAAAACATCTCATACGACTTATGATTGTAAATATCATATAGTTTGGATAACAAAGTATCGTAAACGAGTTCTATCAGGAGAAGTAGGTAAACGAGTTCGGGAATTAGTTAGAGAAGTTTGTAGAAGGAATGATGTTGAAATTTTGAAAGGACATGTGTCAAAAGATCATGTTCACATATTTGTTTCAGTTCCCCCGCATCTAGCGATAAGTAAGTTAGTGAAGTACCTGAAAGGGAAGAGTTCCTTCAAATTGATGCAGGAAAATAAACAGTTGTCTCGAAATTTTTGGGGTCGACATCTTTGGGCAAGAGGATATTTTGTTGCTACATCAGGAAATATCACAGATGAAATAATAATGGAATATATCCAAAATCAAGATATTGAAGATGGAAGTGGGAGTGAGTTTACGACCGTGGAATGACTTTAGCCGGCTTCAGCCGGAATATAAACCCATCGGTCTTTAGCCGATGGTAGTTTAGTTATCGTAAAGATTAATCTTGGAATTTTATAAATAAACAACACTAGTTCAACCGATATTTATTTTTGGGTGGAATTAATAGCTTAAAATTTGACGGATAAAATCAATACCGAAAATTAAATGCTGTTTAGCAAAATCCCTAACCGAAAGCCTTACGAGAAATATATAATCTATCTAAAACATCCGCCAACTCAAATTGAATCTCGGTTGTTCGATAAAATGTTTGATGAAGTTATTGTACGCTAAACCTTGGTCATAATTTTGATAATTTTCATCGCTAGAGTTGTGGGTGAAAATGTCATAAAACACGACGGCAAACTTAAAATTATCGCTAAATTTCCAAGAAATATTCAGATTGAATGCCGTTTTAAAATTATCAAAATCCTGATCGGTCACCAATAATTCAGAGTCAATTTCTCTCGTAAAATAGTTGTAATTGCTCATGATTTCACCGCTGAGATAAAACTGCTCCGCAATTTGTAAAGCGTAATAATTGAACTGCAAACCAATTTGGTAATTGTTGTTATATTGGTTGAAATCCGGATCTGAACCTTCAATACTCTGGTAAGCATAACCCAAATGCAAACCTGCGGAAATGCGTTTGTGCAAAAATACATTCAACTGTGGTTGCAATGAAATCCCGAAATTTTTCGAAGGATCTGCGCCGTAAAATAAAGGATTCTCGTAAGCGGCAAAATCACTATCAAAAAAATTAACTCCTATTCTGGCGGTTAGCCAATGTTCGCCAGCTTCAAAATAATCTCCACTAGCAGTTGATTTCACATTGATTAAATCATCTTGCGATTTCACCTCTTGAATTCCGAAAAAACTCACACAAAAACAAAAAAATAAAATCTGAATTGAAAAGCTGTTTTTGAACTGAAGTTTTAAGTTATTTGCCATAAACAATCTAAAGTTTGAGTTTCGAATATACGAAAGATATTGTCAAATTCTCAAATCTTTCAGCTCTCAAAACAGTTCGCAAAAATCCTGTGAGTTTTTAATGAACAGACTCATAAGAATATTGAAAATCACTTCTGTTTTTCCTGCCGACGAAATTTATTATCTTTCAACATTTAAATGAAAAATATAAAACTATCAAAAATGGACAATAGCATTCTTATTGATATCAAAGGCCAAGTGGCGTATATAACTTTGAATCGCCCGAATAAATTCAACAGTTTCAATCGTGAAATGGCGTTTACGCTTCAGAAAACTTTGGACGATTGCATCAGAAACGATGATGTTCGTGCCATTGTGTTGACAGGTGCTGGCAAGGCTTTTTGCGCCGGACAGGATTTACAAGAAGTCACCAATCCTGAGGAAAATCCAGGTTTCAGAAAAATTTTAGAAGAACATTACAATCCAATTATCACGCGCATCAGAAATATAGAAAAACCAGTTATTGCAGCGGTTAATGGCGTTGCAGCTGGTGCAGGTGCTAATATTGCTTTGGCTTGCGATATTGTGGTGGCTTCAGAACAAGCCAGTTTTATTCAAGCTTTCAGTAAAATCGGCTTGATTCCCGACAGTGCCGGCACCTTCTTTTTACCGAGATTGGTTGGTTTTCAACGCGCTTCAGCTTTAGCCATGTTGGGCGATAAAGTTGATGCGGTCGAAGCCGAACGCATCGGTATGATTTACACCTATTTCTCTTCAGAAACTTTTGAAAATGAAGTCGATAAGTTGGCACTACAACTTTCTAAAATGCCAACCCAAGCTTTGGCATTTACCAAAAAAGCACTGAACAAATCCATGAACAATTCCTTAGAAGAACAATTGGCATTGGAATCTAAATACCAAATCGCCTCAGCAGAAACTGATGATTATCAAGAAGGTGTCAATGCATTTATGGAAAAGCGTAAGCCTAATTTTAAAGGGAAATAAAAGGATAAAACTCAATGTCTAAAGTCTAGAATCTAACATCTAGAATCTAATCATAAATCTAAAATTTGAAATCACCATGAATATAGCCATAATAGGAGCCGGAACAATGGGAAGTGGCATTGCACAAGTCGCAGCCACGGCAGATTGTAAAGTCAAACTTTACGACACAAAAAAAGAAGCACTTCAGAAATCTGAACAAGCTTTAGATAAAATCCTCAAGCGATTGATTGAAAAAGGACGCATTGATGACGCTGAAAAAAATAGAATTCAAGGCAATATTACTTATGTAGAAGATTTGAAAGATTTGGCAGATGCAGATTTGAGTATCGAAGCCATTGTAGAAAATCTGGACATCAAGCAAAAAGTGTTTCAAGAGTTGGAATCTTACCAAAGTGATGAAGCGATTTTGTCAAGTAACACGTCATCACTTTCTATTGCATCCATTGCATCTTGTCTTCAAAAACCAGAACGCTGTATTGGTGTTCACTTTTTCAATCCGGCACCTTTGATGCCATTGGTCGAAATTATTCCGGCGGTACAAACTTCAGATCAAGTTTTTCAAAAGGTATTTTCTACCATAGAACACTGGAAAAAAGTTGCGGTAAAAGCTAAAGACACGCCAGGATTTATCGTGAATCGTGTTGCTCGTCCGTTTTATGGCGAAGCGCTTCGAATTTATGAAGAAAGCTATGCTGGATTACCTGAAGGTGAAGCTGGATTCGCAACGATTGACTGGGCGATGAAGCAAATCGGTGGTTTCCGAATGGGACCATTTCAGTTGATGGATTTTATCGGAAATGATGTGAATTATACAGTGACAGAAACCGTGTTCAAAGCATTTTACTACGATCCGCGCTACAAACCTTCGTTTACCCAAAAACGCCATGCGGAAGCTGGATATTTAGGTAGAAAGTCGGGGAGAGGTTTTTATAATTATGGCGAAGATGCAGAGAAAATTTCGCCAATTAAAGATGAAGAAATGGGCGAAAAAATTTTCAACAGAATTTTGGTCATGCTCATCAACGAATCAGCGGACGCGCTTTTCCTAAATATCGCCACCGCCAAAGACATCGATTTAGCGATGACCAAAGGCGTGAATTATCCAAAAGGATTGTTGACTTGGGCAAACGAAAAAGGCATAGATTGGTGCGTTGAAAAAATGGACGAACTCTACGACTTGTACCGAGAAGACCGCTACCGATGTAGTCCATTGTTAAGACAAATGAAAGCCAATTCTGAAACTTTTCAAAATTTATAATTCAAAATTTGAATTCTTTCGTTTTTGAAAATATAAATATTTAAAGTCGATACAATTCAAATAAAAAAAGGTTCAACTTTATCGGTTGAACCTTTTTTATTTGGGAAAATTGAAATCTATTTTTTCTTTTTATTCTGTTGCTCTTGGGCTTGATCCATAATTTCTTGGAATTTTTTACCGAATTTACTTTTCTTTTTCGGCTTTTTCTTTTTCTCTTCAATCTTGGCTAAAATCTTGTCTTCATCAATAATAACATGTTTGATGACGAGCATGATTCCGATTGTAATCAAGTTTGAAATGAAATAGTACAATGACAAACCACTCGCATAATTATTGAAGAAAATCAACATGACCAAAGGTGAAATGTACATGATGATTTTCATATTTGGCATGCCTGGTTGCGAGCTTTGTTGCATATTTTGTCCAGTCGTCATCGTCATGTAGAAGAAAATTGCAACTGAGGCTAAAATCGGGAACAAACTGATGTGATTTCCGTAGGCCCAAGAAATCAAAGGAATGTATGTGTCCCATTCGTAAATGACATCATAACTCGATAAATCATCTGCCCAAAGGAAACCTTTTTGGCGTAAATCGAAAGCACTCGGGAAAAATTGGAACAAGGCATAAAATACAGGAATTTGTAACAATGCCGGAATACAACCACTCAGCGGACTCACGCCAGTTTTGCTGTACAACTTCATAGTTTCCTGTTGCTTTTTCATCTGGTTGTCCTTGTGCTTTTCATTGATTTCGTTGATTTCAGGTTTTAAGACTTTCATCTTAGCTTGAGACAAATAAGATTTATAGGTCACTGGCGATAATACGATTCTCACCACAATGGTCATCACGATAATCGCTATCCCATAACTTGGCAAAACGCCACTGAGGAAACCGAAAAACGGAATAAAAATGTATTTATTTATCCATCCAAAAATACCCCAACCCAATGGCACGACTTCGTCTAAATTTCTTTTGTATTCATCTAAAATTTTAAAATCTGAAGGCCCGTGGTACCAGTTTAAAGATTCTGAAAACTCACCGCTTTTTAATTCCAAAGGAATTTCAGCTCTGAAGTTTTTGGTATAGGTAGTATCCACTTCTTCATCTTGAACCAAATTCCGAGAAATGAATTTTCCGCTTTTGAAAGAATTATCCGTCAATAAAATAGAGGTAAAAAAGTGTTGTTTGAAGGCTACCCAGTCAATTTTGATGTCTTCTTCGATGGCTTCGTCACCTTGTCCTGTATAGTCATCATTTTCACCTTCATACTGATAAACAATTTCAGTATATCTGTTTTCATATGAAATACTTTTGGCTTTTCTGTAGGCTTTCACTTCCCAGGTCAAATCCGCCATATCATCACGCACAACATCGCTCAAGCCTTGTGATCTGATGGCGAAATCCATCATGTAGTCGCCTGGTTTCAAGTCATAATAGAATTCCAGAAATTTTACATCAGAAACTTTCGCTTTCATCGATAAAGTTTGACGATCGCCATCCATTGAAAGTTCAGGTTCGAAAAATAAATCTTTGGTATTTAGAACTTTCCCATCTTGGGTTTCAAATTCAATATTGAAATCAGCGTTGCCGTCTTTGATTAAATAAATCGGCTCACCTTTATAGGAGTCGTGCTGTTTCATCTTTGCTTCGATGATTTGTCCTCCTTTGTTGCTGACTTTCAGTTCAACCAAATCATTTTCAAGCTTTGTGATTTTATTCTCTTCAGCAGAAGGTAAAAGCGCGGAATACGCAAACGCACCGTATTCTCTCTTCGCTAAAATACTGCTGACAGAGTCGTTTTTAGTTTGTTGAAAATTGTCAGGTTCAGCAGTATTTTTAGGCGTATTATTGTCAGCGTTTTCTTCAGTACTAACTTCGGTATTTTCAGGTGTCTTGCTTTGGTCGTTTGTTGTATTTTCTTCCTCAGTTGGATTCATGTACATGACCCAAATCAAGATTGCGCCAATTAACAAAAAGCCGATAATTGAATTTTTATCGAATGTTTTCTTTTCTTCCATTATAACATTTAATGTTTATCTTTTTTTTAAAATCTGTGCAAAAGTCAGCAAATTGTTTCAAATATTAGAATATATCTGAATTATTTTGCGTTGCTGAATTTATTTTGAATTGTTTTTTCTTTTGTTTTTAGCAGCTTCAATAAATGATAGAAACAATGGATGCGGATTGGCAACCGTGCTTTTGTATTCTGGATGAAACTGAACACCGACAAACCATGGATGCCCCGTCAATTCTATAGTTTCTACCAAACCTGTTTTTGGGTTTCTGCCACTGCAAAGCATACCATTTTCTTCAAGTTTTGTGATGTATTGATTATTCAATTCATAGCGGTGGCGATGTCTTTCAGAAATCTGAGTTTTGCCGTAAATACCATGAATTTTTGAGTTTTCTTTAAGTTCGCAATCCCAAGCGCCTAGACGCATGGTGCCACCTTTTTGCTCCACATCTTTTTGGTCTGCCATAAGATCGATAACCGGATGTGGCGTGTTTGTATCCATTTCTGTTGAATTGGCCCCAGTAAGACCTAAAACATTTCTGGAGAATTCTATCACAGCCATTTGCAGTCCTAAACAAATACCGAAAAATGGAATGTTGTGGGTTCTGGCATATTTTACAGCTTCTATTTTGCCTTCGATGCCGCGTTCTCCAAAACCTGGTGCCACTAAAATGCCATCAATAGTTTTAAGAGCTTGTTCTTGTTCTTCAATGGATTCAGAATTGAGCCAAACGACTTTTACATTGACGTCATTGTAGGCGCCAGCGTGAATAAAAGATTCTAAAATCGATTTGTAAGAATCCTGTAATTCGATGTATTTTCCGACCAAACCAATGGAAATCTCATCAGTGGAATTTTTGAGTTTATTCACAAAATAATTCCATTTTTCTAAATCTGGTTTGGTGTCGTTTTTCAAATTGAGTTTATTCAAAGTTATGGCGTCCAAACCTTCGTCAAACATCAAGCTTGGAACTTCATAAATAGAATTCGCATCAATCGATTGGATGACAGCTTCTTTTTTGACATTGCAAAACAAAGCCAACTTATTTTTGATGTCTTCACCGATTTGGTGTTCAGTTCTGCAAACCAAAATGTCTGGAGAAATTCCGCTTTCCATCAAAGTTTTGACACTGTGTTGCGTCGGTTTTGTTTTGAGTTCTTTTGCCGCTGATAAATAAGGAATCAAAGTAAGGTGAATCACCAAAGCATTGTGTTCGCCTAGCTCCCATTTCAGCTGTCTTACGGCTTCTATGTATGGTAGAGATTCTATGTCGCCAACCGTGCCGCCAATTTCAGTAATGACGATATCGTAAGCGTTGTCCTGACCTAAAATTTGAATGCGTTCTTTGATTTCGTTGGTGATGTGTGGAATCACTTGCACTGTTTTTCCTAGGAAATCGCCACGACGTTCTTTATTGATGACACTTTGGTAAATTCTTCCAGTGGTGACGTTGTTGGCTTGCGAGGTATTGACGTTCAGAAAACGCTCATAATGACCTAAATCCAAATCGGTTTCTGCGCCGTCTTCGGTAACAAAACATTCGCCATGTTCGTAAGGATTCAAAGTTCCTGGGTCGATGTTGATATACGGATCCAGTTTCTGGATGGTCACTTTGTAACCTCTTGCTTGAAGAAGTTTAGCTAAAGATGCTGCGATAATTCCTTTCCCTAGAGACGAAGAAACACCGCCTGTAACAAAAATATATTTTGTGTCGGCCATTTGTGCTTTGTTTTAAGTCTATACGGGAGGCAAAAATATCATTTAATTTTTGCTTTTGAACCACAAAAACCAAAAGATTCATAATTTTTTATGTCGAATTTGGCGTAAAATATGCTCCAAACCATTTACTTTCATTTCCAAAACTTCTTGCATTTGTTGTCCGAGTTTATTGTCCGGAAACCCTTTCCGCTGATACCAAACCAAATAATATTCAGGAATGTCAGACAAGTAATAGTCTTTGTATTTGCCAAAATGCATTTTGGCATTTGCTAATTCGATAAGCGCTTGGTTTTGGCTGGTTCTATTCATATTGAAGTTTACTTTTTCAGTTTGAAAATAGTAATTTTCTGATGCAAAACTAAGCCTTAAACTTCCTAAAATTGAATGAATTTTCAGCTTTAAGTTTTCTTTCGCAAAAAAACATTGTATCGAAAATTTAAATTATTACTTTTGTGAATCAAATTTTATATCATAAAACCTGATTATGAATCTACACGAATATCAAGGCAAAGAAATATTAAGCAGTTACGGCGTAGGAATTCAAAAAGGAATTCTTGCTAAATCACCAAAAGAGGCTGTAGAAGCGGCAAAAAAATTGACCGAAGAAACCGGCACCGGATGGCATGTAATCAAAGCACAAGTTCACGCTGGTGGTCGTGGAAAAGGTGGTGGCGTAAAATTGGCTAAAAACCTTAAAGAAGTTGAACAATTGGCCGACGAAATCATCGGTATGAATTTGGTCACGCCACAAACTTCTAAAGACGGCAAAAAAGTTCACCAAGTTTTAGTCACAGAAGATGTGTATTATCCTGGCGACAACGAACCAGAAGAATATTACATGTCTGTATTATTGAACAGAGCTAACGGCAGAAATATGATTATGTACTCACCAGAAGGTGGCGTAGATATTGAAACTGTGGCTGACGAAACACCAGACAAAATTTTCACGGAAGAAATTGACCCAAGTACTGGTATCATGCCGTTTCAAGCTAGAAGAATTGCTTTCAATTTTGGTTTGGAAGGCAAAGCTTTCAAAGAAATGACAAAATTTGTCATGGCTTTATATAAAGCTTATGAAGGTTCAGATTCTTCATTATTTGAAATCAACCCAGTTTTGAAAACCAGTGACGATCGTATCATCGCTGTGGATTCTAAAGTAACTTTAGACGATTCAGCTTTGTTTAGACACAAAGATTACCAAGGTATGCGCGACACACGCGAAGAAGATGCAACAGAAGTTGAAGCTAGAGATGCAGGTTTAAGCTATGTGAATCTAGATGGAAATGTTGGTTGCATGGTCAACGGCGCAGGTTTGGCAATGGCAACGATGGATTTGATTAAATTTGCCGGAGGCGAACCAGCTAATTTCCTAGATGTTGGCGGAACTGCTGATGCAAAACGTGTTGAACAAGCTTTCAATTTAATTTTGAAAGACGAAAAAGTCGAAGCGATTTTAATCAATATTTTTGGTGGAATTGTTCGTTGCGACCGTGTTGCAGAAGGCATTATTGAAGCTTACAAAAGCTTAGGTGACAAAATCAATGTGCCAATTATTGTCAGACTTCAAGGAACAAATGCTGAAAAAGCAGTTAAGTTGATTGAAGAAGCTGGTCTGAATGTTGAAACGGCAGTTTTGTTTAAAGAAGCAGCCGATAAAGTTCAAAAAGTTTTGTCTTAGACCAAAGACAATTTTAAAATATAAAACCGCTTCGAATTTTCGGAGCGGTTTTTTTGTGTGATTTATAGTTAGTAAGTGAATGATTTTTTATTGAATTCAAGACGAATAAATTACACTCAAAAAAATTATACATCCAAATTGGTTAATTATATTTGTCACCTTATAATTTTATTAACATAACTGTTTTTTAAAAAATGAAAAAAAATTACTAATAGTTTTTTTGGTACTTTTCGTAAACTTAACACAAGCTCAAGAATCAAATTTCAGTGTAGAGCTTAATTATCCTGTTCCTGTTGATAATAATTTTATGGGGGAAAATTATAAAGGTATCATTGATTTTGGTATTGCATATCGTTTTATTGACTTAAATATAGCCAAAATAGGTGTTTCGGCTAATGCTGGTTTTTATGCTGATAATGATAATGAAGAAACAGGTTTTGATGAAAGAGAAGTGTCAGTATTTGCAGTTCAACCTCGAGCCTTTATAGAGTTCGATTTAGAAGAAAACAGCAAATTTCGACCTAGAATTGGTTTGGGTTATACATCAATGCACTTTAAGTTAAATGAACTTCCTCCTAATTTTATTGGTGAACTTGAAGATAGTGAAACATTGGGGGGTTTTAATTTAAATCTTGGTGTCGGCTTTAATTTTTCATCCAAGTTTTTTGCGTTAATCCAATATGATTTTGTGAAATTGCCTAATAAAAGTGGTTTTCCAGATAGCAATTATGCAGAAAATGTAAATCTATTGAAAATTGGAGTTGGTTTCCGTTTTTGAAATTTACATTGATAGGTTTTCATTCAAACTTTTACTAAGCCTGTCTCGCTTATACGTTAGGATAAAAAGTTTGAACGAGTAAATACTTGTTCAGCAGGTTTTCCATTTTTCATTGCAGGTTGCTGAAACTCTAAGCGGTTTAAAGTTTTACGAAATTTTTTGTTGAAAGAATAATGATCTGGCTTGAATTCTATATCTTCAACTTTGCCTGCTTCATTTACAGTGAATTTGGCATACATTTTAATATTGGTATTTTTCCAATTCTTGTATTCAGCTTTGCTTAACTTTACTTGTTTAAGTTGCTTTCCTATCTTTTTGGATAGGCAATAGAGAACTTCTCTTTCACTCCAATTTGGGTCGCAAGATTTCAAAATGGCAGATTGGTCAAATTCTACAGAAGATGGCTTTTGTTGTGAGTTCGCTTTAAATGCGAAGCTAATCAGCAAAATTCCATACAATAATATTTTCGAAAATGAATTCATAATAAATTATTTGCTTCTTGAACTGATAAGAAGAAGGATAGACAAAACAAGTAAAGCATTCTCAAATTTAGCTGAAAAGATAAGGTTTTGCCTCTATCACTATCTTACTTTAGACTACGTTTGTAATCAAGTAAAGGAAGGAGCTAAGAAAACTTCATCAAACTCGCAAATGGAGCTCAAGCAAAGAGTAGACTTATTTTTGGGGTGAAAATTATTTCTTTAACGGATTTATTGAGGTAAGACATGTTTTATAGGCAAATTTGAAAAAGTTTCGGATGCTATTGAAATGAAATGATAAAATTTATCCAAAAGAAGGCTTATTAAGTTAGAAATCGTAATTTTGTATTACTAATTACAATTTGTAATTCCAATATGGATAAATATTCTTTTTTAAACGCAATACATCCTTCGTATTTAGCTAATCTTTACGATCAATATCTTCAAAATCCAGATGCTTTAGAGCCAAGCTTTCGTGCCTTTTTTCAAGGTTACGACTTTGCTAGCGAATCTGGTGATTTTGGGGAAGACAACAAAACGGTTGTAATTAAAGACGCTGAAACCAAGGAGCAAGAAAAAATTGAAGTACCGGAAAATGTTCAAAAAGAGTTTCAAGTCATCAAT
>JBHEPM010000023.1:11385-20338 GCA_046260295.1 Psychroflexus sp.
TTAATTGATGGTTACAGACATCGCGGACATTTTTTTACCAAAACAAATCCGGTTCGAGAACGAAGAAAATATTCACCAAAACTTGATATTGAAAATTTTGGTTTGTCTGAATCTGATTTGGATTCAGAATTTGAAGCTGGCGAAATTATAGGAATCGGCAAAGCTTCACTTCGGGAAATTATTGAATTTCTGGAAAGTGTATTTTGTGATTCCATTGGTGTAGAATATGCTTACATCAGAAAACCAGAAGAAATTAAATGGATTCAAGAAAAAATATATCAAAATAAAAATCAACCTAATTTATCTAAAGACGAAAAGCAAAATATCTTACGGCGACTGAACGAAGCTGTCACTTTCGAATCTTTTTTGCATAAAAGTTATGTCGGACAAAAACGTTTTTCTTTAGAAGGCAATGAATCTTTGATTCCTGCTTTGGATGCTTTAATCGAAAGCGCAGCCAATCTTGGCGTCAAAGAATTTGTCATGGGAATGGCACATCGTGGCCGTTTGAATACTTTAGTGAATATTTTCGGCAAAAGTGCCAAAGATATTTTCAATGAATTTGAAGGCAAAGATTACGATATTGAAGGTTTTGATGGCGATGTGAAATATCACCTAGGTTGGACTTCAAAAAGAACCACCGATGCTGGTAAAGAAATCAATTTAAACATTGCACCGAATCCTTCACATTTAGAAACTGTTGGTGCTGTTGTACAAGGTATTGCCAGAGCTAAACAAGACGATCACCATTTAGGTGAAGAGCAAAATGTTTTGCCAATTGTGGTTCACGGTGATGCCGCAATTTCAGGCCAAGGTATTGTTTACGAAACCGTACAGATGTCACAATTAGACGGTTACAAAACTGGCGGAACCATCCATGTTGTGGTGAATAACCAAATTGGTTTCACTACAAATTATATCGACGGAAGATCGTCGACTTACTGTACAGATGTTGCAAAAGTAACGCTTGCGCCCGTGATGCACGTTAATGCAGATGATGCTGAAGCTGTGGTTCATGCCATGACTTTTGCCTTGGAATATAGAATGAAGTTTGGTAGAGATGTGTTTGTAGATTTGTTAGGTTATAGAAAATATGGTCATAATGAAGGCGACGAACCAAGATTTACTCAGCCAAAACTTTATAAAGCCATTTCTAATCATAGCAATCCTAGAGATATTTATGCCACTCAACTTAAGGAAGAAAATATCATTGATGATGATTTTCTAGAGAAATTAGAAAAGAATTTTAAAGCAAAACTTGAAGAAGATTTTGCGGATGCCAAAAAAGAAGATAAAACCGTAGTAACGCCTATTTTGAATGAAGAATGGGAAGGTTACGTTTACGGTGATCAAAAAGATATGTTGACGCCGGTTGACACGACATTCGACTTGAAGAAACTCGGTGAACTAGCTGAAGCAATTACCACTTTGCCAGATGATAAAAACTACATGCGCAAAGTGAGTAAACTTATAAAAACCCGTCACAAAATGTTTTTTGAGAAAAACAAATTGGATTGGGCATTGGGTGAACTTTTGGCTTACGCCACTTTACTGAAGGAAGGTCACCATGTGAGAATTTCTGGACAAGATAGCGAGCGTGGCACATTTTCACACAGACATGCAGTTATCAAAACTGAAAACAGCGAAGAAGAAGTTGTGCCGCACAATAATTTAGGTGGAGATCAAGGGAAATTCTACATTTATAATTCTTTACTTTCAGAATATGCCGTAGTTGGTTTCGATTATGGTTATGCCATGGCAAGTCCAAGCACACTTTCTATTTGGGAAGCCCAATTTGGTGATTTCAGTAATGGCGCTCAAATTATGATCGACCAATACATTTCTTCAGCTGAAGATAAATGGAAGACGCAAAATGGTTTTATTATGTTATTACCACATGGTTATGAAGGTCAAGGTTCGGAGCATTCTTCAGCAAGAATGGAACGTTATCTTCAACTTTGTGCAAAAGATAATATGTATGTTGCAAACTGTACAACACCGGCAAATTTCTTTCATTTACTGAGAAGACAATTAAAAGTGAAATTCAGAAAACCACTTATTGTGTTCACACCAAAAAGTTTGTTGAGACATCCAGAAGTTGTTTCAACAAAAGAAGAATTAGCTGAAGGCAGTTTCCAAACGCTTATAGACGATGAAAATGTCAAAGTGAAAGATGTAAAAACTTTGGTATTTTGCTCTGGTAAATTTTATTACGATTTAAAGAAGCGAAGGGAAGAAGAAGATAGAAAAGATGTCGCTTTAGTAAGATTAGAACAATTGTTTCCACTACCAAAAGAAGCTTTGGATAAGGTTATTAAAAAGTATAAAAATGCCAAAGATGTAGTTTGGGCGCAAGAAGAACCAAGAAATATGGGCGCTTACACGCATTTATTATTGCAATACAACAAAGCGAAAGACTTTAGAGTTTGCAGCAGAAGATTTTACGGTTCGCCGGCAGCAGGAAGTGCCGCAAGATTTAAAAAGCGACACGAAGAGGTTATCGATTATGTTTTTGACGATTCAAAGGATAATTGTAAACAAGATTATAAATAATTAAAAACTAAGTTCTGAAATACAATATATTATGGCTTTAGAAATGAAAGTCCCTTCACCGGGCGAGTCAATTAGCGAAGTAGAAATCGCAGAATGGTTAGTCCAAGATGGCGACTACGTTGAAAAAGATCAAGCAGTAGCAGAAGTCGATAGTGATAAAGCAACGCTGGAACTCCCAGCTGAAGCTGCGGGAATTATAACCCTCAAAGCTGAAGTTGGCGATGTGGTTGAAGTCGGACAAGTGGTTTGTATTATCGATACAGATGCTGAAAAACCTGAAGCCTCCTCTAGCTCCTCCAAAGGAGGAGAAAAAGAAGATTCTGCCAAAGAAGAAACTTCCAAGAAACAAGAGGATAAAAAGGAAGAGCCTAAAAAAGAAGAGAAGAAAGACACCCCTCCTTCGGAGGGGACGGGGGAGGCTTCCACCTACGCTACAGGAACACCATCGCCAGCAGCTAAGAAAACACTAGACGAAAAAAACATCGATTCAAAAGATGTAAAAGGCACTGGCAGAGATGGCAGAATTACTAAAGATGATGCTGTAAAAGCTGAAGGAAAACCATCAATGGGATCGCCAGGTTCAGGAAAACGCAGTGAAAGCAGAAAGAAAATGTCTATGCTGCGCAGAAAAGTCGCAGAACGATTGGTGAGTGTCAAAAATGAAACGGCAATGTTGACGACTTTCAACGAAGTGAACATGAAGCCAATTTTCGATTTGAGATCTCAATATAAAGAGAAATTCAAAGAAACACATGGTGTTAGTTTAGGATTTATGTCATTTTTCACCCTTGCTGTAGTTCGTGCTTTGGATGAATTTCCTGCAGTCAACAGCATGATTGACGGCAAAGAAATGATTACTTACGATTATAAAGATATAAGTATTGCAGTTTCAGGGCCAAAAGGATTGATGGTTCCCGTGATGAGAAATGTTGAAAATATGAGTTTTAGAGCCGTAGAGCAGGAAGTGAAACGTTTGGCAACAAGAGCTAGAGATGGCAAAATAACAGTTGATGAAATGACTGGCGGCACATTTACCATTTCAAATGGTGGCGTTTTTGGTTCTATGATGTCTACACCAATTATCAACCCACCACAAAGTGGAATTCTAGGCATGCACAACATTGTAGAACGCCCGATGGCAGTAGATGGCAAAGTAGAAATCTTACCAATGATGTATGTGGCATTATCTTACGACCACAGAATTATTGACGGTCGTGAATCTGTTGGATTCTTAGTTGCTATAAAAGAAGCACTTGAAGATCCAAAAAAATTATTGATGGACGGTAATGTTGAAAAAGCATTAGAATTGTAATTATCACAATTCAGATTGAATTAAAAACCCATTCTTCTTTATTGAGGAATGGGTTTTTTCTTGTTGAAAAGTTTTATTTTAAAAACAACCGATTCGTTTTGTAATCGATAATCGCTTTTCCTTTTTTTAATAAATCAGAACCGATAATGCCGTGAACTTGTTCAGCATCATGATCGGTCAAGGCTTGATTCACATGAGATAGATCAAACAATATCAAATCGATTTTTTTCTTTTTCCATTTTCCGATTTGGATTTTGTTATTGGTAGAATTCTTGGTGAGCATATTTGTGGCACCGGCACCGGCAGCTTTTATTTTACTGTCTTCAGAAAACAATTTGAAATGTTCTGTAAATGAAAAATCAACACAAGAGCTAGAAGCACCTGTATCTACGATAAAACTGCCTTCCACGCCATTTATTTTTGCTTTGCACTCAAAATGATTGGTCGATATCGTATTCATTTTCAAATTGATATAATCTTTGTTTTCTAAAAACTTTTTTAAACTGGACATTTATTATTTTTTTGACAAATATAAAGTTTCATTTGAATAAATTCGCAATATGATTTTAACCGATACCCACACACATTTATATTCTGAAGCTTTTGATGAAGACCGTGATGAAGTGATTCAAAATGCTATAAAATCTGGCATTTCTCGCTTTTTTATTCCGGCTATAGATTCTGAAACTACAGAAGCTATGTATCGTTTGGAGGAAAATTATCCAGAACAGATGTTTTTGATGATGGGTTTGCATCCGACTTCTGTAAACGAAAATTTCAAATCGGAATTAGCGCATATAGAAAATGAATTAAAAACAAGAAAGTTTTACGCCATTGGCGAAATTGGCATTGATTTACACTGGGATGACCAGTTTTTGGAAACGCAAAAAGAAGCGTTTAAATTTCAAATTCAATTGGCTAAAAAATATAAATTACCGATTGTTATTCATTGTAGAAAAGCATTTGACGAGGTTTTTGAAGTTTTAGAAACTGAAAAAAGTCCAGATTTATTTGGAATTTTTCACTGTTTTACTGGCACAAAAGCCCAAGCAGAGCAAGCCATAGATTTGAATTTGAAACTCGGAATCGGTGGCGTAGTGACGTTTAAAAATGGCAAAATTGACCGATTTTTAAATGAAATAAACCCCTCTCATATCGTTTTAGAAACCGATGCGCCGTATCTTGCACCAACACCATATCGAGGTAAAAGGAATGAAAGCGTTTATGTCTTGAAAGTTGCAGAAAAACTAGCCGAAATTTATGATAAAAGTCTGGAAGAAATCGCTGAGATAACTACAAAAAATTCTAAAGAAATTTTCGGAGTTTAATATGAAAAATGAAGTTTCAAATATTTTATTGATTTATACCGGAGGAACCATCGGGATGATTAAAGATTCTGAAACCGGAACTTTGAAAGCATTCAATTTTGATGAACTTTTATCAAAGATTCCAGAGTTGAAACTTTTGGATCATAAAATAAGCACCACAGGTTTTGACGAGCCTATAGATTCTTCAGATATGAATATTCAGCACTATAATAACTTAGCTGAAATCATAGAGAAAAACTACGAAGATTACGATGGTTTTGTGGTTTTACATGGCAGTGATACCATGTCTTACACGGCTTCAGTGCTATCTTTCATGTTTGAAAATTTAAAAAAACCTATCATTTTTACCGGTTCACAATTACCGATTGGTGATTTAAGAACCGATGCCAAAGAGAATTTGATTACCAGTATTCAATTGGCAGGTTTGAAAAGAGAAAATCGACCTTTGATTCGAGAAGTTGGTCTGTATTTTGAATACAAATTATATCGGGCCAACAGAACGACAAAAATAAATGCTGAACATTTTGAAGCTTTTGAATCATTAAACTTTCCTGCATTGGCAGAATCTGGGGTAAATTTGAAAATAGATGAAACGAATTTACTGAAGCCAAACTGGCGCAAAAAAGTCATTATTCATAAAGAATTATCAGATGAGCTTTTAATCGTAAAAATTTTTCCTGGTATCAATAGGAAAACTTTGGAACAATTGTTGGGAATTAAAAATTTGAAAGGCATCATTTTAGAAACTTTTGGAAGTGGAAATACCAAAACTGACGATTGGTTCATCGATTTGCTTAAAAAAACCATAAACCGAGGCATACATATTGTTAATGTTACCCAATGTATTGGCGGGTCTGTGGAGATGGGAAAATACGCCACAAGTGAGAAGTTGAAAAAGATAGGTGTAATTAGTGGAAAGG
This sequence comes from Psychroflexus sp., assembly GCA_046260295.1. Lineage (GTDB taxonomy): Bacteria > Bacteroidota > Bacteroidia > Flavobacteriales > Flavobacteriaceae > Psychroflexus. The sequence continues at coordinate 17,499 of JBHEPM010000023.1, forward strand.
ACATTACCACAGAGGCTGCGGTCGGTAAAATGATGTATTTATTGACCAAAAACTTAGGGCCAAAAGTATTTAAAACTATCTTTGAAACATCATTGCGTGGAGAAATGAATTAAAAATTAATGTAGATTTTTTCCCGTAGAATTATTTTTTTTTATTTATTTGCTAAGTATTACGTTCTTAAAGACATTTTAGAGAGGTGACCGAGCGGTCGAAGGTGCACGCCTGGAAAGCGTGTGTTCCGATTGTATCGGAACCGAGGGTTCGAATCCCTTCCTCTCTGCTGAAGACTAAAACAGACTATTAAACTCAATTTAACACTAATTATTAATTCTAAGACAAACAACAATGAAAAGATTATTTTCAATTTTAGCCATTTTAGCCATTATGGTTGTTGGTAATTCAACATTAAATGCTGCCAACACAATGAACATGTTTACAGAAACAAGTGTAAATTTTGTGCAAGACGAAGAAGCTGTAGCCGATGCTGAAGCTGAAGAAACACAAGGTTTTCACCAAGAACTTAAAAAGAGATTTATAGAGGGTGGTCCAACTTTTATGGGAATCGTACTATTATGTCTTATCTTAGGCTTAGCTATTGCTTTTGAAAGAATTATTTACTTGAATCTTGCAACAACAAATACTAAAAAGCTTTCTCAAAATGTTGAAGATGCTTTAAATAGCGGTGGTGTTGAAGCTGCAAAAGAAGTTTGTAGAAACACTAGTGGTCCAGTAGCATCTATCTACTACCAAGGTCTGGATAGAATGCATGAAGGTGTAGAAGCTTCAGAAAAAGCAGTTGTTGCTTATGGTGGTGTTCAAATGGGTCAGTTAGAAAAAAATGTATCATGGGTGTCTTTATTTATCGCCTTAGCACCAATGCTTGGATTTATGGGTACCGTAATCGGTATGATTAAAGCTTTCGATAAAATTGAAGCAGCCGGCGATATGCAACCATCATTAGTTGCAGGTGGTATTAAAGTTGCATTATTGACCACAGTATTCGGTTTGATTGTTGCAATTATTTTACAGATTTTTTATAATTATATCGTTGCAAAAATTGATAGTATTGTGAACGACATGGAAGATGCATCAATTACTTTAATCGATATGCTAGTTGCACACAAAAACAAATAATGAATTATGAATAAAATAGTTAATATAGTCAAAATCATTTTTGGTATTGTTGGGGCAATTCTTTTTGTAAGAATCCTCAATACTGGAGATGAAGCGATAGAGGCTGAAGCAGCTTTGCAAACAAGTGTGTTAAATCCGTTTATGTGGGTCTCTTACATTATCCTAGCGATTACAATTTTGATTGTTCTTTTCTTTTCTGTTAAAGAAATTTTCACAGGGAATGTGAAAAAGACACTACTTTCGTTAGGAGGATTTATACTCATTATTGTCATTTCTTATGCTGTTTCTAGCGGTGTTGAGACACCTATGAGAGACGGAGAAGTTCTTTCAGAAAGTGGGTCAAGATGGGTTAGCGCAGGTTTAACGATGTTTTATATTTTGGCAGCGCTTGCAATTTTAGCAATGCTATTGTCAAGTGTAAGAAAAATTTTAACAAGATAATATTATGGCTAGAAGAGCAGCACCAGAAGTAAATGCTGGATCTATGGCGGATATTGCCTTTCTTTTGCTTATCTTTTTCTTGGTCACAACAACCATAGAAACAGATAGCGGAATAACAAGGAAACTTCCTCCTATAGATGACGAGCAACAAGATCCACCTCCTTTGAAAGAACGAAATATATTTATCGTTTTAATCAATGCTAACGGTGAGTTACTAGTAGAAGACGAAGAAATGGAACTTGGTGAATTGAGACAGGCTGCAGTAAAATTTTTGGACAACGGCGGTGGTAAAGGTGATGAAGCTTGTAGCTATTGTCAAGGTGCAGCAGACTCAAAATCTTCAGATAATCCTGTAAAAGCAGTCATTTCATTACAGAATGACCGTGCAACCCAATATGGAAAATATATTGCAGTTCAAAATGAATTGGTTGCTGCTTACAATCAGCTGAGAAACCGTGAGTCCAATAGATTGTATCAAATCGATTTTACGGATATGGAAGCTGCATATAATCATCCTGATACTGATGAAAAAGATAAGGAATTATTGAAAAAGCGTATCGGAAGAATTAAGGAAATGTATCCGCAGAAACTTTCTGAAGCAGAACCAAAACGATAAATACAAAATCTAGAAATTATGTCTAAATTTAAAAAGAAAAATGACGGCGGAACGCCAGCGATTTCTACGGCTTCACTTCCTGATATTGTATTTATGCTTCTATTCTTTTTCATGGTTGTAACTGTGATGAGAGATACTTCTTTGAAAGTCCAAAACGTTCTGCCATTTGCAGATCAAGTTGAAAAATTGGACAAAAAGAATTTGGTGATGTATATTTACGCAGGTAAACCATCGCCAAGATATCAGCAAAAATACGGTACGGAAGCGCGTGTACAATTGAATGATAAATATGCGAATATCAATGATATTCAACAATTTATCCGTGAAGAAAAACAATCTAAGCGTGAAGAATTGAGAGATAAATTGACAACCGCATTGAAAGTTGATAAAGAAACTAATATGGGGTTGGTTTCAGATATCAAACAAGAATTGAGAAAGGCTGAAGCTTTAAAAATAAATTATACAACGAAAGAAGGTGATGCTATGCTAAATCTAGAATAGAACACCCCACTTATTTGCTTACCTAAAACATCTTCATTTATTTGAAGATGTTTTTTATTTCATCTTAATCAGAGTCAGTTTAATAAGTTATATTTGTTTTAATGAAATCTTTTTGTTATGAAATCAATTTACTTTTGCTTACTGTTTT
>JBHEPM010000023.1:20348-21066 GCA_046260295.1 Psychroflexus sp.
ATGAGTCAGAATGGTTAAAAAATAATGAACCCGATTCTTTATATCGTGAAGATCAATTTTATGTCGGGATTAGCTTCAACTTTTTAACAGACCTGCCTGATGATGTCAATCAATCTGGATTTTCAGGCGGACTTAACTTTGGCTTCATAAGAGATTTTCCATTGAATGAACAAAGAAATATTGCCTTAGGTCTTGGTTTAGGTTTGAATCTAAACACCTATGGACAAAATTTAAAAATAAGTGAAGTTGATAGCGAATATGAATATGAACCAATTGCGGATGAGTCTGATTATACCATCAACAGGTTTAATATGAATTTGGTGGAAGTCCCAATTGAATTCCGTTGGAGAACTTCAACTTTGGAAAAAAATGCCTTTTGGCGTATTTATTTTGGTGTAAATTTAGGTTATGCATTCCGTTTCAAATCTACTTTTGAGGCACCTGATGAGAGTTATGAACTCACTGATCCAGATGAATTAGAGCGTTTCAGAACTAGCTTAAAGTTAACTTTTGGCTATGGTGCAATCAACTTTTTTATAGATTACAGTTTGAATCCTGTGTTTGACGGAACTATTCATAACTCCAATGAAAGTCTTGGCATCAACCCCATCAAAGCTGGTTTGACTTTCTACATTTTATAACCAATACTGGAAGAAATAAATCTGTGGAATTACACCAGCTAATAAACCTATAACTATTTCCCGTAATACATGAACGC
>JBHEPM010000230.1:0-615 GCA_046260295.1 Psychroflexus sp.
TTAGAAAGTTGTTAGTGCAACAAAAACTATAATTAAAAATAGTGCTATTTGCCCTAAACAACCCGATTTTTGTTTAATATCTTTCTCATAAGTTTGCTTGCTTTGTTGATTTTTTAAAATTAATTCAGGCTCTTTGATAATTTCAGATTGAGCATCATTAGAAATTGGTTTTCTCTTTTCTTCCCTTATTCTTTGGATTTCAGAATCAAAATCATTGTTGAAAAAATTTGGATTTTCTTTTTTCCATTCTTTGTAATCAAGCAAGTTTTCTAAAGGGATGCTATTTTTGAAAATGTAAATGCTTCTTATCTTTTGGATACTTGGAGGTAAGGAATTGAGATTATTATTTTTCAAATTGATGGTGCCGAAATTGCTCATATTTCCAATTTCTGCTGGTAAGCTTATGATTTTGTTGTTATTTAAACTTAAGTCGTTAACCTTTGTTAGGTTAGAGATAGATGAGGGAATAGTAGTTAGATTATTATTTGAAAAACTCAAGTTTGTTATCGCTGTTAATTCTCCAATCCAATTAGGAATTGTTTTAAGGCTATTATCATTTGTATAAAATATTTGAAGTTTTGTCCAATATTTTATCACTTCAGGCAATATCTCAAG
>JBHEPM010000231.1:0-605 GCA_046260295.1 Psychroflexus sp.
AGCTTTTCCTTGGCGGAAAAATCAAAAAGCGTTTCGTAAAGACTTTTGGTTAGATGCATTTTACATGTTCTTCAACTTTTTTATCTTCAACTTACTATTGTATATAGCCCTTTCATCAGTTACAACGCGTATGTTAACGGATTTACTCGCACCTATTGGTTACGAGGGCGGGCATCTTTTCGATTTATCTTCTATACATTGGGGTTGGCAATTAGTGATTTTCTTTTTCATTTCAGATTTTGTTCAGTGGGGAGTTCACAATTTGTTGGGATTTGCAGCACATTTGCGCTATCATTTTGGAGAAACATTATTGTACAACAGTTTTAAATATATTTCACTTTCCATGATTTTTGGTTTCCAACTAGAATTAGCATTTATCGTCCATGCCATTGCCATTACTATTGGACATTTAAACCATGCAAATGTAGGTTGGGATTATGGTCCCCTCAAATACTTCTTAAACAATCCTAAAATGCACATTTGGCACCATTCCAAAAAATTGCCTGAATCACATCCATACGGCATGAACTTCGGGATTTCACTAAGCATTTGGGATTATATTTTTAAAACCAATTACATTCCCTACGAAGGCCGTGATATAGAAC
>JBHEPM010000232.1:0-603 GCA_046260295.1 Psychroflexus sp.
AAAAATACATTGAATTATCTGATGAAGTTTAAATTCTCAATAATCCTTAAAAAATTAGTTATCTTAGGAGTATAGCAGTTAATTTTTTCAGCTTAAATTTTAAGAAATGAGAACCAATTCATCTAATTCTGAAGCCACCAAACGCATAGCCGCCATAGATCTGGGGACCAATTCTTTTCATGCTGTTCTGGTAGATATTTATCCCGATGGAAGTTTCCGAACGGTCAATAAACTTAAAGAAATGGTGATCCTTGCCGAAAAAGGTCTTGAAGATAGATTAAGCCGTAAAGCTATGGATCGTGGGCTGGAAGCGCTTAGAAGAATTAAATTTTTGTGCGATAGCCATAATGTTGAAACTATTCTGGCCTACGCCACGAGTGCTATTCGGGAAGCTGAAAATGGAGGAGATTTTATTAAAGAAGCAGAAGAAGAAACTGGAGTTAGGATTCGTGCTATTTCTGGAAAAATGGAGGCTGAAATGATTGGTCTGGCGGTTAGGCATAGTATTGCCCTAGAAGATGAAATGGTACTTATGGCCGATATTGGTGGCGGAAGCGTTGAGTTTATTATTGGCAATAATCAAAAGTTTATCTACTATAATAG
>JBHEPM010000233.1:0-600 GCA_046260295.1 Psychroflexus sp.
AGTATAAAGAGAAAGTTAGAAGTTAGAAGTTAGAAGTAAGAGGTTAAATAGAAATTAGAAGTTAAATAAAAGAGTTAATATTTGTAAAAAGAAAGACCGCAAGACCGCAAGACTGCAAGACAAAAATAAAGAGTTATACAATTAAACGATTATACAGTTAACATTTTAACAAATAAACACATAAACATTCAACACATGAAATACGATATCATTATTTTAGGAAGTGGTCCGGGAGGATACGTTACCGCAATAAGAGCATCACAACTGGGTTTTAAAGTTGCTATTGTAGAAAAAGAAAATTTAGGCGGAATTTGTTTAAACTGGGGTTGTATTCCAACCAAAGCCTTGCTAAAAAGTGCCCAAGTTTATGACTATTTAAAACATGTGGATGAATACGGTTTAAAAGCCAAAGCCATCGACAAGGATTTTGGAGCCGTGATTAAACGCAGCAGAAATGTGGCTGATGGCATGAGCAAAGGCGTTCAGTTTTTGATGAAGAAAAACAAAATTGAAGTGATAGATGGTTTTGGGAAACTGAAAACCGGCAAAAAAATGGACGTGACCGATGCAGAAGGAAAAGTGACCGAATACAGTGCCGAC
>JBHEPM010000234.1:0-598 GCA_046260295.1 Psychroflexus sp.
TCGCCACAGTTCCAGATCCATCATCATCAGCACCATTATAAATTTTTCCATCTTCACCAATACCAACATGGTCATAATGTGAGGTAATTACCAAATATTCTTCTGGTAACTCGCTCCCTTTTATCATTGAAATAACGTTTTCACTCGACGGAAATCTTCCGTCAAAATAAGAAGAGTCTATGGTTTGGAAATAAGGCTCATCCTCCATAGAACCCCCGTCAATATTCAAGCTACTATAATAATCTTTTAGATATTGAGCAGCTTTTTTCTGTCCATCTTTACCAGTATCTCTGCCTTCGAAATCATCAGAACTAAAGGTATACAAGTAATCACTCAATTCTGAAGAACTAATGGTTTTTGAAAATCTGAGAGGATCTACTTCAGTAATATCTTTTTTCTGGGTTTTACAGCCTATAAGGCATGCAGCCATAAAAAGTGGCCATATTAATTTTTTCATGTGTATGATGTTTTTTGCTAAAATACTAGTAAAACACTTGACTTTTAAACAATCCTGTAAAAAATCTATTTTGAATTTGTGTACTACTAGCATTAATGCATCACAATACATTGCTTTAAGCTTTAGTTAGCGTTCAACATC
>JBHEPM010000235.1:0-588 GCA_046260295.1 Psychroflexus sp.
GTTTTTGTGTGGTCGTATCTGTCTGATGGTGACCCTACGTATACGCTGGTTCAGGTTTCCGTAAATGATCTTTTAATCCTGATTCTCTTCATCCCTATTGTAGCTTTTTTATTGGGCATTACAGATATCACCATTCCCTACAATACACTGGTCACATCCATTGTGGCTTTTGTGGTGATTCCATTGGTTGCTGGATACTTTACGCACAAAATACTCGTAAATAAAAAAGGGATGGAGTGGTACACCATACGATTTCTGCCAAAATTTAAGCCGGTATCGATAAGTGCTCTTTTGCTGACGTTGATTCTTTTGTTCGCCTACCAGGGAGACCGGATATTAAGCGATCCTGTGGTCATCCTGCTCATCGCCGTTCCGCTGATTATCCAAACCTATTTCATCTTCTTCATAGCGTGGTATGGTGGAAAATGGCTAAACCTGAACTATCAAACCTGTGCACCGGGTGCAATGATTGGAGCCAGTAACTTTTTCGAGCTGGCGGTTGCCGTGGCGATCATGCTGTTCGGTATTCAATCGGGTGCGGCTCTGGTTACGGTAGTCGGCGTATTGATCGAAGTACCGATTATGCTA
>JBHEPM010000236.1:0-582 GCA_046260295.1 Psychroflexus sp.
TATGAATGGTAAACTTGGAGATAACATAGGTCTTGGTGGTATTTTATTCAATGACACAAACGGAAGGTTTTCGCAACAAGGTGCTTATCTGACGTTTGCCTATCACTTGATGTTTTCAAGAAGTGCTGTTGATTTAAATCAACTTTCTTTTGGTTTAAATGTAGGTTTGGTTCAAGAAAAATTAGATGAAACAGATTTGAATTCTATTGATAATCCAGATCCAACTATTGCCGGAGTAACTCAATCTGATTCATTCTTTAATGTTGATTTTGGAATGTCATATTTTTATATGGACTTTTTTGCACATTTAACGGTTAAGAATCTCATTCCGCAGCAAAGACAAATATTTTCAGAAATCTTTGAAACAGACAATCAAAGACAATATCTCACTTCTGTAGGATATAATATTGCTCCTTTTGGTTCTGACTGGTCTTTTGAGCCTTCAATAATGTTACAGTTAAGGGAAGAAACTCAAGAATCTAATGTTGACCTTAATGCCAAAGCTTATTATACAACTAGTTTTGGTCGATTATGGGGTGGCGTTTCATACAGAAGAACTTTTGATGGCGCAGAATATACGAG
>JBHEPM010000237.1:0-541 GCA_046260295.1 Psychroflexus sp.
CAGTGTAATTCTGATTTTTCAGCAAAGATTTCAATTCTGAAATGCGATTGGTACCGTCAAAGCTATGGTCAAAAATATAAGCTTCGTCATTGAAATGGTTAATGACAATCACATTCTGAAACACATTGTAAAGCATGTCGGGCAAACCCAATTGAGATCTGCTTTTATCGATGGTCAGTTTTTCAAAATACCGAACAGCGTCGTAAGTCGTGAACCCAAAAAGGCCTTGAGTGAGAAATTTGAAACCCAGATCCTCTACCTCAAACTCAGCTAAACACTTCCCTGATTTTAAGGTAAGCACTCACCGGCGTAAAGGTGTCGGCAAGCAACTTTTGATAGGTGGTTTTTAAAGAATAACTCATAGTCTTGGTTCAGGTTTTTAAATTAAAAAAGGCCTGTCGTGATAGACAAGCCTTTATGAAATATATGCATAGCAGGATCTAGATCACGACGTTTGACGTAATAAAGACCACCACCAAGAATTGTTTTGATTGTTTAACATATCACAAACATAGGAATAATAATCATTTTTATCTAAATC
>JBHEPM010000238.1:0-518 GCA_046260295.1 Psychroflexus sp.
GTGATATCCAAATTGATGCTGTTAATATTGACGAACTTCCAACTTGTTTTAAACCTACCAATTTAGAAATAAGCAATGTTACATTAGATTCTGCACAACTTACTTTTGATGGAGATCCAACGGCTATTGATGGTTATGAATGGTTATTATTTATAGAAGGCGATGATCCTGAAGAGGATACTCCAGTAGCAACTGGAGATATATCAAATACATCTGCTTTACTAGATAACTTAACGGCATCAACGGCTTACGAAGTTTATGTGCGTTCTGATTGTGGCAACGGTGAGCTTAGTGAACTGTCTTTACCAGTTAGCTTTTTTACAGATACTTGTATTGCAGAGAATACCTGCGATTATGAAATTACATTGTTAGATTCCTTTGGTGATGGCTGGAACGGTGCTACGATGCAGATAATCCAGGATGGAAATTTGACAGCAAGCATCGGAGAAAATTTCGATGACGGTCCAACGTTCACAGAAAATGTATCGCTTTGTGACGATGCAGCTATTGAAATTTTT